>DAPT01000121.1 GCA_002502215.1 Euryarchaeota archaeon UBA124
CCTGCCTCTCATTTTCATTCGAGACCCGTCGTGAACGTGGTAAAAGGTACCACCCTTGGACAGGTTTGTGGCGTTCCTACGAGCTGTATCTGCTCGTAGGGTTTGAACGAGATTTAACCCAGTTGCGTACACACGGCCGGAGCAACATTGTGTCGATGTATCGTGTGATTACGCCTCCTGACAAGGAACGACAGATGATCGTTCAGATGGCCCACAGACTTAACCAACTTGCCGACCGACCTGAATTCTATCACACATTGTTCAAGACTTGCAACACTTCAATTGTAAAAGCGGTCAATAACGTTACGCCTGGGCGGATACCTTTCCTTTGGCGAAACTTCCTGCCCGGATACACCCCAAAGGCTGCATTGAAACTCAAGTTGATTGAAGATTGGGGTGGGTTGGAAGCGACAATGCAACGTGCTCGTGTGGATGAGCACGCCAAAGATTGGGACGAAGAGAGCGATTACAGCGCTTTCCTTCGTTCTGCTTTACCGCCTTCATCTCTCGATGAGGAGCAGCAAATCGCCTGATTGGGCTGAAGCTGTGATGACTGAATCGACCGCTTCATTTGAAACACCCCGTGTTCCTGAAGACAACGTTTCATTGTTGAGGGGATACTTGCACCCTTGAAGGTTGACGCCGGTTACGACCCCAAATGGAATCAAACTGAAGAGCCCTCCTTTTTGAACTTGGATTTCTTTTGGAGTCGAATCGATTCGAAGGGCTTCCCAACCGTTTAACAAAAGAATAGCTGGACTTTGGCATTCGAACAGAGCAGAGAATCCAGCAAGATGATGATCATATCGTCCAATTTCAATACCGATGAGATATATTTGGGATGTAGGGTGATGTTCGTGAGCCCAATTCAATCCTTTGGAAACATCGCTTTGTTCTTGATTTGCGTCAAGAACAATTTGGGAGCCACGTTCTTTGCAGTCGTTCAACACGCTTGGTTCGATGCTGTCGAGGTCGCCGATGATGACATCAGGCAAATGACCTTGCTCAATCAAGCGATTTGCGGCGCCATCCAACGCAATAATTTGCGAGTAGTCATTGAAACTTCTCTCAAAATTGAATTGTTCTGGCCACTCGCCGTTTGCGACGATGAGGACCCGAGCCATGTCAGTACCATCAGCAGGTGATTCTTGACATCATTGGTTGGTCTAAAGTCGAGCAAATGCAACTCAAGTGCTAACAATGGTTTAGAATGTTGAGTGTTCTGATTAGTACATGCGCGAGCAGCGGATGCTTTCCAAATCGGTTCTGTCAGCAGGACTTGTTTTGCTCATGCTCGCTCAGTTGTTGGCTCCAATTGTCTCTCAATCGATGCCTAGCGAGCAAGTATTGCCAGAGAGCAAATCGATCGAGTATACGCTTCCAACGAATCTAGAACACGGACATGACCTCGGTGGACAAACAATCGATTTGGAAGGAATGTCCGAGTTGCTGGTTCGACAGGATTCTTCCATCGATATGTGGATGAGCGAACTTCTCGTTTCAGGAACATCGAGCAACTTGAGTTCACCGAGCGTTTACGTTGCAGAAAACGGCTCAAGTTATCTTTGCTGGATGAACGGCGAAGGCGAGGTCCGTATGGGAGTGTTCACTTCTGAGGGTGTATTTTCCGATTTGATGATTGATTCAGTTAGTACTTCGCATGGAATCATTGGATGCTCAGTTGTTGTGGATGCATCTTACCGGCCCTTGGCGATCTATGGTGACGGAGCGAATCTAAAGATGGCTCGATTTGCGTTTCAAGGCCAGGTGTATACCTCTGATGCGTGGTTGAAACGCACCATCATCGAGGATCTTTTCCCAGAATCAATGACGCTCAGGCTAACGCAAGGAGGAAATGAATTCGCAGTGGTGAGGACTACAACGGGTGAGTTATGGCAGGTAAACAACAGCGGTTTACGATGGTACAACAGTCTGCTTGACAGTGGACCAGTCGGCGATGAGTTTGAAGTTAAAGTGGATGAAAACGACGTTGCAAACATAGCATACACCCGGGCCGGGGAAGCGATTCGTCTGCAAGTGAACGGCGACCAAATCACAGAGCAAATCTTGGCCAGAGACACCTCTCTCCATACCGCTGTAGGGCTTGATTTAGACTTGAATGGACTCGCTCAGGTTGCGACAACCTCTTACGACGCTGATCAAACCGAGCTTTCGATCTTCAAGAGTTTGGAAGACCAATCCACAGGACGTCTTTCGAATGAGGCAATGTCTTCATTTTCGTTGTATCCCGATGTCGTTGAAGGTGCTGCAGCACATGGCGACTTGAACGGAGATGGATTCGATGATCTCGTCTTTACGCAACCAACTGCTTCCGACAGCGGTTTGAACAACAATGGTCGAGTTGTAGTTCTCTTTGGTGGAACCGACGGCCTGGAGTCGTCGACTCCGATTGTTCTCAGTGGTACACAATCATCTGAGCGATTTGGGAATGGAGTTGCTGTCGGCGAGTTCCTCTCCAACGGCATGACCCAATTGCTCCTTTCCTCACCGGGCTTCGAAAACGTGACTCGAACGAACGAGTCCAACCACGGGCTCATCTCCATGTATCAATGGAATCAGACACAGTTCGATTTGGTTTGGAGTGTTACAGGAAACGATGAACAAATGCTTGGAGAGGATGTCTCACGGATAGATGACATGAACGGTGATGGACACGATGACCTCGTGGCTCTCCAAGGCAACTGGACGGATGGAGTTACAAATGGGCGACTCTCTGTTTTCGAAGGCACAACGGATGGAATGCATTTGTCACACAACATAACAGCAAACACATCGGGACCGTTTTTCGGTCGCTCAATCTCAAGCGGCGGCGACCTAAACGGTGATGGTTTCGGTGATTTCGTTGTCTCAAACTCCGGTGACGAGAATTCACCAACGGGATTCTCAGCAATCGAAGTGTTCTATGGATCAGCGAACGGTATATCCACATCGTCAGATCGCGCCATCCAGCGGTTGAAGCAAGGTACCTTGCTGGGCACAGTTGTCGAAATCGTTGATGACATCAACAATGACGGGATGGACGAACTTTTACTGCAAGAATTCAAGCCTGAGGGTGCACCATTGTTCAGCGGTACAGTTCACTTGTTCATGGGGAATGCATCTGAAAATTTCAGTGGTATCCCTGATTGGACAAGTCAAGGTAGCAGCAATCAGCGATTCGGCTGGATGTTTACCTCAGCTGGTGATGTGAACGATGACGGGTACACAGACACGTTCATTGGGTCAGGCATGGCATACACTCCTTCAGGTCAACTCGACCTCTATCTTGGTTCGCAGGATGGGTTCGTCCCCGCAGTTGAAACCATTCGTACGGGTACTCCAACAGATTATCTTGGACTTGCAACCGTTGGTGGATTTGATTCAAATGCAGACGGAGCAATCGAATTTGTGTATTCAACTCGAAATGCAACCAGAGGCACGTCCTTCGGTGTTGACATGATTGTCGTAAGTAAGCAAGATTTTGATACCAGCCAGTTCATTTTCGATGGCAAGATGTCCGGATTGGAACTAACCACTTCAAATCGAGGTGAAACCGCCATGATGTTTTCACTGAATGCCTCTTCAATGCATTCACTTGTTCATCTTGAGCATGTTGACGATGGGTCCCCCGGTGGTTCTTGGGTAACAGAGACACTTTCAACATCCGCATCACCTTTTAACTTCCAATTCGATGTAACGGCCTCTGGCCAACCCGAGTTGTTTGTTCTGGATGACGCAAACGGCTACGTTCACCACTCGACGACATCTTGGACTGCTCTGCACCAAGAAATTCGTACCTTCAATGACTTTGGGACCTACCCCGCTTCAACGCTCGATTCGAACGGTGATTTGCACATGGTCTATTCACACGCCACCATCGAAAAACTGTACTACTCAGCAGAGAGTCAAACCGATCCGACGGGTTGGTCATCGACCGAAATACTCTCAAATTCCAATTTGACGGCATCCCCATCGATTTGGTTTGAAGGCGCTGATATGCACATCTTGTACCGAGATTCAAATCTCAACAGTCTTGAGCACTTGGTCAAATCTGGTGGTACCTGGTCCACGGAAACGGAGTTAACTTCCGGTCACGCAGTCGGTACCGAGCACGTTGCTCTCCAGCTCAACAACGGAACAACGCTGGTTGCAACAACCGTCAATAATTCTGGTACGCATGCGTTGCAAGTCTTGGACATCGATCATGATGTTTCAGTAACACTCAGTAACGTCGGCGATGGTACAGCCGAACTTTCCATGTGCATGGATTCAAGCAACACAATCGTTCTTCTTTCTCTGGACTCAAACGGCATATTGGTGACGCACGAACGGGATGCCTCTACCGAGTTGTGGACAAATGTCTCAATGCAGCAACTTGGACTCTTAAATGGCCAACAAGATGGTTATGATCTCGCTTGTACTCAACACAGCTCGTCACTTATCTTCGCTGTTCAAGCCTCGGCTGATGTCTTGCACCAGCGCAGCAGCACAGGAGTTTGGTCCTCATACGGAGGCCAACCTGTATCTTCAGAAGGCGGCGCTTGGGACATCGTATCGAGCAGCACTGGGGTTGTGTTGATGACAACTACAACCGGAACCGATACCCTACGTGTGAACACCATGCATCTCGATGGGCGTTCAGAAGACCGTACGACATGGTCAACGCACGAAATGAAAAACGTGTACACGAATGCGAATTTCTCATCAAACGTAGATTCGAACGGGACGCTTCTGTTCGGTTACCTAGAATCGCTCGACATGGATGTCGAGATGTTGCGTCTTTACAGCGACTCCGATCGTGACCTCATCTTTGATCGGATCGATGGTTTACCTCATCTCGGAGAACAATGGAAGGATGCTGATTTGGACGGATTTGGCGATAACCCAACAGGTCCTTTGTCAGATGATTGCCCAGCAGAATCTGGTGTTTCGTATCTCATCACGCAAGGCTGTGATGACTACGAACAGGACGGTTTTGCAGACGATATTGATGCATGCGATACCAACACAGGCCGATCGATTTTCGACCGTTATGGCTGTCCGGACTTCGACGAAGACGGGTGGTCAAACAACGACGGGACTTGGATTCACGGAGACAGATTCCAACAAAACTGGAAGCAATCGAAAGACAGCGACGGAGATGGAGTTGGTGATAATTATGGCGTCGATTGTTGTGATGCAATGTTCGGTTTGTCCGGTGCGACAGAAACCAGTCCAGGCGATAAATTCCCTTACAATCCTCGCCAATACAAGGATTTTGACGATGATGGATTTGGAGACAATGAAACGGACACGTTAACCGGCGATTTCTGTCCGTGGGACTACGGAACCTCGTACCGTGATCGCAATGGATGTCTTGATTCCGATGGAGACGGTGCAAGCGACCCCTCCAACGTTGGTGGAATCAGCTGGGGCGTTGAACAAGGCGCAGATATGTGGCCTGATGACCCAACTCAATGGGCCGATACGGACGGTGATGGGTACGGCGATAATGGAACAATCGGCGCCACAAATCCAGATTTCTTCCCTTACAACATCGCTGCAGCGGATGACAACGACAGCGATGGTTATCCTGACCGCTGGACTTCCTCCTACGACGGGTCCAATGCACTCGGTTTGGTGCTCGATGGGTGTCCAAATGTGTACGGGACTTCGACCAATCCTTTGCCGGGTTGTCCGGACAGCGACGGAGATGGTTGGGCCAACACGGACGACGATTTCCCACTCGATCCGACGCAGTTCCTCGACAATGATGGCGACGGGTTTGGCGACAATGCTTCTGGAAACAACGCCGATGAATGTCCATTCCAATTCGGTGTTGAGGACGGTACAGATGGCGTAGGCTGTCCACTGGTCAATACAGATGATTCCGACGGTGATGGCGTCTATGACGACGTTGATTCTTGTCCTGAAACATCGGTGTTTGAAACTGTGGATGCGAATGGCTGCGCCGATTCCCAACTCGATGATGATGAAGATGGTGTTTCGAATGCAAACGACATTTGCCCTGATACAGACGAAGATGATGATGCCGATTCAAGCGGCTGCAGTGATGATCAACTCGTTCAAGACAGCGATGGGGATGGTGTCTTCGACATCGATGACATTTGTCCAAATTCTACGCTTGATGTTGACGCTGATGGCTGCGATGAGAATCAACGTGATACAGACGGTGATGGCGTAAACGACGCCATCGACGAGTGTCCAGATACAGAGGTAGGATACCCAGTCGATTCGGACGGCTGTTTTGATGAGGACGCACTCGACCAAGACCTCGATGGGGACGGATACCTTGGAGAATACACGTTTGATATTGATGATGCAACAGGTCTTCGAATCAATGAAGCAGGAGATGCCTTCCCTCTCGATGGCACTCAGTGGTTCGACCAAGACGGCGATGGTTTTGGCGACAACCCTGTTGGAAACAATGCAGACTTCTGCCCGGCGGAGTTTGGAACCTCGTACCTTGACGCACTCGAGATTGGTTGTGAGGACGACGGTGATGGTTGGGCAGACAATTGGGGTCGCGACAAATTCCCCGGAGATGCGACGCAGTGGAATGACTCTGACGGCGATGGCTACGGAGACAATTGGGGTGTTGAAGCTTGGAATGATTCGAGAGATTCTTCGATGCCAGGGGAATTTGTAATCGGTGCTTCAACGCCCGACAAATGCCCAGAATCGCCAACAACAAATGTTGACGACGAAGGATGCTCTAAGAGTGAGCGAGATACCGATCAGGACGGCGTCAATGACTTGCTCGATAACTGCCCTGAACAACCAAAAGGACCAGACGGATTCGATGATGGATGTCCTCTACCGACATCAGAGACTGATGACGATGGCACACTGATTCTCGGTATGACAGTGCCCGTCTTCGGTGGTGTACTCGCAGGAGGAGTCGTTGCGCTTCTCTTGCTTGCGATTCTCATTGGCCGACTGCGAAATCGCGGCTATGACTATGACGATGATGATGATGAGGATTTCTTTGATGAAGACGAAGATGACTTTTTCTCTTCATTCCAAAGCAAACCGATGCCAAGCCGCTCTGTATCCCAAACCTCAGCGACGCCTTCTCGCGGACCTCCAGGTGGTTCAGGACCTTCCCGTGGACCGTCTGGCCCCAAGCGTGGTCCTCCTGGTTCATCAAGTCCGTCTGGTCCTAAGCGTGGTCCTCCTAGTGGTTCTACAGGCTCTCCTTCTGGACCCCCTGGCCGCGGCCCACCTGGTAGGGTAAAGCCGACATCATCTGCTCCTGTCGCCAAGAAATCACCTGCGAATCAGAAAGGCGGTTCTGAGGAAAGTGAAGACAATACGCCGCAAAAGAAAGTCCGACGGGCGAGAATCGAAGTCGATATGTCCCTCTTTGAAGATTGGCAGAGTGAAGATCGAGATGCAGCAGTATCTTGGGTTATCGGTGAAATGAAAGAAGGACAACAAGAACGTACGCTCCTGATGCAATTGCAAGGAACGGGTTGGTCTGCACAACAATCCCGAGCGATTTACGACATGGCTCGGAACCAACAATAGAGGAGAAAAGCAGCAACCTCAAAAATAACACGCAATTGGCGAAGAT
This sequence comes from Euryarchaeota archaeon UBA124, assembly GCA_002502215.1. Taxonomy (GTDB): domain Archaea; phylum Thermoplasmatota; class Poseidoniia; order Poseidoniales; family Poseidoniaceae; genus MGIIa-L2. Next base: position 7,577 of record DAPT01000121.1, read on the forward strand.
AGGAGGGAGAAGTTTGTCGGATGGAGTACCTGAAGGAGCAACTCTTCCCGAGGGGATTGAGGTCGATGACGCTGCGGCATATTTCGGCGTCATTGCCTCCTCTGACGTTCTTCAACAAATGATGTCAATGGAACCGAAACAAGCGCTTTCTAAGGCGCTTGAACATCTCGCTGACATTGTTCTGAGGCCGGGCGAATTTGATTTTGAAGCTGCCAGCGAACGATTGCAGTGTGAAGGAGGAGAGATATACTTCTTGATTTTTGGACATCTAAACCTCATGGCGCTTCCGGATCCACTGCTGCAATTTGCAGGTCAACCCGATTCAACAGGCGCTGAAAACACCGCTCATCCACTGGCAACGCCCGATGTAATCGAAGCCTTGTCACCCTTGTTCGACCCCATGCAATTCCTGAAAATACTTGCGATTGCTCATGCAACCGGAGGCAACACTGAGGTAGAACGGTACCTACAATCGATTGATGATTTAATGTCCAAGCCATCAGGCAATGTGGAAAAAATGAAAACAATGGCTGAGGAACTAAAGAACTCTCTCGACGTTGCAGGACATGCCTTGCCAATGCCACTTTTTGCAAGCGAGCAAGCACAACCTGCTGAGATAGAAATAGGTGCAGTCATTGAGAGAATGGAATCAAAACCAACCCCTCCTGCACCTGAGCCAGAACCTGTTGAAGAAGTCCCTCTGCCTGAGCCCAAAACTGAATCCGTTCCATTGCCAACCGAATCCGTTTCAATTCCATCCGAATCCGTGCCATTACCGAGCTTAGCCTCGGTCCCACTCCCCAACCAAGAGGAGGAAATTGTTCAGGAAACCGGCTTCAAAAATGAAATCGAAGTAGATTATGCTGCACAAGATGCTTTTGCTGGAGCCTTTGGTTCTCAACTGGTCCCAGAAGAGCAATCCGCACCCGAATCGATTGAGTCCGTCCATGAAGCAATTCCAGAATCACATGAGGAAGTGGAAGTACCGGTTCCGGAGGTTGTGGAAGAGGTTCCCTCAGACCCCATTCTCCATGTGGAAGATGCTCCCGAGGAGGAGTGGGTAAGCGATGCGGAACGATTTATCGCTGCAGATGTCGATGATTCAGGTAGTCTCTCAGTGGAGGAATTGGCTGTTGCAGCGAAGGTATCCTTACAAGAAGCCGAAGAACTGCACGAAGCAGCAGATACGGATGGAGACGGGGAGGTTTCTCTGTCAGAATTTGTATCCTCAGAGGCTGCCCAAAAAATGTCCTCATTACCTCGACCCATTGCACCTGTGCGAAAACCGATTC
>DAPT01000041.1 GCA_002502215.1 Euryarchaeota archaeon UBA124
CAGCCCGGCCACCAAAAGGTGGTTTTTCACCAAGTGGGTGGTGTGGTACACCGATTGGGTGGAGTGTCAGGCATGGTTTGCCACTTACTGCAGCATGTCGCGATGGGAAGATAACCTCGGTCACCGTTTCACCGGTAGCATGAAGCCAACGTTGGTCAAGATGGTCCTCCCACAATATGCGCTCAGGTAGAAACCACATCCTCACGTTTTCGAATGAGTAACAAGGATAGGATTCAACACCGGGTTGTTCCTCCCAAGAGCTCGATTGAAGTAGATACTTTGCTTGGTTCGTTGAAGCAATGTCATCACTGTTTACTGCGATGAGAATGACTTCAGCCATGGTTACACCCAAGCACAACCACTTCTTGAAAGCGAGTATTGACAAGGAACCAACACCTCGTCTCAACATGGTGGAAGGCGAGTCTCGAGTTCAGCTCCCATTTCGAGCCATGAGAATACTTGAAACGCCCAATGTCAAAGATGTGTATGCTGTTGCAATCGGGGTCGATGGTGAACTTTGTCGACTGAATGAGGAATGGGAACTTTTGGAACCTCATGCGCGCCCTTTCCCTATGTCCATTCAACAAGCGATCATTGTTGACAATGTCCTTATTGCTACATGGATTGATCGAGAACTTCTCTTAGCCAGAATGGCATGTTTACCGCTTGACCAAGCATTCCGAGAAGGAGTTGAACGAGGTGATTTGCGAACTGCAAGAAATCTTGAGCAAGCAATTCTTCCAGAAGGTGCTGTTTGGGCGCACGTTTTGGACGCAGAGCCTCTTGCTTTGACAGCGATGGACGATGGATTCTGTTTTGTTCTATGGAATCGAGGAATATATGGTTTTGATGTAAATGGAGTTGAGCGCTGGAGATCGCCACCTCCTGAATGGCCGAAACTATCGCATTTACCGATGAGTCAAGAAACAGTCACGCTCCATGAGACGCATTCAACGATTGAGGTTTGGTCGAGGGCGGGTGGCTGCCTTCGTCTCTCAAAATCAAATGGCTCAGAGATAGGCAGTGCTCATTTTGATCTCGAAGGTGCTCTCTCAAGTGTTTACGGAACCGAAACTCAACGAGTACTGTTACTGAGTGATGGTCGCTGTTATCAATACAAGTTAGGTTCACGTATAGCAGATATTGCAACGAAAGGACCCATTCAACATGCTCTCTTTATGAACGACTCTACTTGGGTTTTGTCTGGTTGGCGGGAGGAAATCGTACTGAGTGAATCAGGTGTGACCGTGAAAAATCAAGATGAGGTAGTGGTCCAACATCTCGTGAAAGATGAACAACTTTGGCTGCTCACAAACGATGGTTTGCTCGCTCACTCGAGTTTGACTGAGTAGCCACAACGACCGCAGGTTTTGCGATCGGCGTGGACGGCAAGGAAAACACCGGGTCCACAGTTTGGACAATGCTCTGCTTTACGCTCAAGAGTGCCATCGTCTGATATGGCATATTTCGACCACTTTGCTTTTGGATTTGGTTCACCCATCACTCATCACCTTCCTTTGGTTCCTCTGCCGCTGCTTCGGTTGTCTCTTCAGATGCTTCTTCTGAGGCATTTCCACTGCGGAAGCCCTTGTGGCGTTCGTGAATATAGTCAGGTTCGACCTTCATTGCCGCTGCAGTTTCGTAAATCAAAGCTTGGCCGGTTGTAAGGGCCTGTCCGTAACGGGTTTTGCAGTTTTTAACGACGATGAAGTCAGGGTTCGAACCTGGTTCAAGTGTCTTGACAAGGTCCATGACCTCTTTCTTCGAGGGGGTCTTGGAACTCTTGTGATTCCACTTGAAATCGATTTCAACGCGGTTGAGAAGTTTGTTTTCTGTTCGACTTACAATTTCCATGTTTTCATCCTCCTTATCGGATATTCACCTTCAATGCGTAACGTCCGGGTTGTTCTATTTTCAATCGCCCTGCCATTTCGGAGCGAGATGGATGGATGATGATGACGTAACCTTGCCAGTCTGTTGTGGTCTGCGCTGAAGGATGTCGAGGACATTGGTCGACACCATCCGGAAGGATAAGGCCACATTCACCGCATGCAAATGGATTCTTCGCCATAATCACTCACCTGCTTCACTGAGCCATTCAAGAGAGCCAAGACCCGGTTGCTTGCATGTTAGACCAATCTTCGACCGTCGAGGATCGCTTGTGTCTGGTGAAAGGGATACAATTCGGGCACGGACTGCGGTTCCGATTCCGAGACGCTTGTCATCGTTTCGTCCCGAAATTGTTCCTGCACCTACATTGACTTCGACTTGATCGTCAAGAATCTGAGATTTGTGGAGGAGAGCTTCCATTGGACCGATTCGAACGAATGCTCCGAATTCATTGACTTCGGAAATTGCCCCTTCGACCACTTCATAGTCATCCATGCAAAAGAGTAGCGCATCAAAACGAACACGCTGATAGATGGCACCGTCACCGTGGATAATTCTTCCACGGCCAAGCGGCGTGTGATTACTGGTGACCAAAATAAATCTATTTTGCTCGTCAAAACGGCCTTCGAATGCAGTCATCGCCAAACGGTCAATGTGTTGGTCAAGAGACTGGCCTTTCTTCATGTACTCTGCGGGGATGCGGATGGTATCCTCTTTTGTGACAATTTTGTACATCGTTTTCCTCTCCCGGGCTTCTCTCATCGAGTGACGAAGGCGAAGAGGCAGAACCTATCCGTCCTTCACCGGCTTTCGCCTCGGGAGAGAAGACGACCGAAGTCATTTCGCCCACTGTCGACCCCTATATGAAGCCCACGCATTAATTCAAGTGACTGCGTAACTGAAAATACAGTGTTGAAAGTCTGTATTTTGCTAAAAAAGAAAGGGGTTGCGATGCTGAAAGAGCAAAACAATAACAACCCCTCATGTCAGAATGTAAACAATGAGTAGCGCAAGCCATTCTGAAGCAGGGCCACGCCTCCCTGCTTTCAGCATTGTTTTGTTGATGCTTATGGTTTCATTTACTCACATCCAATTCTCCAATCTAACGGAAGATAAAGTGGCCCAGCCTTCATCGGCTCAAGTGTGGGACGATCTGGAACAACCTTGGGGGCAATATGGGGGGAGCGCCACTCGCAATGGAACCATGCCTTTGCACGATTCTACTTCTGGGACAATGATTAGCATCAATGATCCTGTCATCAATTGGGTTGCTCTTGACGACAACATTGGTTCGGATGCATACGGTTCCATTATCGGCAACTTTTCAGGAAGTCTAACAGTAAGCCCAGGGGCATTCGAGCGATGCACTCCTTCGAACCTTTTTGCGGTGATCATGCATGAGAGTACCTCGACGTCTTCGACGAAATTATCGCTTATCGCAGGTGATGATGCAGATGTTGCATGGCAAGTGGATTTGGGCGAGACTCGGGCAGCACGTTCAACGCCTGTTCTCGTGGATGTAAATCTCGACGGTACAATCGAAGTTGTCGTCGTCTACGATACTGAAAGCTCCCTTCAAGTCGATGTATGGTCGCCTGAACTAACCTGCGATGAATCAGGATGGCAAAGTAGCGGGCACTCGAACGAACTCTTGTGGTCATGGACCAGCACAGATTATCGTATAGGCATCACGAGTCCTCACTTCCAGACACGACAAAGCAATCATCTCTCTGTCACACAGCCATTACTTGCGGACTTGGAACTCGACGGGCAACCAGAATTGGTTCTCACAGTCGTTGATACGACGACAGATGACCCGCACATTCTGAGTCTCCCCCTTGGTTCAAATACGCCGACTGAAAACTGGGACGTTACGCTTGAACGTGGAACACACCCGAGCGACCCAGCCTGGGCTCAGTTGGACGGTCAAAACTCTGTCGTCCTAGCGACCACAATCGATGAAAATTCTGGGAATATGTGGGTTTGGCGAATCGATGGACTTACTGGATCAAATGATTTGGGTCTGGTGCCGTTATCTGGCACCGATACAGATTCGGACGCTCCTCGATTGCGTTTGCCAAGTCCGGTTGTCGCACAACTTGATAGCGACGCTGCGCCAGAAATGATTCTGACGATTCCGACCGATGCAAACGGCCGTACGGTCGGTCTTGGGGCCCGTTTTGTCGGTATGGAACTAACTTCAACGGAGGAAATATTCTCATTTCGCGCTCGGAATGGCTATGCAGATGCAGCACCTCTTCCAATCGACCTCAACAATGATTCCATCCATGACCGGCTTTGCTGGGTGACGTGGTATTCTGCATCATCAGTAACCTTTGACCGAGAAGGAATGGTTGGTTGTCATGATTTGACCAACGACCCTCCAACGGAAGAATGGACCAAAATCATGAATCGAGGAGGTTCAGGAAACGATAACGATGAAATTGCGGTTTCTCCGCCAGCTTGGATGGACATTGATGGAGAAGGAGATCCCGAAATTGTTGTAGCATTTGGCCGACGAATCTTTGCATTTGAAGGCGACACTGGGTTTGAAAATGAAGTCTCCGAAGGCTGGGATGAGCCCCTATCAATGCCCCATCGCGTATGGTCGGCACCTGCCTTTGCAGACCTGGACGGAGACGGATTCCTTGACATACTGTACGGCGATACATTGGTATCACAACGTCTACTTGACCTCGCGCCATTGCCCGATGGAAACGGGATTGCATTCAACCCCGTCTCTCCTGATCCTGGACAGACACTCACAGTGACCGGGCAATTTGCAAACATCGGAACTTGGGAAAACGATGACAGCATTGACTGTGCACTCTACATGAACGGGCAAGAATTGACAAGAATTCGATTTGATGATCTCAAACCTCTCCCACCGAGTGGCGAGGGTGGTCCTGCAACATTCAGTGTCGACGTGACTGCCTCACTCGGTACCCACACATTCGAGTTGGTTCTGGATGTAAATCAAAACCTTACTGAGGCAAGGGAAGACAACAATGTCGAACAAACGACATTGACAGTCGTCGAACCCTATGCTGTTCTCATCCAGGGACCTGAGACAGTGACGAGAATCGAACCCGGTTCATCAGAGGATGTCGAAGTCACAATCACAGCAACCGGTTCACGGACCGCTGATTGGGACATTGCTTACGATACCACCAACCTCCCTGATGAGTGGATAGTCGAGCCCAGACAAGGAACCAATTTGGTGGCCGTAGAGCTAATCCCATCAACACCTGTAATCTTGCCATTCACCGCAACACTTCCTGCAGATGCCCTTGGTGATGAAGATGGCTACATTGAAGTAACAGCAACGCTAACAACCGATTCAAGTGTTCAAACGACATCTTGGATTCCAATAGAAGCACTACGTACCCGCGGTTTGTCACTGGTAGGCCCAACCGGACTTGCATCCTCCGAAGGGTTCGGAATACCTGGCTACACTGCGGAGACTTATGTTTTAATCGAAAACCTCGGGAACGCTGTTGAAACAACAACATCCATTGATTGGACCAGCCCTTCTTGGGGTGGAACTCCAGTTTTGTTCGATGGTTCAAGCAACGTATACTCAATTACACTGCAGCCCGGTGAAAAGAAAGAAATGAAGATTCTCATCGATGTACCGAGCTCAGTTTCCCACGGGAGTATGACAACTTCAACCTTAACCACATGCATTGGAAGTGGTGAAGATACGCTCTGTCGTTCACTCGATGCAAACTTTACGGCTGTAGGTTCCCATACCTCACCAACACACATTCGTACAGTACCTGCGACAACACATCAATTTGAATTCAGAATGGTTATGCCTCAGTCGGGCACATTAAGTTGGGATTTGAATCAAGCAAACATTGCACTTCCAAATTGGCAATGGAATGCATCGAACGGAGCGACGTTGGAAAATGGGATTCTTACAGCGACCGGGCAGAGCAATTCCTACCATGTTGTCGGATTGGAAGTGTATATTCCGCCGAATGCTCAGCCCCAGCGATTGTCATTTGAAGCAGATGAGCAAACGCCACTGGTTCAACATCGTTTCGAATTGAGTCTGCATGTTCTCCAGATACACCGGTCTGCATTGAGCGTTATAGATCCACAATCTACATTCGAACCGTCAGGATTTAACGTCAGCATAAATCATCAACTCCTTATTCAGCTTGAGAATCCTGGAAATGGTCAGGATACGTATGAATTCGAAGCAAGGGTTCTTTCGACCGAAACTGTATCGAGTGACGATGTTCAATTCACGTACTACAACCCGGTTCGTGAGCTTGGTCCGTTAGCAACAACCATCATGCCATTGGACATCGTATTGAGTGAAACGCTTCCAGCCGCTGAACCGTTTTACCTCGAGTTTGAATGGGCATCAATCATCAACAAATCCGTTTACGCAACAACGACGCTACTCATCGAAGCAGAACAACGGCATGAATGGAACATTGTTGTTGTCGATGGTGAACAACAATCCGTTCAACCCAACGTCGACCACCTCCTTGAATTTAACATTACAAACACTGGGAACTTCCTGGATGATGTTCAACTAATTCCGACAATTTCGGTCACTACCGCCACCAATGACACGGTGGTTTGGCAACCACACAACCAAATTAATTCACCAATGCTCGATGTAAATTCATCCTCAACCTTGTCGGTTAATCAAACAATACCAAATGCATGGAAAGACGCAACAGCTACCGTATCCTACCAGGTTATCTCATCGGGCTATATCCTGAAGCAGTTCGAGATCAATCTGACAGTTCTCGAACATTCGGAATGGAGACTTAATCTGGCAAACAGCGACCTCGAAGTCATGCCAGGTGGAGATACAATCCAAGTTGAACTTGAACAAAAAGGAAACACACCCTCCACACCGTTCATGACAAAATATGGTCAAGGCTGGAACATTACCTTACCTGATGGGACGCTGATGGAGCCTGGTCAGAAAAAAGTAGTTGACGTGTACGTTGAAGCACCTCCGAACGCCAGAGAAGGCGATGTGAATATTTTGCAGATTCGTGTTTCGGATGCTGTTGGAAAAGGAATGGAAGTATTCCAAGTACCCGTGCGCGTGATTGGATCCTCAAATTATAACATCCAGGCTACCAACGACTGGTACATTTCCTCCGCTGGTGGTTATCCGCTCGCTTGGGTCGAGAACACTGGTAATGATTTACCCGAGATGGAATTCGAAGTCCTAAATTTACCAGTAGGCTGGACAGCATCAATTGATTCACCAATCGCAATTGTCCCAGGAGAGATTCACGGACTTCCAATCGACCTCATCCCTCCAACAGATTGGGACAAGAACCCATTCACAATTTCCGTTGAAGTGACACACTCAACGCTCGGTTCGGAACAAGTTGATTTTACAGTGCATTCGTCAACCATCGCATTTGCGGAAAGCCCTGTCCTGTGGGCACGTAGTGGTACACAACTTTCGATTGAGTTCCACAACGACGGAGGTCAAGCAGTCAGTAACGAACAAGGAGTCACATCCGATACGACACACACCTTCTCGATACCAAATGGCTTGGAATACGTCAATTTGAGCAGTGGAGATGACAAAATTCAACTTGCCCTTATCGGCAAAGAGATTCCCCAAACTTCAGTCCTATGTTCGTTTGTTAACCAAGCATTTACTGATTTGGGCAAAGCGCCATATTCTGGAGAGATCGTCACTTGTGAGGTCGTCGGTGATCCCGCTACGAGCACCAAGATTTCGTTCGTGGTTGCAACAAACCGAGGTGAGAGCATTCCGCTTGGTGTTACGACATTTAACATCTTAGAGAACGAATCAACATACACAAACTTGAGTGTCATGGACTGGGATCCGGCACCAGGAAGCTTCACACTTGTCGTGTCAGCGTTTGACGAGTTTGGAAATGTGATTTCGACAATCGATCGAGAATTCACATCACGCGAATCAGGTTGGAATGTAGGAATCAGCAGTATTTCTGCAAAAGGAACAATCAATGTTGCATTGTTACGCACCAATTATGTCGTCCTCGAAGACGCTGTGTGTGTTCTTTTGGTCGAGAGTCGAGACAGTGCTTTCAAGGCAGAAGTGAAAGTAGAATTCACAGGTACAACCTTTGATGCCAACAAACGCATCGATGCAATCGGACTTGATGATAAGGAGCAATTGGATGCTGAAATCCGATGCAACACCCCGTTCGATGTTGATGATGATCCAAGCGATGACTCTGCGACAGTTATATTCGAACTTGAAGAACCTTCGGCTTTGAGTTCATCGAACATCCTCTGGGGTGCAGCTGTGTCCATTGTTCTTGTCGGCGTTTATCTCTTCATTGTACAGCGACAGGCGAATGCAGCGCTTCGAGAAATGGTTCGCAAGCAGCCTAAACCAAAGACACCAAAGGAAAAACAGCCTGCTGCAAGGGAAGAAATTGTTGAAGACGACATAAGTATCAGTATTGAAAGCGATGATGTTGAGGAAGCAACACCTCCATCCATGATCGAAGAAATTCCTGCGCGTGAGGATTTAACCCCTTCAGGTCGGTTGGATTCAATCCGAAAAGAGCTGAGTCCCGAAGACGAAACCCAACAACAATCGAGCATTGAGGAACGCATGTCAAAATTCTTTGATTAGACTTCACATACATCAATAGATGAGATGTTCTGCGATGAACAATGAAGGGTCGTCACGAAAACACTACTGCGTTTTACACTCTGGATGGTTGTCATTCAAATCTGTTGTCAAGCGTGTTTGGTGCCTTGATGGCGAATCGAGAACAAACCAACAATGCTTGGAAATCTATGTGCGAGCATTCAAAGATACAGGACCGTTTTCGAACCCAAGGGGTCGATAATTGGGGATCAAGAGATACGATTACGTGGGACGATCCAACCATTCTTTTCACACTAACCCGTATGCTCAACGATGATGGTTTGCCGATTATGCTCGGCGAGGACCGTAACAGGGAACGCTTTGGACGATTTCCACACCCTACTGGCTCGACGATACAATATGTTCGAGACAACGTGCGAAACGCCTCTTCCCAAACCAATGATTTGTTCGAGGATCTTGTAACGCATCTCGATTATTTACTGATTCGATGCAGCGCTTCCGAAGTCGGCGACGAGCGTTATCTTCAGGGGAGAGCAGGGTTGTGTGTTATGGGTTTCCTCACCTCGGAAGAAGTCAAAACATTGCGTTCAACACTTCTTGGAGGAGGATGGACTGTCGCCAAAGATGAACCAATTGATGGTGGTGTCCGCGATGCAATTCGTCATGTAAATGCCTTGCTCCTTGCAGCAGAACGTAGGAATGCTGGGCTTATTCATAGAATGCATGCATAGAGTCAGAACGTCTCCGATGTAAGACGTTCGTACATCGATGCATAAAGCGCTGCGGTTTCATCAATCACCGATTGAGGAAGTGCTGGAATCGGGGGGTCATCTGTACCTGCATCACGTGCAGCTTTCAAGTTCGCTTGATGTCCAGTGTTGATGTAATGAGTTCGAACAAATTCTTTTGACAATTCAATGCACTCACCATCAGCATATGCTTCAGCGTCCCACCAGCGATCTTCATCGAGTGTTCCGAAGGTATCAACGAGAACGACTTTCCGTCCAGGTCCTAGAGCAAATTCTTTCTTTCCGTCGACGTGAATGAGGCCGTTCTTTGCAGCTTCTCTCTCAATGATTTCATCGATTTTTAAAACCGCAGTTACGATTGAATCATACTCTTCGTCGGTGATGTTCGAGATTTCAAGGGCTTCTTTGCGGTCGATATTTCGATCGTATGCTTCAAATTTTGTCGTGACTTCCACAAATGGCTTCTCGAGTTTGGCACCGTATTCACAATCAGCAGAAACGCCGAGTTGCTCCGGTGTCAATTCACCACGTTGGAATCGACGCCAGGCAGAGCCTGACAGGTAGTGACGGCAAATGAATTCCAGTGGAACAAAGACCCACTCCATGTCGCGTGGAATTGCACCGGGTTCTTTGATGACCTCAACCTTTCGAACAAGACAACGTTCTGCGGAGTTGACTTCAACAAGATGTGTACCGCACACACCCTCATCTTCAACCAGTTTGAACCAGTGTGCTGTTGTCCTATTCAGTGATTCACCTTTACGGGGAATCAGAGACGGAATAATCTGATCGAAAACTGAAATCTGATTGGTAAATCGGAATTCCAAAACATCCGGGTCGTCAGTAGACCATACTTGCTTAACCTTTCCTTGATAGAGCATTTCTCCCATGATGGAGTTTCTGAAAGAGAGGCTCTTGAACATTGGTGTTCGACTATTAGATGATGCCAAGTGCATCTTCTATTCGATTAAGCTCAGGACCGGTCGTATTCGATCCTGCAACAGCACCCTCATTCGAAGCACAAATACCAGCTCCCACGTACGGAGATCCAAAGGAGACTGTACCTACCATTGGTGGAACTCCGAGTATTTCCTCGATGAGGAGAACCTCATCACTCGCAACATCGGGGTGCAACAGCACGCCCTGATCGTTAACAACGCCAAGACTGCCTACCACATCTTGTCCACCGATTGTGGTGGCGATTATATCCACGCCGAGAACATCGGCTAAAATTTCCAATCCTTCATGAGGAATACTCGGGGAAGCGACACAGCCTTGCTCATTTGCGAGTAGAAGATTACCTGCAGTGTTAACCCCGCCTTCCATTACGACGACATCGCCATAGGCGGTTAACTGATCGATGTCTTTTTCAGTCGCAATATCGGCAACTGCAATTCCATTTGAATTACCAGCGAGTAAAGCACCAATTAGGTTTGAGCCACCAATTGATATTGGCGCCATCTCCAGTTGCAAGGTCGTCTCGAGTTGTTCGATTATTACTTCTGGTAGTTCTCGGGGATGAAACAACACCTTGCCAATGGAGGAGAGGTGAATTCCAATCTGGTCAGAACCCAATATGTCCAATGTATCGATCGGCATATCCTTCACCCTCGTTACGATGTATCCATACGTAGTTTAGAAATCTTAGGTGGAAGGAAAAGAAGAATCGGGGATATCCAAGAGGAAAGAAGAGGGGCACAGTGACTGCCGTTTCCGTGGACTCTCGTACCACAGTATTGGGACAGACGCAGAAGGGCTTGACTTCCGGGTTCGGGATGGGACCGGGTAAACACC
>DAPT01000038.1:0-2166 GCA_002502215.1 Euryarchaeota archaeon UBA124
TTGCACCTGTGCGAAAACCGATTCAATCTCAACAACAGCAACCTATACAACCACAGCAGACGCGCCAGCAACCGAATTCTCCGGGTGTAGCAGCTCCACAAATGGGTTGGCAACAACCAATTCAACAGCAACCAGTGACGCCGCAACAACCAACCATGAACATCCAACCAACCATTCGTTCAGGGATTCATTGTCGCGGCTGTGGAATTGGACTCGATCCGAACTGGCGCTATTGTCCTGTATGTGGAAATATGAACATGAGTGCACATCGCTAGTCATCGATTGCCATGAACTCGCCCGATTCAGTCAGGCACGTGTCATCCAACCAGACTGTGGGTTCTGCGAGTACTCCCGATACATGGATTCCTGCATGTGAACTTCCTCCAAGGCGAGAATTGTCGCCGATAGAAAAATAGCAACTACCCATACGCTTCTCATCTTCGAGAACATTACCAACCAGTCGAGCGCTTGGGTTCATTCCAAATCCGAATTCAGCGATGGTCCAAACACTTTCTCGATCTTTCGCTTTCAATTTCTTGGCGACTTCTCCATAAGATTGGCGAATGGTCGCTGCTAAACTTCCTCCTTTAACATCGATAACAGTCCCGTCTTCAACAATGAGTTCAACGGGTTCGTCAATGAGCGTTGAATCCCAAGAACCATCGATCACAATCGTTCCGTTCATGGTTCCCTCTTTTGGCAAAATAAACACTTTTCCTGCTGGAAGGTTCGTCAACATACGAGGGCGGTTACAGATGCCATTGTCATCGAGTTTCCAGTCTCGCCAATTGACCTCAAATGTCACATCCGTACCTGTTTCTGATTTTACGTTGATGATTCTTCGACGACGGATAACGTTTGCAATGTTCGATATACGCCGTTTGACATCTTGGAAGTCGGCTGTCATTCCACCTTCTGTGTACAACTCAAACGTCATCCCAGGCATTGTTGCAATCCTGGCACCGTCCTTCAATGCCTGGCGAGCAGCTTTGGTGTGGGTGAGTGAATATTTTGTGGCAGCGATAACAACCTGTTGTTGCCGCATGAGTGCTGCGACGGGAGTAGGCGGCTCTTCTCCATGATGACGCGATTTGGGCATGACAATCAAAAGAACCCGGTCCGTACGTTTTTGTGTTGCGATGTGAAGCGATTGTCCAATTTCTGACGTTGTTGGATCGCATACGATGAGGACGTTTTCCCCACGTCGAATGTCCATGCAGGTTTGTACAACCATGTCAGAGATAGCGTGCAAACGTTCCTCATCGGTCGAGGGTTCCGGTAGATTTGTCCTTGCTACAGGATTCTCTTGGGAATCCGCATCGAGTAGTGCGTTGATGTCTTCATCTTCGGCATTGACGATTTTCCCTCCATCCTTGTCTTTCCGACGGAATGGAAGGACCATGTTTTCCCATACACTCATGCATATTGAATGTGTGGATGCATTTGAGCAAATAATTGGATACGAGTGTTGATGAAGAACCAATGATGAGGCATCTTCATGAGCGACAAGGCGGCATTTCTCAATCGAGTGCAGGATATTCATCGAATCGGTAGCATTCAAGGACATCTTGGGTGGGATCAAGAAACTCTTATGCCAGAAAAAGGGGCCAAATCAAGAGGAGAAATCATGGCTTGGCTTGCAGCATTATCGCATGAGAAAGTCACAGACTCAGAAATGGGATTGTTGCTTGAGCGACTCGAGGCAAGGGATGATTTGGATGAAAGTGAGCAGGCAAACGTTCGTGAATTTCGAAAGCGGTACAATAAGGCGACAAAACTGTCAGCAGAATTCGTCTCAACGTTTGCACAAGCACGTAGTGAAGCATTGGTGCAATGGCAAAAAGCGAGAAAGGATGCAGATTTTTCGGCATTCTTGCCTCATTTGCACACTCTCGTTGATCTGACGCGAAAGAAAATCGATGCTTATGGATACGAAAAAACACCCTACGATGCTCTTCTCGATGAATATGAATCGGGGATGACCGTCGACGACTATGATCCGTTGTTCGAAGGATTAAGAGAACGCCTTGTTCCATTGCTCAAGAAAATTCTGGAATCAAAAAAGTCGAACCCAGATCCAAGTCTTCCTGAAGGTTTGACCTTCCCAGTTGCTGATCAAGAGGCTTTTTGCACCAAAGTAAGCCAAAGGATGGGTTTTGATTTTGC
>DAPT01000038.1:2557-15138 GCA_002502215.1 Euryarchaeota archaeon UBA124
ACGACACGCTATGATGAACTTGACCCCTTCTCCTGCCTTTACGCTGTTATGCATGAAACAGGGCATGCTCTGTACGAGCAAGGACTCGACGAGAATCATCGATTTACACCCAGAGGCGATGCAGTATCTCTTGGTGTTCATGAATCGCAATCGAGGCTTTGGGAAAATCAAATAGGTCGTACGCCTGCATTCTGGGACGTCGTTATGGATGAATTCAAGCAGTCGTTCCCTAATGCACCTTCGTGGGATTCGGATACGCTAAATCGAATTGCAAATTCTGTCGAACCAGGTTTTATCCGAGTTGAGGCCGATGAAGTGACTTACAATCTGCACGTCATCCTTCGATATGAAATCGAAAAGAAGATCTTCAATGAAGACTATCCCCTTGAACAGTTGCCAGAGTTGTGGAATTCGATGATTTCTGAATGGTTTGGATTGACGGTCCCATCGGATGATCTCGGATGCCTCCAGGACATCCATTGGTCCATGGCAGCATTTGGATACTTTCCGACTTACACGCTTGGGAATCTCTACGCAGCCCAGCTCTTGGAAGCGATGAGTAAAGATTTAGGTTCAATCCAAGATTCAATTTCTTCGGGAGATTGGTCATCAATGCTGGATTGGTTGCGAAATCGGGTTCACAAGCGTGGGAGTGCATTGCTTCCAGCCGATCTTATCGAAGAAGCAACGGGTTCCCCGCCATCCAGTGAACCTTTCCTTCGATACGTCGAAGAGAAGTACGGGGCGATTTACTCACTCTGATTCGTCATTCGGATCGTCTTTGTTTGACGAACCGACGAGTCGGTTGATGCGCTCTGTTAGTTCCATAATCGCTTCATTAAGATCGCTGCTACGATCGTCTTCATGGTCCGTTCCAAAGGTTGTACCAAGCAAGGTAATCATTGCACCTGAAAGCATCATCACCGCTGGCCAATAGATATCTTCTGCGACCATGCCATCCGTTGCGACCATGCCGCCCCAAATTGCACCTGAAATGAAAATAATCAGACCAATCATCATCTGTTGGTATCCTTTTCCTAGTTGTTCTTCCATACTACTCATGTTTCTCAAGAGGAAATTCTCCATCGAGTATTTAAGAACGGTTGTCGTTTTACCGCAACTCGATTAATTCCAAGGCGTCATGAGCAAAGGCGAACCCGTTTCACCTTCACCCACCAAGATTGAACCTTTGGGCCCTGTTTCACTTGTCCTTTCAAAGACAGGAACACCTCCAACGACGGTTAGTGCTGGCCATCCTACGAGTTTCTTGCCATGAAACGGGCTCCAACCAACCGTTGTCCATGTATTTGCATCGTCAACCATCCGTTCAGTGGTCATATCAACAAGGGTTACATCACCATCATAGCCTTCTTCGAGACGACCTTTGCCAATCATCCCATAGCATTCTGCAACGTTGTAACACATCCACTCGACAACCTGTTCAATTGTGCAGGCACCTTTCGAGGCGTGGGTGAGCATGACAGGCAGTGAGGTTTCAACACCAGGCATCCCACTCGGAGCGCCCGGAAATCCTTTTGATTTGGTTTCCATGGTATGGGGTGCGTGATCGGTTGCAATGCACGTGATTGTACCATCATGAAGCCGATTCCACAACGTCTGTTTGTCCTTTTGATAGCGAATTGGAGGATTCATTTTCAAGCGCGTCCCAAGTTCATCAACATCCCGTTCATCGTATGTCAAATGTTGAGGTAAGACTTCTGTGGTAATGTGAGCTTTGCCTTCTTCTCCGTACATTGAGGTGAGTCCGTTTAACCAGTCAGCTTCCACTCCTGATGTTAGGTGGAGAACATGAAGGCGGTGATTGGTTTCTTGTGCATAGGCAACGGCTCGCTTTGTGGCAATAAGTGCAGTTTCATCATCCCGCCATTCGGCATGAGCGGCCATATCTGTACGACCGTCAATCAGTTTCTTTCGCTCAATCATGCGTGTCTCGTCTTCAGCATGCACGGCAATGAGGCCTGCAGTGTTGGTGAAGATCTCGTGCAGTGCATCTGAATCATTGACGAGAAGGTCCCCTGTCGACGACCCCATGAAGATTTTAATCCCACAAATGCCGGGAATGGCTACAGGAGCACCTGGGGCTCCAACAGCTTTTTGCAGCTCCTCTACATTTGATTCAGTTGCCCCAATGAAGAAGCCAAAATTGGTGACACAACGTTGGTTACCGGTTGCAATTTTTTCGTGCATCGATTGGAGTGTTGTTTGGCTTGGCACATTGTTTGGCATGTCAAGGAACGACGTTACGCCTCCACTCGCTGCTGCACAAGAGCCCGTGTACAAATCCTCTTTTTCGGGTTGTCCTGGGTCGCGAAAGTGGACTTGTGGGTCGATGATGCCAGGAAGAAGATGAAGGCCTGTAGCATCAATGGTATGGATTTCGTTTTCTACTGCGATTCCTCCACCCGGTTGAATCTTGGTGATCTGGCCGTTTTCCATGAGCAAATCGCCAACAACTGTCGTGTGTGGTAGAACCATTGTTGCATTCTGAATTAGCATGTTTGACATCTTCAATCAGATTACCCGTGGTGCATCAAGTCAATGAATGCTCTTATCGACGTCTCGCGTTTTTTGGACGGAATGCATTGCATATCTCATCGTTGCAATCAAGGTAAGGCCCTCCGATTAAATCAACGCAGTAAGGAACTGCTTTCCATATTTCGTCGATGGTTTCTCGGATTGATTTTGGTCGGCCAGGCAGATTGAAAACAAGACATGACCCTCGAATCCCTGCTGTTTGTCTTGATAGAATTGCAGTTGGTGTGTATTTGAGTGAGATTGCCCGCATTTGTTCGCCAAATCCCGGCATCAATCGTTCAACGACGTTTTCCGTCGCCTCTGGAGTAACATCACGATCTGCTGGCCCCGTTCCGCCGGTCGTCACAACGACGTGACAACCAACGACGTCTGCAAGCTCGATCATCGTCGATTCAATCAAGGATTGTTTGTCCGGAATGCATCGGTAATGGACCTCCAAAGGTGACAATGTCGCTTCGATCAAAAATTGGAGAATCGCTGGCCCCCCCTCGTCCTGATATTCATTTGAGGAGGCCCTATCAGAGGCGACAAGTATGCCTATTTTCGCCATCTCTCCAACGTTGTCAGGCCGACCTTCGATGGTTGTCACAGTGTCCATGGTGTGGCCTCAGGAACCGTACTTCTCTTTGATGTCGTTGTGAAAGTTGTCGAGAAGTGTGTCTTCAAACAATTCTGTTTGTCGACGGATCTTTGTTGAGCGAATGTGTAGGATGGCTCCCAAAACAAAGACGATAATCATGATTGGAATAACTGCTTCAAGTTTGTATTGGTGCATGATTTTGATGATGCCTTCAGCAGTGTATGCCCAGGTGATTGATGCGATGAAACCTCCAATCATTGTTGCGAGGAGAACACGCATAAATTTCATTCGAGAGAGAAGACCCAGCATAGCACCAACAAGTACTCCAGAAGCCATGAATGGAATCCAAACAAACACAATCAGCCCCCAGAATCCCCATTTGTTAATCATCTCACGCTTTTCATTTGCAGTGTATTCCACCGTTGAGAGAATGTCTCCAAGGAGTTTCGTTTGCAGCATACGTCCACCAAACCCATCTTGCCGTGCAACGGCAGCGATGCGTTCATCCTTGTTTCCTTTACGTTCAACACGCCCGGCCCCAGAACGATCTGAGAGTGTTGAAATCTGGTTACGTGCCTTTACAATTAATTCCTGAGAAGTAAGGACGTCTTGGTTGCGCTCTGAGATGTAGTTTCGCAGTTCGTCTTCAACTTCAGCAGCTTGTCGCTTAAATCGGAAGAAAGCCAATCGTGTTGTAGGTTTGAAAATCACTGAGACGAACACGATCCGATCATCGCTCGTGATGACCGCATTCTGAAGTTCAAGTGTTTTGTCACGAACGAAGTAGAGATCGAGCGAATCTCGGACTTCGTCTTCGATTCTTGAAAGAGAATGGAGCTCTTCAAAGAAGGATGTGTAGTTCTCTGGAGGGTCTTCATCATCACGATCACCAACACCAACGCCGACACCTGAATCGAAGTCAATCGCTTGGCCTGAGCCAATGGAACGGACTGTAAGCTGGACTGGCTTGAAGACACGGAACAATGCAAACTCTTCAAGAACTTCTTTCAGAATTTCATCCCGAATGCTTTTGCTATCCGTCAACGTATTTTCTGTATTCTTGTATGGCACCATAATGTCAATTGACAACTCACGAGGTTCCACCTTGGCTAAATCATGATCGACGTCAATTCCGAGTCGGCGTTCACATCGTGTGATGATATCATCGACCAATCGAATGATGTGGTTTCGAGAGAGGATGTCGTCCGCCTCTTGGTGGTAGACTTTGTACATGAGTGGGTAGGCAATCAACAATGAAAAGACCGACAACGAGAGTGAGTTAAATGCCATCCACCAAGCAGGAATTCCCGCAGCTCCACCTGCGAGCATTGCGGTCTCCCGTCCTCCACCGAGTTCAGCGACCAGCAAGATGTATCCCCAGTTGCCCAATTCTTGAATTGACCAGCATGATCTCGCACCGGATTCAGTTATCCGGACCTCACGATGTTCCTCGCCCCCAATGAATGGAAGGATTCCACCCTTGGTTCCGATTTCAAGTTCAAATTCAAGTGTCTTGGATAATGAAACGGTGGAATTCGCTTGCTCACTTGCATCTTCAGAATTGTTGTACAGCGTTACCTCAAGCATTACTTCATATTCGCCTTCTGCTAATGTGCTGTAGTCCGCTTTTGCATAAACGCGGTTTACATCATCGTCGAGTTCACGTTCGACCTGGGTCGGAGGAGAGTTTTCGGTTGAATCTTTTTCATGGATGTTGTATTCCAGGACAGCGATTCCTTCTGGCAGATTGTATGCGTTCAATGAGAATTGTTCAGCGTCTTCGTTCGGGAAGATGAGAATCCACGGTTCGTTATCGATTTCAACACATTCGTCACCAATATCAAGGAACGTCGTCGATGCGGTATGATCCATTGCTGTGGATTGGCCAAGCAACCCCGAGGACATTGAAAGAATGAGCGCTCCGTACAGGATACCATAAGCGACACCCATCAACAAAACAGGGTTCTCTTTTTTCGTAAACATACTCCGGCTATCGCCATCTGTACGCCTTCTCCGAATTTCGTTGAGTTCTTTGAGCAGAGGGTCGCTCTTTGATTCAGTTTCATGCTGCTCTTTGGGCATCTCATCCCCAATCGCAGCGTCGCCCATAAAGCACCTACGTGCATGTAGCAAATGAACCCATTGATAATTGCATGGTGGGTTAGGCCGGACTTGAACCGGCGACCTCGGCATCTTCAGTGCCGCGCTCTCCCAACTAAGCTACCAACCCGTGCGTCTCTGCGACGACACCCAAGATTTCAAGCCTTCGTTGATTATTCTTGACCATCAAGAATTGATTTTTGCATTTCAAAGAGAGACGAGAAACCGATATCGGCCATGTCCAGAAGTGCATCAAGTTCTTCTCGCTGATAGGTTGCTTCTTCTCCGGTTCCTTGAACTTCAACAAATGAGCCGTC
Source organism: Euryarchaeota archaeon UBA124 (assembly GCA_002502215.1). Taxonomy (GTDB): domain Archaea; phylum Thermoplasmatota; class Poseidoniia; order Poseidoniales; family Poseidoniaceae; genus MGIIa-L2. The sequence goes on from DAPT01000038.1 coordinate 8,111, forward strand.
GCTGACTTTAACGACATTCATATCAACATCCGCATTTGAATCGAGGTTGTAGTCGAGATCGAGGTACGATTTACCATCGATTAATCCGACAGAAATTGCTGCAACATCATGCGGCATTACTCGCATTTCATGCGCCTTTTCGTCCTCCTCGGACAAAACAGGTGCGCTCCATCCTGAGCGTCGTTGTTCCTCGGTTGGACGCATGTTTTGTGGAAGACAAATGCCGGCAGCGATCAATCGCCGCACGCCAAGGCGTAATGCTAAATTCGCTGCAGTAATTGACGCGCAGCGTGTTCCTCCATCGGCATTGAGGATGTCACAATCAACGTTTAGTGCAATTGGCCCGAGTTCTTCCAAATCGACGGCTGCACGGAGCGAACGAGCGACCAGTCGTTCAATTTCTTGGGTTCGCCCTTTTGCCCCACGACGCTCTCTTCGAAACCGGGAATCTGTGGACCCCGGTAGGAGTGAATATTCTGCATGCACCCATCCCTTGTTTGAATCTCGTGGAAACCATCCCGGTAGCCTAGCTTCCTTTGTGCAGCAAGCAAGAACAACGGTCTCACCTTGTCGATAAAGAATCGATGCGAGGGCATTGCTTGTAAAGTCAATCTCAACCTCAACGCTTCGCATTTCGTCTACATTCCTTGATGTGTTCAATCCAGTCTTGAATTTGGCCATGCTGCTGCGAAGAGGTTGAGTTCATCAACCCTTTTGTTTCCATGAAAGTAGACCATGCGTATGTTCAAGAGGCCATTGCCAATGCAGTCATCATGTCAAATCACAAGGCCGTCATTTGCGGGGTCGCACGGACACCTATCGGTCGATTTTTAGGCACACTTTCACCTCTCACATCCATAGATTTGGGCGTTGCAGCAGTAAAGGAACTGTGTCATCGTGTTGGTTTCGATCCTTCCACGGGGATTGTCGATGAAATTCTGATGGGGCAGGTGCTGCAAGCCGGTGTTGGACAAGCACCTGCTCGGCAGGTCGCACTCGGTGCTGGATTGCCAGTAACAACCTCTTGCGTTACCGTCAATATGGTCTGTGGATCATCACTTCGAGCGGTTATGCAGGCTGCGTCGAGTGTTCGATTGGGCGAGCACAATGTTGTCATTGCTGGTGGAATGGAAAGCATGTCCAATGCGCCTCAACTTCTGATGGGCCAACGGTCCGGACAGAAAATGGGCGATTCCAAACTGATCGATTCCATGATCCACGACGGTCTTTGGGATGTTTACAACAATATGCACATGGGAAACACGGGTGAAGTCATTGCGAAGGAGTGTTCAATCACGCGTTCTCAGGCAGATGAATTTGCTGCGCAAAGTCATAGTAAAGCTGCAAAAGCATGGCAAGAAGGTTGGTTCGATTGGGAAACCTTCCCAGTTTCAGTACCTCAGCGCAGAGGGGATAACCTCGTTCTCGAGCGAGATGAAGGTGTACGTTCAGATTCAACTGCTGAAAGCCTTTCCAAACTGAGGACGGTTTTCGACAAGGACGGTATTGTTACTGCAGGCAACGCGAGCACACTCAACGATGGTGCAAGCGCTGTGCTTGTGACATCGGAATCTTACGCACAGCAACAAGGTTGGGAAATCATTGCTACAATCGAAGATTACTGCACTGCCGGTGTCGAGCCAGAGCGAGTGATGAGTGCTCCAATTCCTGCTGTCAGAAATCTGCTTAAACGAAACAAGCTTGATGTCCTTGACGTGGATGTGTATGAGCACAACGAAGCATTTGCATCGGCCTCTTGTGCTGTGGCTCAGGAAATTGGGATTCCACACGACCGTTTCAATCTGCACGGAGGCGCTGTAAGTCTTGGCCACCCACTCGGTGCAAGTGGTTCACGTTGTTTGATTACGATGATCGGTGCTATGCGTCGTACTGAGGCAAAATCTGGAATCGTTACGCTCTGCCTCGGTGGTGGCAATGCTGTTGCGATGTACGTAACTCGCTGATCGTCTTTCATTCCTCTTCGTTTGATTTGAAGGGAGTAAAAACACCAACGTCCTCGAGAACATCAGAGGCGCCCGGTAGAACTGAGAGAACATCGTCTGTGCGCAGTCCAGTTGCCTTGTAAATTTGATTGGCAAGTTGTTCCTTTTTTGTCTGACCAGGTGCAATGATAGCATAACGCTGACATCGCTGTTTAATTGACAGAACAGTCCCACCCATGAGCAGTGGAACTCCATTGATCGCAACCAATCCAATTCCCATCTGAACGTTCAGATCTTTGAACCATTGCCGTTGTCCTCGAACGATGAAGGCGCCCCTGCCGACATATTCACCCGTTTGGGCTGATTTTGATACTTGGGCTGGTTTTACCGCAAACACTGTTCCGTGTGCCCCTCCCCCGTTCCATGCCCGGCTCCAGCAAAGTGCGAGAATTGCAGCCTCCTCTAGTTTATCATCGGTTATCCGCTCATCACCAAGTTTGTCGACGAGTTTGAAGGACGGAACACCGGGTGGTAGTTGGCCAAAAGGTTCCTCCACCAGCGCAAAGCCCTGCGCTGCACGTAGACTGCAACTGGGAGCTCCATGGATATCGGCATGGAGGTACATATCGCTTCCAGAAAGATGTTTCTTGACAACGGAATCGTTGCCTTTGGCATCACGACCACCAACCAAGAGATGCCCGCCAGAAATCATGCTCCATCGATGTTGTTCAAACCAAAGACGCTTTGATCGTCGAACGGTCTGTAACCTGCCACTGGCTTTCTTTTTCGCTTCCTTTTTTTGTGCACGCTTGAGTGCGACCTCGGTATCTGTAAGTGCTGTTGTTGCACCTGATGTCTTGTCTTTCTGTTTGCGTGCTGCTTCAAAGTAACGTTGCGCATTTTGATGCACGGACGCATCGAGATGAAGCGTGAAAACCTGTCCAGGTTGACCTTCTTCATTCGGAAGCCTCACCATCATCGTTCGATCTGCAGCGTTTCCTGAATCGACCCACGGATTTTCCTTTAGGCCTTTCAAAACAGGCTTCCAGCCTTGCTTTTGCACAGCATCTCTCGCCTGTTGCAGAATGGTCTCTACATGTGTCCAATGTTCTTGAATAGCATGTCCAATCGCTTGTTGTTTTTCGATTTTCTTGGCGAATCCTTCCAGTGCTTGTTCTTGCTGTCTTAATCGCCGCTCCAATTTTTCTGCTTCTGTGGAATGACCACGACCAGGTGCAGCAGCATCCAATTTTTCTTGTTCTCGACGAGCAAGTGCATTGGCATCATGGTGTCCTTTCCAAGCATCAATTGCACCACAAAGACTTGGACATTGATACGAAATCGCATCAGAATGCGCAGGAAGTAGAAGTGGAGTGGCTTCTTTGGCAGTTTCTCGAACGGCCGTAATTGAGGCTGCATCAAGGATTTCCATCGTCGCAATCGCTTGAAGTGTTTTTTTGTCATAATCCGGTGTTGGTTTGAGAATAAGGTGGCCGATTCGACTTGCATTTAGTTGATTCAAAAAGTGAGACAAGGAATTCAAAACGAGTGTTGGATCAACATCCTTGGTCGAACTGTTGGGCTCGAGTCCAGTATGTTCACAAACAGCATTTGCATAAACTCCACCGAGATTGATTCTTCCACCAAGTGTCGAAACAAGGTCACGATCTGAATCATCGAATGCCTGCTTGAGGGCATCAAGCGTGAGCGTATGCGGGTCGATCGCTGCCGGTGGGGGGACATAGATTTCCCCTTTTTTGATGGTCCTCCCTGAGTAACTTGCATGCGTTAATGGTTGGATGATGACGTCGTTTTCATCCATCAGAATAACGTTTCCGTTGCGAAACAATTCGACGCTTAGTGAACGCTGCCCGTTTTTTGTATCGAATCGAAACATTAAGACTCGATCGAATCCGAGTTGCTCCACTTTTGTCATTCGAGCATTCTTCAAGTGTTTTCTCAACACCATTGCGAACGAAGGAGGTGTCATCGGCATAGGACGATCACGTTTTGAGGTGTAAACCCGCTGACCACGAACAATAACCAAATCGAATTGTTCGGCTTCTTTTGGGTTGATTCGAAGAACGATTTGCTCGTAATGAGGCATGTAGGCTTTCTTGACATAGGCCCCCGACCATGCATCGAGTTCGAGCGAAACAGCACGAACATCAAAGCCAGTCATTGCGTCCTTCATGTCAACCCCTCTTAATCCACAAATTTCAACAGTACTTTACCAATGTTCTTTCCATCATGGATGTGTTGGTGAGCACTTGCAACATCTTTTGCATCATAAACCGAGTCAATGATTGGTGTTAAAGCACCTTCTTTGATTCCTCGAAGGATGTTTTGCATTTGCTCTTGCATCGCTTCTTCGTCACTCCATGTACCCATGTGAACGCCGAACACACCCTGATTTCTCGACATCATCAGCATTGGATCGAATCGTGGTCGACTTCGTAATGCTTTGAGAGCTTTCCAGAGCGATCGCTTCGACGATGGGGCTGCAGACGACATGCCATAGGTGTACAATTTCCCACCTTGAGCAAGAACGGATAGGCTTCGCTTGAGGTGCCCTCCGCCGATTGGATCGAGAATGTGATCAACACCTCGACCGTTGGTTTGAGAGCGAATAATTTCAACGAAATCTTCGTTGTGTCGGTCGATCGCAACTGCATCATAGGAGCGTATGATATCGGCTTTCCCTGCAGATGCTGTTGACCAAACGTTGGCAATACCTGCCCATTGACAAAGTTGCAGCGCTGCTGTTCCAACACCCCCACCTCCTCCATGAATAAGCACAGAATCGGTTGGTTTTAGATTCCCAAGATGGTGAAGCATGTGATGTGCAGTCATGTAAGTCACAGGCATTGAAGCAGCTGCTTCAAGTGAGATTTCATCAGGAATTGGCAGTGTTCTCGCAGCTTCTGCGACAACATGGCTCGCCTGGCCTCCTGTACGCATTAATCCAACAACTCTCTGTCCGATTTCGAATCCTTCAACACGCTTGCCTATCGCGTGAACCACGCCACTTACTTCGTAACCCGGCGTGAACGGGAACGGCGGCCTTGGCTGATAGAAACCAAGTCGCATTAGTGTATCTGCAAAATTAATCCCAGCAAAGTGTACGGCAATACAAACCTCATGTTCTCCTGGTTCGGGAACAGGAATTTCTTGGATATCGAGAACCTTTGGCCCCCCCGCCTTTGTGATTACAACTCGATATGCCATTCAATTCTCCCCTGATACCCATCCTTGACCTGTTTGTTGCACGCGTCCTGAGCGTTCGTGCGAAAGAAGGTGAGCAAGTGTCTGGTCCTGAGCAAGACCTGGATGTGCATCAGGAGTATTAGCGTAAGCCTGCACAGAGATCTCTGGAACGGTTGTGAGGCCCGAATTGACTGCATCAAGCACGCGTTGATGACGCTCCTTCCGATGCTTGATGTAGTAAGCCAGCGTCTTCTCAGGCAGGGAGATAACCGGCCCGTGGCTCGGGAACATCAAATGGGGCTCCATTTCCCTCAAGCGTTGAAGTTGTTCGATGTAAAGGTCCATGTCGCCGGTTCCCGGAGGTATGAGGATGGTTCCAATTCCTGCGACCATGTCTCCAGCAACAAGGCCCGCTTCAGAGAGGAGGCAAATGTGACCAGGATGATGGCCGGGCGTGATGAGAACGGTCCATTCTTGATTTCCAAGCTGAAGTATTTCTCCATCGACAAGAATTCTGTCACAATGCACAGTTTTCGAGGTGTATTCACTCCCCCACACGGGGACATCAAAGGCTTCGCGAAGTAGATCCATGTCGCCTATGTGATCGCCATGTGAGTGCGTGAACAGGATGGCGATGAGATTTCCACGATGCCGATCCACTGCCTCGGCAAGTTGCTCCATCCCTTCACGCATCCTACAAGCAGGGTCAACGAGCACAAATTCGCCTTCTGGGTCACCGACGAGATAGGCATTGGTGTGATCAGCAGGAGGAAGTGTAGCGGTTTTGACTGGGACCACTTCGACACCATGAGCGAAAAGGATTGACCTCCGGCCCGGTTGACGCTTTTGTAAATCCTCAGCCGCTCGAACGATGTTTCCATCGAAGTGACGCATGGTCCGCTCAACCTCCATCAAAAGCGTGACGACGGGAGGTGCTACGCGAATCTCATGCATCTTCCATCGACTGAGCATGTCGGATGGTCGCATCCATTCAAAGGCTGTAAATTCGGTTTGCATATCTGTGGAAGGATTGAACTCCTGATTTCCAATGTGCAAATGGTAGAACGTATTCTCGAACTGCATGGGTCCAAATGGAGGCGTTGTTCGGCTTGAGATGTGCCTCAATTCAGAGGTGTTTGTGACGAGCGTTTCTTGTTTGAGAGCGTTGATGAAAGCGAGCTTATCTTCAAGAATGGTTTTGCGTAGTTCAGCATCAACAACAATGATTGAGGAACCGTTTGGGACCACGCCCAATTCTTCGCTCATCTCTCGAACAACAGCCACAACGGATGAAGTTGAGCCGCTTGTTGTATTCTGAACAAACGCCTCCCCTTCACGGTCTGTTCTGGAAACACCTCCTCCTGGAAATGCCCAGTAACCTGGAAACGCTCGCATGGATTCAGCACGTCGTCCTAGCAGGACTTCAACGCCATCTGGCCCATCACGGGTGAGCGTCAACGTCACGGTTGGACGTGGAGGCTTCCTCGCAAATGCGGGAAGGTTCACACCCTCTGGTACTTCGCTCATGTCCCACCCTACGGGTGGACCGCTTCAAGCCTTTGCGGCTTCATTCGTTTCGTCGAATGAATGCAGCTCCGAGGAGTGCAAGCATTCCAACAAGTCCAGTGAATCCAGGTGCGTTGTGCATTGGGTTCTCATCGCTGTAGGCATCTGCAGAGATGGAGTACAAACGAACCTCATCCCATTCAACATCGGTTTCACCAATGTGAATCATGTCGCCAACGGAAATCGTCCCCGAACTGTCAGCATCATGGAACATGACGCTGGAATCCATTCCAGCATCTGCCATTGCAACAGACATGACGGTCGTGCAAGTGCTGGTCTCTTCGCCAGTTTCCATGTCGTAATCGTAGTCAC
>DAPT01000067.1 GCA_002502215.1 Euryarchaeota archaeon UBA124
AGTTGGTGACCGATGTATTTCGAATAAGAATCATCCAAAAAAGCATACACTTTACGCAGAGGATCTGCGCTGTCAACAATGAATACAAATTCAGCATCCAAACCTGCCTTTCTTGCTGCCTTGGAAATCATGTCGCCGGTGAGAATCTCGCGAAGATGACCGATGTGGAACTCACCGCTCGGCGTAATTCCTGTTGAGATGATGTGTTTTGAGCCTCTTTCAGAGAGACGTTGAGCAACAACATCGGACCAATGCATTGGTTCACCTCAAACTGGAACGGCTCGAATCAAACCACGCAAAGGAACATCATCGATTTCATTACGGACGGTTTTGTTGACGAGTACGAGTGCGAGCACAACTTCCCCACCTGCTGCACGCATGGCGGCAATCGTGTTGCTCATCGTAACACCACTCGAAAGAACGTCATCGATGATGGCAACCTTCTTGCCACCTCCAACTTGTCCGTATTTGTTCGAAAGAGCACCTGCGCCTGGTTCGCCGTCGACGTTTCGATGAATTGCTACCTCAACATCCAGAGCTTGGGCAACTTCGTGAGCAAACGCAATTCCATTGATTGAGATTCCAACAATCGTATCGATTTCTTCCACTTCCTCGAGAACGACATCAGCCATAATGTCGCCAATGGCTGTGATTCTGGCAGGTCGGACGCCAATGGTCCTCCAGCCAACACGAACATCTGGAGGCCGTTCTGAGGTAGAGTCGGTAAGAAGCCATTGTATCGTGTCCTGAGAGAGGGACAGCTCATCTGCAATTTGTTGTGAATTTAGGCCGTCTTTCCGCAGATTTTTAGCGATGGTTTTCAACTCTTCAATGCCCAGTGCCATGTTATCGTGTTTAGCGAACACACTGACCTCCATGAAGGCTTTGCATATTTTTCATCAAAGACTTGAAGAGAAAGAGTTGTTAGGCATCTTCATGAGCGACTTTGATTATGAGACGCTGCTCAATCGAGCACGCGACAATATCCCCGAGGATATTTCATCACGTGAACGTTGGCGATTGCCGGAACCACAAATCATGATTGAGGGTTCAAACACGATTTTGCGGAACTTCACTGAAGTTGTAGGAATGATGGATCGAGACGACAATCACGTCTATCAATACATTTTGAACGAGTTAGGTACATCAGGATCACGTGACGGTCCTCGTGCTCGATTCAAGGGGCGAATTCCACCGAAGCGCCTCAAGAAAGCAATCGTAGGCTACGTGAATACATACATCAAATGCAGTCAATGCGGTGCCCCTGATACACACTTCATCAAGGAAGATCGAACAACCTTGCTCAAGTGTCAGGCTTGCGGTGCTACTCGACCGGTAAAACTGTGATCAGTCATCGAAGTTCATCAAAAAGTCCGTATCCACGGTCCCGTTTTTGAGATGTTCAACAATTGACCCAACGTCGAGTTCAGGTTGGAGTCGATACCACGTTCCTTCAGGATACACAACGCATGCTATTCCATTCTCGCAAAAATCAAGACATCCTGATTTTTGAATGCGAATCTCACGAACTCCTTCCTCTCGAGCGACTGCCTTAATGCGAGTAAGCAATTCCAGACTTCCTCGATTTTTACACGACGGTCGACTGGCTCCTTCTGGGCGTTCATGGCCACAGATGAACACATGTCGCCCATACCCGGGAACGTCCCGTCCTTTGGGGTCAGTGGGCATAATTAATCCTCAACTTCATTGATTGAGTTTGCAACATCGAAATCGAGTTCAGTTACTTTTCCTTGATCGTGTGTGGTAAGTTCCACAATCACATAACCCCAGCCGAAGTGGATGTCCGCATGATGATTTTTCGCTTCACAAATGATGCTTATTTTGTCGACAAGTGCTTTGGCTTCCAGAAAATTCTCAAATTTGAACTCACGCATCAAATAGTTTTCTTGAATCGACCATCCTTCAGGCACACTCATATCTTCATCCCCAAAGATGCGCATCGTCGTTACCAGTTGTTTCCTTCTCGACTTTCTCGTGAAGTGTTGAACGGCGCTTCATGTCCTCTCGCTCGAATGCAAGGAGTTCTTTGTCGTCGATGTATGCAGGACGTGTATGAGCGATCAGTACGATTTGGACGATTGTGTCACGTGCAATAAACCGCTGAACACCGTCCTCATCGAGAATCTCAAGGCTTGTCTTTCCAGAGGATATCAATCGACCTCGAACCCATGGGTTCACATCTGGAAGAAGGGCTCTTGCATCGATTAGAACCTCGATAAGATCGTCCCTACGAAGTCCATTTCTGCGTTCGAGAAGGTCTCCGTTGTGAACACCTTGGAGTTTGTTCAGTGAAGGTGAACCCAAATCGTTCCACAATCCAACAGCCCAATCTGGTAGGTCCGGCTTCTTCGACTTCTTCGCCATGGAATGCTCTAGATGGCGACCCTACATAACCATGTGCAATTTCTTTTTATGAGGTATGAATGAGGTGGGGGGTTCTTGAAGGGTTGGCACTCCGCTTGAACTGGGGTTGACATGAAAGTCACGTGGAGGCAGTTGCCGACAGTTTTGTTCGAGGATGAAGTTCTCGACAAGGCATTTTCACGTGCCCGAAAGGCTGCTGACCGGGTTGACGATCACAATCGTGTTTTTCGAACCAGAAAACAAATGACTCGAATGGTCCAAACCGCAGCTGACATTATCCATACGATGTTGACCGAGACGGTGCAAACGTGGCCATCTCTCGATCAATCACCACAGTTTGATGTGGCAATGATCGAAGCATGTGTTGGTACGGATGACTATCGCCACCACTTGTCGATGCTTCAGTGGGGAGCATCACAGGTTCAACGTATTGCTACACAGAACAACCGAAAGATTGTACGAACCGCTCGGATTGAATTAATGCACGAAGCACGGCGTGAAGCCTACGGTCGTATTGGATCAATCATGGGCCGAGTTGGCCCATCGCTGAAGTGGCTGAATGAGTCTCGAGAGATTCTCAAGGCGCTTCCGCAAATCGATAATACGCTCCCTGTTATCGTTGTGTGTGGCGCTCCGAATGTGGGGAAGTCCGCTTTCATTCGTGCATTGTCTTCGGGAAATATGGAAGTCAATCACTATCCATTTACAACGAAACAGATACACATAGGCCACTTTCATCATCGACGTTTGCAACACCAAATGGTGGATACCCCAGGTTTGCTCGATCGCCCCATGGATGAACGCAATTCAATCGAGCTGCAGGCAATTGCAGCATTGGAACATGTTGGAAGTTTGGTTCTGTTTCTGATCGACAAAACAGAAACCTGTGGCATGTCTTGGGAAGACCAAATGAGTCTTTTAGAAGATGTTGAGCGACTCCTTCCAGGTACAGAATTGTTGGTCGTGAGTTCTAAAGCAGATGCACTAAATCCGCTCCCCGAGGATTGGGAATTGGTCAAAGAGGCCGAGGAGAGGTGGCGAAACAATGGTGCAAAAGGCGAACCGAAATTGCCTCTTCTTCACGACGATGAAGGTCGTCCAACCATGAGTGCATTGGAAAATGTTGGTCTTGATGCGTTACGTTTGGAAGTTGTTCGAAAGGTCAAAGCCTCACAGGTCGTAGATCCATTGACCCTCCCAGAAGGTTGGCATCGTTCCCGTTGATTTCACATCAGACGGGCAAGGACGGGAAGAATCGTCAAGAATGCAAAAATGCCGAAGAAAATCAGCATCCAAACACGCATTCGCTCCTTGTTTTTCTCGTCTTTTTCGTACTTTTTGATGCAGTCTGCGTCTTTACAAACTCGCTCTTCTGCTTTTGCAGATATATCGATTCCACAAACCCGGCAATGCTTGTGCGATGGGATGTGAGCCAATGCCTTGGAGCGCTTTGGCATGTTCTTGACTTTCTGCTTCACGGCTGATGCGTCGACCATCAAATCACTCCGGTTGAACCAAGGTTCCTTCAAATGGGCGTCCTTCCAATGCATCTTCAATTCGACGGATGTCACGTCCGTCGAGAACGCCAATTCTCAATCCGCAGTCGATTGCCCAGTTGACTGCGATTGGATCGACGGCTGCGCTTTGACCAGGTCCAAGCGCTTCTTTGCCGGTAATGTTCTGAAGTTCGACAAGGCTGAGTGTTTCAAGGGGTTCGGCATCATCGTTCGTTCGTGGGTCCGCAGTGTAGACGTGTGACACATTCGTTGCAATGATGACATGAGCCGCACCAGCATCCCTCGCAAAAGCAACACTGACCGCATCGGTGGTGTGTCCTGGCTTGGTTCCACCCATGACAACGATATCGTATGCTTCGAACAGTTCAGCCGCTTGATCTGTTGTGGTCGGAATCACGTTTGCTACATTGCAGCCAATTTCAGTCAACATGGTTTGCAACATCGTTGCATTAAGACGGGTTGCTGCAATCC
>DAPT01000115.1 GCA_002502215.1 Euryarchaeota archaeon UBA124
ATGATCGAGGTTACTATGACCTGCCAAAACGAATTAAGATAACGGAACTTGCAGAGCAACTCGGCCTTGCAAGAGCAACAATCTCAGAACACCTCACCAAGATTGAGGGGATTTTAATGGACGATATGTTCTCGTCGATGACGGATGTTCGTTTGACTGCAGAACAGGCGCGTACAATTGTCGAAACAATGGAAGCAGACATGGACCAGACCGATGCATACCAAATCGAATCCTTTGCAAGTCTGATAAACCGGATTAAGGAAAACATCGATGATGAATCGACGCAGGATAACGAAAATACCCCAGAATTTGATCCGAGCGAACATCCAGAAGAGATTCTCAAACGTATCCAAGAAGACATATCCTGATTCGCTCATGTTTTTATGAGTCAATGTGTTCAGAACCTTATGGAGGAGATGAGACAACTTCTCGATAGGATTTCTGATTCGGGAATTGAAGTCCCTCAACCCGTGCGTGAAGCAATGTATGTGCTTCACCTCGAACAATTCACAACCTACGATTTTGATGGTTTCTTCCACGACCGACCCGTTGTTTTCATGGAAACCGAAAATGGTGGAGTCAAAACCATCTCTGCTCCTCACATGATTGTTACTTTACTTCATCACCTCGAGTTAAAAGAAGGGCAAGAAGTCCTTGTGGTCGGTTCAAAAGGAGGTTATATCGCTGCACTTATAGCTAGCATTGTTGGTGAACATGGTCGCGTCATTCTCATCGACCCTTCGGCTGAAATTGTCCGCCACACTGCGAATGCTCTCGCGGGTTGGCCAACCGTCGACCTCCGGCAAGTTGAATCAATTGATGTAGCCCCGATTGAGCTGCCCGGCGATTTGAGCAGAGTCTTGATTACAGGGAGTGTATCATCGGTCCCAACATGGATGGAAGAGAGAATTTTGGAAGGTGGATTCGTCATCGCTCCAATCGGTGATGTGCATTCCCAAGAACTCATGAAAATTGAGCGCCAGTTTGATGACCTCCATCCAACATCTCTCGGTCCAGTCTCATTTGGACCGGTGGACATTGTTGAGAGTGAGCCGCAACCCTTGTCAGCCGCTGAAATTGCTGATTTGATTGAAACACTCATCGAGACATGCCATGAGATGGAACTCTGTGAACCGGAAGAACTCCAACAACTTGGGACTATTTCCGATGAATTGAGAGCCATGCAAGGAGCGGAAGAGGCAGATTTAGAGGCATTCATTACTGCAAATATGCAACACTTTGTCCAATTGTGGCCCATGATTCAGTTGATGTTTGCTCCAACCCTCGCCCGCCCTGGTGATTATGATCAAAATGATGAGCATGGATTCCATTTCGATGAATTCAAACCTTGAGGTCATATCATGGCAGCAAGCATACAATCCGCCATTGCTAAATTGAAACACAAAGATGTTCGACAGCGACGACGAGCTGTGAGGATTCTCTTCGATTCTGATGCGTATGAGAGTGTTGAAGCGTTTTCTATTTACCTTGATGACGATGATGTCTGGTTTCGCAACAAAGCGATTGAAGCCTATCGTCGTTGGGCTCCGAAACATGCCCCACACTTGCTTGAAGAACTCGCAAACAGATCCGACATTGATGGCCACCGATGTGTTGCCGCCGTGCTCGACGCAATTCCAGATTCAAAGCAAGCAGCAACACTTTCCCGGCTCTTGTTGGACAGCAGTGATGACGTGGTCGTTCGACGAGCTGTCAATCAACTCATCTCTGCAAAGGAAGCGACAAACACGGAGCTTCAAAGATTCCAATCATCGGAGGATCACGTTGTTCGCTCCTACGCAACGGCTGTGAATTCTCAGGTTTCCGAACTTCTTCAGAGCTTGCAAGATGCTCATCCTGATGTTCGTCGCCAGGCCGCCTCATCCTTGTTGAAAATGGAATTAAATGATGTTGATTCAAATGCCTTACAGTCTGCTATCGAGCATGATGATGCCCTTTGGAAACTCGCAGTCCCAATTGCCCTTGAACATAAACACCCTCACCTCGCCAATCTGATGTTGAGAAAGAATAAATCCCAGCGGAAGTTCCTTGTTCAATCCCTTAAGGATGCAATAAGTGATGCAGATGATTCCCGCCTTCGAATGCTAATCGACTCGAACTGTACCTCGATTGTGGCTCGATGGTTGGTTGGCCGAAACGATGTCAAAAGCGATGAATTGCGCCACGAATTATTGTTCGATCAACGTGTTGATAGCATCGATAAATCGAGGTTGCTTGAACGACTCTTGCATCGACAACAAGAGCCAGCAATTCAAACCCTTGCCAAGAAATTGTTGGATGAATCAAAAGATGAACTCGTCCTGAGTGCAGCACAGAACCTATACACCTCGTAGAGCAACATGAGTCCATGACAAGTTCAGATGTCGTCTTCAGTGTTGACGCAACCGACGCCGGTGATCAACGATTGAGTGTACAAATTGAAGTCAGTGCACCGTTTACCTCTCCATCTCTTCAGCTGTCGTTTCCACGATGGGTACCTGGTTCGTACTTCTTGCGTGAACCGATTCAACACGTCTCGCACTTGGAAGCATGTGATGAAAATGGAAAAACCCTCAATGTCATGAGAAAAGATGTTGATTCAATCGTAATCAAAGGCATCCAGTCCGTTGGAAAAGTTCGTATTTCTTACAAGCTGCTCTGTGTTGACAACACCGTTCGATCAAACCACTATGATGAAACACATCTCCATTTGATGCCTCCGTTCACTTGGTTCCTACCAACCTCTGGCATCGATTCAAGCCGCATGGATTTGCCGCACAAGGTCGAATTCCTCTTGCCGGAGACCTGGAATGTTTCGACACAGATGGATCAAGTGAACTCGCAGAAGAAGGGCTCGTTGAAACTTCATACCTTCTCAGTTGAACATCGAGATGCGCTTCTGGACGGCATCGCAGAGTGCAATTCGAACGAAATCCACGAGTTCATGGTTGGAGGGCGGAATCATTCGCTGCATTACTGGGATGCTGGAGGGAACGTACCCAACGAAGTTATGTTGAACCGTTTCATTAACGACATGAAAAACATCATCTTAGAGCACCATGCACTCTTTGGACCGCTGAATGAACCGTACCACACCATTCTCCACCTCACCGATGGAGGTAGGGGTGGACTCGAACATACAAATTCGCAAACATCGATGGTACCGCGTACCTCTCTTCAACCAGGACATGTTGAAGATTATCGTGACTTAGTGAGTCTGTTTAGCCACGAATACGTTCATCAATGGAACGTTAAACGATTGCGACCAAAACGATTCCTTGATTATGATTTACAGCGGGAGGTCAACACAGATTTGTTGTGGTGGTTCGAAGGTGCGACCTCATGGATCGGCGACATCATGTGCTTGCGTTCAGGGGCTTGGAGCGCCGAAGACTACTTCGCAGACATGAAGCGTAAGCTCAAACGGCATCATACACGAAGCGGTTCGTCTTGTCAAGCACTCTGTGAAGCGAGTCACGAGGCATGGATTCATCTCTATAGAGGTCATGCTCATTCGAGAGAAACGCAAATCTCATACTATCTCGAAGGTGAATTAACCATGTTCGCTTTGGATGCAGAACTTAGGAAACGATCGAAAGGATCTACCGGTGTTTGCGATCTAATGAAACTCTTGTATGAAAAACACAACATTTTTGTCCAAAATAAAGCGCTGAGAGGTGTTCAGTACACCGATATCCGCAAAGGCCTCACCTCCTTATCCGGAGGTCGTCGCCTTGGTTCATTCCTGGATGCGATAACCAAGGAAGCAGGTAATCTCGATTTGGACAAAGCATTCTC
>DAPT01000129.1 GCA_002502215.1 Euryarchaeota archaeon UBA124
CCAATCTCAACAATCCCTTGTATCTCTTTCTCCATGTTCAACCCAACCCCGCTTTCCATGTGGACCCTTCGGAGGTCACTTCACGTTTCCACAGTGGAGCCTGTTTTTTCAGTTCATCGATGAGCCATTCACATGCCATGAAGGCCTCCTTTCGGTGAGGGCTTGCAACGTGGATGCTCACGATCGATTCCTGTGGCTCGACCCGACCCGTTCGATGTGCCATTGCAACGGAAAGTGTCCCGAATGAATCGCAAGCCTGGTTCGCAAGGTCTCTCAGGACAGGTCCAAGTTTCTCTTGCCAGGCATCGAACTCAAGAGCGTAGACTTCCGCATTACCTTCGGTTCCACGGGTCATTCCAAGAAATGAGACGATGGCGCCGCATCCCTTTGTCTTGAGTTGTTTCCGTAACGCATCGTGGTCGAGGGCGTCAATCGCTTCTTCGATGATGATGTACCGCCTCATGATGATGCGAGGGGAGCGCATGATTCAAGCGTAACGGCTCGATGGCCAAACATGGCCGATGGTGCTGGTGCGACTGAACCCATTCACATCATGGGTGCAGGGTTGTCTGGCCTTGCGGCTGCAACGATACTTGCCAAGGCTGGAAAGGAAGTGCATGTACACGATGTTCGTGCAGATTCAGGTGCGAGGTTTGACGGTGATTTCCAAGCCTTGGAAAACTGGTCAATGGACGCTGATTTCTTTCAGCAAATGGAGCAGTGGGGCTTTGATGCATCGCAGTTTCGAGCAACAGAATTCCAAGTTGTCGACTTGATTCATCCGGATGATGTCATCACGCAACCGAAAAGCGACCGAGTTGCATACCGGATTGTAGAACGGGGTACAGCAGAGCATACCATCGATCAGGGTATGAAGCGTCAAGCCATGGAAGCTGGTGCGAAGATACATTACAAATCTCGTGTTAAGGAAGAGGATTGCACAATTATTGCATGCGGACCAAAAGGCACCTCTGCGGTTGCGTACGGTGAAATTTTCAAAACGTCCCACCCGAATCATATTGCGTTTCAGATGAACGACAAATTGGCACCAGGAGCCTATTCCTATCTGATAATTGTTGAAGGAGTGGGACTCATTTGTACGTGCTTGTGGCGAAAACAATCCAAGAGTGAGCGGTTTCTCAACGAGACCATCGTTTGGTATGAAAAGCATTACCCGGAGCTCGATCGAACCCCAATCAAACGTGTTGGAGGAAAGGGTGACTTTACCATAAACCAGCGTTACAAACAGGACGGCCGATACTATGTTGGTGAATCCGGTGGACTTCAAGATTTCATGTGGGGTTTTGGCATGCGAATGGCTGTATGGTCAGGTGTTCTCGCAGCGAAAGACATACTCGGTGAGTGCAATTATGAAACGGAAGTTCGTAAACAGTTGTTGCCATACGTGCGCACGAGCGTTGCGAATCGCTGGCTCATGAACCGTGTTGGTGATGGCATGTTCAAGCGGATGTGCCGCCGCTGGATGAAGGATCAGGAGAAGCGTGGTGACGGCCTCGTATGGATTGGAAAACTGTTTCGACCTGCTTGGTACAAGACATTGCTGTACCATCTTGTTACACCGTTTATGCTTGAAAAGGATTCGAAGGCTATGGGGCGGGGTGTTCGCCGTATGCCGTTTCGAAAGGCCAAGCGAAGAGATGTCTGGCAGCAATCGCCTGAAGCGGAAAAGATTGGTCAACAATGGGATGATGTTCGCAGAGGTGGTGGGAAAATCTCTTTTGCAAATGATTCCGATGAACCAACCATTTCCAGCGAGTAGACGCGACGATTCGTTCATAATGCGAATCGCTTTCGGTGAAGTATGAGCGACCTCAATTTCGAAGCCATGCCCAATAAACTCGTGAACTACGCTACACTCGATGGCATTGCAGTCATCGAATTGGCCAGTGATGCTGCTGGTGCAGCACTCACCGAAGCCAGCGATCGTTCACCAAACACCTACACACACGAAATGATGAGCGACCTTGATGATGCGATTATCAAGGCCCGCTTCGATGACGATGTCTCATGCATCGTGTTGACCGGTAACGGATCTTCTTTCTTCTCAGCTGGTGCTTCAATTCAAATGCTGAACAGCGTATCACCCGGCTTCAAGTACAATTTCTGTCTGCACGCAAATGAAACACTCTCTCGCCTCGAGCAGACATCAAAGCTCGTGGTCTGTGCCATAAATGGCCACGCAGTTGGTGGTGGTCTTGAGATTGCAATGGCTGCTGACATCCGAATCGCTCGAAAGAACTCCGGAAAGGTTGGTCTTCCTGAAATCAACCTTGGTGTACTTGCTGGAACAGGTGGAACTGCCCGATTGACCCGATTGATTGGTAAGGCGAAGGCACTCGAGATGATGGTCACAGGTGAATTGATGTCCTTTGAAGATGCACATGCTCACAACCTCATCAACCACATTTGGGAAGGCGATGCTGCTGATTTCCGTCAAGACATTCTCGATTGGTGCAGCCAATTCACACTACCAAACAAGGCGACAAAGGCCGTTGGAAACATCAAGCGTTCCTGCCAGACTGGACCAGAAATTCCGTTTGAATACCACCTTGCACTCGAGCGAGAGTTGCAAGCCTCACTCTTCAACTCGAACGATGCGAAAGAAGGAATTGCTGCATACGTGGAAAAGCGTGTTGCAAACTTTACCGGTGAATGAGCGTGAATGGAATGTCTGATTACCACATTCCTGCAGATGTACCTGACGACCTCGCTGATACATATTTGGAAAACCTCATGGCTGCCACCTGCGGCACAGGTTCGATGAATTTGTTTGCATGCGATCAAAAAATTGAACATTTGAACGAAGACTTCTACGACGGAGGAGAATCCATCCCACTCTCGTCAAACGACCCAGGTCACCTCTTTGAAATCGGAGCGATTGCTCACCGAGAAGGGACCGTCGGTGTTCTTGCAGCCCAGGGCGGACTCATTTCTCTCTACGGCAGAGACCATCCAGACGTTCCATACCTTGTGAAACTTAATTCAAAATCGCATTTGGTAAAAACCAAGCAACGAGATCCGATCAGCCTTGCAATGTGGGACATGGATGATGTGATGTCACTGGTCTCCAACGGTCTTAACGTTGTTGGAATCGGCTACACTGTCTACATCGGCAGTGAATACGAGCATGAGATGATGACAGAGGCCGCTCACTTCATTCGACAAGCCCATGAAGAGGGTATGATAGCGGTTGTTTGGATGTATCCTCGAGGAAAAGCGGTCGAAGATGAGAAAGATCCTCAGTTGATTGCAGGGGCTGCCGGAGTTGCTGCTTGCATCGGTGCAGATTTTGCCAAAGTGAATTATCCACGAGCATGGGATGGAATGACCCAGCCAGAATCGCTCAAAATTGCTGTCGAAGCAGCGGGTCGTTGTGGAATTATCTGCTCGGGTGGAGGATCACTTCCAGCGCATGACTTCTTGCAACGTCTGTGGGACCAAATCAACATCAGTGGTTGCAAAGGTGCAGCCACTGGACGCAACATTCACCAAAAGTCAACCAATGAAGCCGTGCGAATGACTGCTGCATGTCACGCTATCATCTCTCAAGGAGCAAGCGTTGACGAGGCGATGGATATTTTCCAAGGAAATTGAGTCATTCTGCTATTGCCTTCACTTGAAGAGGCGCTGTTTTGCACAGTATGAACAAGCCTTTATTGGCGAAGGTTCGTTTTTGTGAGCATGAAGAACGTTGGAGGCATGGAGAGAAGTGTTCGTGCCTTGTTCGGCTCGAGCTTGGTCTTCCTCGACTTTTTCGCAACAATCCAACTTGAGTTTATTTTTCTCATTGTTGGACTATGGGGTGTCTTGACATCAACGTTTGGCTACTGTCCGTTTAATTGGCTCATGGGAAGGAACACATGTGCCATCAGGTACGACAACGCTCCAGTTGAGGAAATTGTTACAGAACCGTTCTAGTTCTTCTTCATGTCATCGCCCATGGTGATGTTACCTTGTTGGTCAATGATAATTGGAGTGCCTTCTTTCCATCCTGGGCAGTTGTCTTGAACCCAGATTCGAGTCGCCCATTCGCAGATGTCGTATCCACCAGAGAGAATACCAGATCGCTTGATGTAACCGACTTTGACGATGTCTTTGTCCTTGGACAGAACATTACCGAGTTGCTGGCTTGTTGTACCGTGACGCATGGTGCTGTTGATGTGTTCCAGAATCTCCGCAGTGTTTCGTGGTCGATCGCCTAGGAATTTCTTGATTTTTTCTCGTATGCGTACAGTTTTCATGTTCTTGTCCTCCTCTGATTTTCGCTTTTCGCTCAATTGCGATGTCGCTATACCAAAGGAGCGAGGCCACTCATATAACCGTTCCTCCAACAAATGACGAGTTGGTTACCATTAATGACGAAAAGTAGTGTAATTTTTACACGTATGGATTGCTGATGTAAGTGAAATCTCACAATTCCACAGGAAACTGGTAACTAATTGTAACTTAATGTGCTGTTTAGAGGTAACAAATAAAAAGGAGCCCCTTTTCAGCATAACAAAAGTGACTCATAATGCCAATGAAAACCATTCGCAGTCGTTATCAACGACGTATACTCGATTGGCTTCTCGATGGAGGTGGCACGGTTTCACAAGCATCCAACGTTTTGGGCATAGCAATGCCTCATGCTTCACTTGCCATGCGCCAATTGAGAGAGTTGGGTGAGGTACAAAGAGATGAAAACGCGTCGATACGCGGAGCAATCCATCGATTAACGCCCTCCGGAGCAGAGCACTTGCTTCAAGATCTCATCGAGCGAGTTAGAAAACACGGGACCTCAATACCCACTGGAACAAATGCTGTGGTTCTATCAAATGATAATTCAAGCGTTGTTCTTGGCGTCCTGTCAAAGCCACCTTCAAAATTAATTTCACTTCCCAGAAGAGCGGAATTGATGGAGGAAAACAGCGGTTCTCGTTCCAGTGGAAAAGCAGGGGGGCTATGGGCTGTTCAACGAGGTGCGTCAATCCAATGGATTTCTCTCTCAACATTTGAGCCAACTTCACCCCCCTCGATGCCAGTCGAGGGTACGCTGACTGCATTTACCAATCAAACAGAAACAATAGGCATTCTCAGACTTCGTCTGCTTAATCAATCCGATATGTGGGGTGTTGCGAACGGGACCTGGATTCGGTTGAAGACACAGGAGGTTGAGGGTCCATCTCAATTGAACATCGGTGAACACACGATTGGGCAAGTTGTTGGTACGCCCTTTACAGTCAAGCCTGAACACGGTCTGTACGCTCACCTCCCATCCTCGGTTGACCGGACGCTTTTGGTATCTGCATTGGGAAATCGGGCTCAATTGATGACTGAGTCCTTGTCGTTTTCCAATCATCGCTCTCTTCCAATTGACATCCTTGGCCCTTGGATGAAAAAGCGACATCCACGATTGTCTCCAACGAAACGGAAAACTCGTTTGCGTTCGTTGACCCGTTGGCTGATCTCAGGCCGAGGAAAACAACCCAACCTCAAATTGCGGAGAGACCTGCTTGCAGATTTTGGTGAGCGAACGTGGAGTGAGCATTCGAATGCAATCGACGTCGTTTTGTTGGAGGGCATCTCACAACACGGTGCGACATGCATTGTCGAATGGATGCTTGAATCGACCAGCTTTGACATGGTGGTTGAATGGCTCTGGGCGGAATTGGAAGATGCAGCCTTGATGGAACGACTCCTTGCTTCTGGAAGGTGCCGGGCGCTCATTACATCTCGTGGTGAGGCAATCGAATTTTCAAGCAAAACAGCAACGATTGTCTCAACGGATGAACTTGCAACAATTTCATACCGTCCTCAGGAATCCTATGCTTTCACAGTACGACTAAAGCGAGCGGTTTCGCGCTCTGAGCCAGAGGCTACCAGGGAGCAAATACCAGCCAATGCGGAAGAACTTCGTCAATGGTTTGAATCAGGGGGTTTGGATGAAACCGTTTTGTCCAGTCAGGAGGCTGAATTGATTGAAGTCCGACATCAAATACGCCAAGCAATGCGAATGTATCCCCAAGGTGACACAGACTTTTCCAATTTGGTTGAGAGAGAAAACCCTCTTGCTGCGTGGATTGCAAGCCCCGAATCTGAACGATCTGCACGTTGGAAGCGAATCGCCGATGTTCTCCCTGATGGCTGGGTCGACCTCATTTCTGTTGAGGCATTGGACGCTGTTTCACTGGTCAAGGCAATGACGCAGACGGACACAACGTGGAAACAGAAGGCTGCAAGACACATTATGCATGTCTTTGATTCCAATTCCTCATTGCTGGTGGACTTGGTTCCACTCCTTGAAAGCGAGGCGTACAAAACAGTCGCTGCTCATGTTCTTTTGCTTTTGAAGAAAAGGCATGGTCATGAGTTAAAGTCCATTTTACCAATGGCAGCAACAGTTTGGTTGGATGCCCCATATGACGAAGAACAGATTTTGAGTGCACTGTTTGATCGAAGTGCGCCACTCACTGAGGATGAAACCGCCCTTCTGCAACGTTTCCTCAAAGGAGCGCGTGTTCATCCGCGAGGTTCGATTTTGCGAACATGGGCCGAAATCCTCGACATACTTGATGAGAGGGCTCCAATTCAGTTGGATCTCATGCGCACGTGCATCAACGTTCTTCCAGAACAGTGGTGGTCGTCTTGGGCCTTGGATTGGCTCGATGCCCAACTTTCTACCGCTGCAGGACGAGAGTGGTTGGCACACCACCCGAAAACCTGGCCTGCCTTAATTTTCAGACCAAAAGGGGAGTCATTGGGTTTGCCTGGTCACGCCCGACAACATGCTGGTTATGTTGAACGAACAAATTTGAAACTGAATCTGCTAATGGTCCCTGAGGGATCAGGTACTGCAGCTCTCATGGATGTTCATGACATGCTTCAGCGCATGGAGCAAAACGGCCCAGTCCACAAAGGGCGTCTGCATCCATTGGTTGGTTGGTTGACCTGCGATGTTGAGACATGGCCTGATTTTTCGATGGAACAACTTCTCGATGGCCACGATGAAATTTCCAAACTCTTGATTGGAAGAGCGATGTTGCAACGAATGCATTGAACGCCGATGAATTGAAATGCGATATGTCAGACGGCCCTTTGCCGTACGTGCAACATCAGCCTGAGCTACTGTGAAATTGCAATGAA
>DAPT01000070.1 GCA_002502215.1 Euryarchaeota archaeon UBA124
TGGCATTGGTGGCATTGGTGGCATACCTGGTGGTGCTTCCGGTTTGTTTGTATCTTCGTCAGTCATTTTTTTCTCCTCCACACGGCAATGTGCAACCTTCCCATTGATGTCCAGCACATAACCGTTCTGTTGGTTAGTTTTGCTTTCAGAAGCGGTTATTGCGCTTACTTCATGTACATTGGGTTGGAGGATTAAGCATGGTCGGACAAGATAGCGGGACACCTCCAGTGTTGTTTGTTGTGGGGACTGCAGGTGCAGGAAAATCGTCGCTAGTTACCTCTTTTCAGCGCTGGTCTCGTTTCTTGGAGACCGACGTGATTGCGGTCAATCTCGATCCGGGGGCTGAACGCGTCCACTACGATGCTGAATTCGATGTACGTGATTTGATTTCACTTACCGAAGTCATGACGGAATACGACCTCGGACCAAACGGAGCACAAATTCTCGCGGCTGACCTCCTCGCCTCTCAAGCAGGAGATGTTGCTGAACAACTCCATTCTTTGACCGGAGAAATGATGATTGTTGACACACCTGGACAAGTTGAATTGTTCGCATTCCGTGAAGCCAGCAACCACCTCATCGAAGTTCTCGGTCGCGACCAGTCAGCAATAATTTACTTGTTTGACCCAATGCTTTCTCGCTCGCCATCAGGATTTGTTTCTCAGATGCTTCTCTCTTCAATTGTCGAATTTAGGCTGGGTCTTCCTACCAAGAATTTCCTATCCAAAAGCGATCTCCTAGATCCCGATGAACTCGAGAAGATTCTCGAATGGTCAGAACGACTCGAAATCCTTGAAATGGCCCTGTATGACGAGGCTGGTGGGCAACGAACAGAATTCGCAATCAATCAACTTCGTCTCATGCAACAATTCGCACAAAGTCCTGGCCTGACACCATTGTCAAGCGAATTAGAGGAAGGACTTGCAGACATACTCACCTTTGCTCAAGCGATGTTCGGAGGCATGAATGATGCTCGTGACGGCTTTGCAAGCGACATCGAACATGAGAAAGATGTTGACGATTTTGTTTGAAAAACATTGTAATCTGTCTCGTTGACCATCGTCCATGGTCAATCATCTTCTTGCCATCGACGACGTGAAAAAAGACTTCAAGAATATCCTTTCCTGGGCAATTGAATTCAAGCGGTTATGGAAACAGGGCGATGAAGTTGCTCTAAACTTCATGCCACTGGATACGATGACCATCGGATCAATTTACGAGAAACCATCGACCCGTACAAGAGTCTCATTCGAGGTTGGTATCGACAGGCTGGGAGGAAATGCCCTCACACTCCTGAAGAATGACATTCAATTGGGTAAATCTGAAACTGTAGGGGATACCTCCCAAGTCCTTTCACGATTCTTAGGAGGTATGACATATCGATGCTTTGCCCATGCTGACGTCGAAGAATTAGCAAAATATGCTACGGTGCCTGTGCTCAATGCTCTTTCTGCGAAACATCATCCTTGCCAAGCAGCTGCTGATTTGATGACGGTGATGGAACAGTTTGATGATCGTCACAACCTGATTGTTGCATGGGTCGGTGATGGAAACAATGTTCTTCATGATTTGATGTTAGCATGCACCATGCTTGGTATTGAGTTCAGGTATGCTGTTCCCGAGGGATATGAACCAGATGAGGATGTTGTCGAACGGGCAAAGAAGTATGCAATCAAAAACGGTTCGAAGCTCACTCGAACAGTCGACCCAAAAGAGGCGGTTGAAGATGCGCATGTCGTCTATACCGATGTGTTCATTTCGATGGGCGAAGAGCATTTGGAAGACAAGATGAAGGCATTCAAGGGTTATCAAGTCAACCAAGAGATGGTTGAAGGAATGGACGAAGGATGGCGTTTCATGCATTGTCTACCTGCACATCGCGGCGACGAAGTTACCGATTGGGTCATGGATCACGAGAACTCGATTGTCTTTGATCAGGCTGAAAACCGAATGTGGGCACAAATGTCACTGATGTGTTATTTCATCACCCCCGATGCATGGGGTGCGATGGGCGAATTCATGGGTATTGTCTAAGTAAGATTGTAACAACAAAGCCGATGAGTCCCAGCAGCATAGCGATGCGCAAGCGTGTTGCTGCAACATAGTCCTCTCCTTTCCACATTGGTCCATTCAATCCCATGAGGATAAAAATTGCCGGGGATTGAAACAGAAGTTGGCCAAACGAGAACGGGCCTTGCCAATATGGGATGTACAGAAAAACGATTCCGATTAGTGTCAACACATACGCAATCATTCGGCTTTTTTCCTTACCGATGCTCATGGGAAGTGTATTCCTTGATTCACCATCAGCCTCCATATCTTGACAATCTTTGATGATCTCTCGAGCGAGATTTACGAAAAAGACGACACCAGCAACATACCAGCACAAAGAAGCTCCTAAGCCTTCTATAGAAGATGCCCCATACAAGACAACAGTTGCAACCAATACTGAAATTGAAATGTTACCAGTCAGTCCTTTCTCTTTGGTCCGTGGTCCGTGATCATAGGTGAGCATGAGTATCACGGCAAGAACATAAATCGCACCGGTGTAAACATGGGATCCTTCCATCAAATACAGGCATCCTCCAAGAGACGCGACACTAAGGAATGAGAGGAATCCAATCAGATACTTCGCCTCAGAAACGCTAAGTGAACCTTGAGCTAATGGGCGACTTGGATGAGCCAACCTGTCGATTTCGATATCGCTCAAATCATTCAACGCATTCCCTGCTGCCATGAAGAACAACACTGAGAGCGTTGCTAGCCCGACTTCAGGATAATCGGTGAGAGTGCTAAACTCCAACAGAGCGAAGGCAGCACCCAGTGGAGTGGCGATGAGAGCGAGGCCAAGATTCTTGACGCGCATCAACTCAATAGATGCAACAAGTTTGTTGGCCATATTACACCCAGAGGGTGTTGACACTTGTTCCTTTTCTCTCAGGCAGTTGCACGTGCCCAGACGCACACGCGCATTCGGAAGCCTCCGATATCGGTGTTTTCGTCGAATCCAACTTTGATAAAACGTCGATCACGAGCAAGAACATTCCCAAGTTGATTCATCGTTGCTCCCCAACGGAAGCGCTGGTTCACGTGGTCAAGAATATCGTTGGTGTTTGCCTCTTCGACGGACCCGAGGTATTGATCGATTGCATCTCTCAAACGCTTGGTTCTGGACATCAAGCCTCACCTCGAAGACCAGCACGCTTGATGAGATTCCGGATGCTTGCCGTCAGGTTAGTGGTCGTGGTTTGACCAGGCTGGTGCCATGGCGTCCACGTCATATCTTTGCTTCGATTGGGAAGTTTTCCGTCAGCAGAAGCATACATTGTTGTTGTTCGGTGGTACCAGAGCGGCTCCTCAGTACTGTTTGGCGTTGCTGTAAGGTCAGCAAAGTTTGTTGGAACATTGTTGTTCATGAAGCGAGATTATCGGGCGGCCGTATATCAAGAGAAAAAGGAGAGGTGAATGAAAAGTGAAAGTAAAAATGCCGATTCGTACGCTATTCATGTCGAATTTCATAAAGCGAAAAGTGAACGAAAACTCATTCCTCAAGGACACCATTTCTAAATAGAGGACAATGCAGGCAAAACCACCACGCTCGTATAGTGTAGTGGCCCAT
>DAPT01000085.1 GCA_002502215.1 Euryarchaeota archaeon UBA124
GTGATTGCATCGCTGCCTTGACCAATCCCGCTTGTCTCACAGAAGATGAGATCGAATCCGACCGCTTTCGCAACCTCGATTGCTCGATCGAGATTTGCGCTAATCTCTGAGCCGCTTCCTCGGCTTGCAAGACTGCGCATGTAGAGATCGTTGTTCGAAAGTGAATTCATTCGAATACGGTCGCCGAGTAGCGCTCCACCGGTTCGCTTTCGTGTTGGGTCGACACAGAGCAAGCAAACCTTCTTTCCGGGGTTGTCTCGCTGGATACGAAGCATCAATTCGTCAAGCAGGCTCGATTTCCCTGCACCACCGGTCCCTGTGAACCCAATCACTGGAACCTCATCGGTTGATGAGCGACATGTTTCGAGTGTTTGTTTGAAAGTCACTTCATCAGCGGATTCAGAGAGTGTAAGCAGCAACCCGACTTTAGCCATGTCAGTTGCGGTTATGGGACCGTCGAGGTCTTTCATTCGCTCATCGGAAATGAGATCGACCTCTCCAGCAATTCCCATCAAATGATGTATCATGCCCATTAATCCCATTGTGCGTCCATCGTCAGGAGAGTAAATTTTCGAAATACCTGCTTGGTGAAGTTCTCGGATTTCGGGCGGTGTGATGGTCCCACCTCCACCGCCGAAGATGCGTACGTGCTCGCAACCAGCTTCGTCCAAAAGTTGGCGAATGTATGTGAAATATTCGACGTGACCACCCTGATACGATGTTAACGCAACTGCATGCGCATCCTCCTGAACAGCACAATCGACGACGTCTTTTGCTGAGCGATCGTGGCCAAGGTGAATCACTTCAGCCCCCGAGGATTGAATTAATCGACGCATGACGTTGATGGCTGCATCATGACCGTCAAACAGAGATGCTGCAGTAATGACACGTACCGGACCTGTGCTTGTTTCAAACACAGGTTGTTCCTCAGCGTCTTCGGCCATGAACAACCCAAGCAAATGGAGTTCATGAAATCAAGGGTGGGACTAGACTTGGGAGATTTCATCATCTGCCAAAGGGGGAAGTCCTTGCTTGGCTCGAACGTAGTCGGTGTAGTTGCCATAGTAGACCTTGATGTTTCCATCTTCGAGTTCCCAAATCCGATTGACAACCTGATCAAGGAACCATCGATCGTGTGAAACTGTAATTAGCGACCCTTCGTATCCAATTAGGGCTTCCTCAAGTGTTTCCTTTGAGTCCATGTCCAAGTGATTGGTCGGCTCATCCATCAGCAAGAGGTTGTTGTCTTCGAGGAGGAGTTTAAGCAGCGCTACACGTGCTCGCTCTCCGCCAGAAAGTTGCTTGAGTTTTGTACCAACCTGATCGCTTGAGAACTGGAAACGTCCAAGAGCAGCTCGAATGTCACCGTACTGGTAATCTGGGCGGAGTTTCTGAATCTGTTCAACGGGATTGAGTTCAAAATCAAGTGTTGCGTGATCTTGGTGAAAATACCCAATGACAGTCCCTGGAGATACATCGATTTTACCAGAGTCAAGCTTCAGTTCTTTGTTGATAATCTTAAGCAGGGTTGTCTTTCCTTGACCGTTCCCTCCAACGATTCCAATACGGTCACCTTTGCGCACTTCGAGGGTCTGGTTGTTGAGAATCGGGCGTTCCAGACCTTCGAAGGTCTTTGTTGCATCAACCAGTTCGAGCACATCCATGCTTGCCTTATCGATTGCATCGAGCTTGAGAATCAATGGCTTTCGTTTCTTCGGGACGCGAGCCCTCAGTGCCTTGAGTTCTTGTTGCATGCGCGTAATCATCTTGTGTTTGGCTGAAATTGATTTGTCGTATTTGTTCGCTCGTTTCATTTGTTGAATGGCACCTGTTGTTGATTGAATTTTCTTTTCTAAATTCCCAATTTGCTCATTCAGCGCTTGCTCACTTGCTACCTTTTGGACGATGAATTGACTGTAGTTGCCTTTCCATGGCCAGGCGCGGAGGTTATCGATTTCAACGACTCGGTTGCAAACTTGGTCGAGGAAGTAACGATCGTGGGATACAATAAGTTGAGAGCCCTTGAAGTCGGTTAGAAAAGCCTCAAGCCATTCCGTGGTTTGAATATCAAGGTGGTTTGTTGGCTCGTCAAGGAACATGACATCGATTCCTGACAGGCCGACGAGTTGGCGCGCAAGCGCCAGTTTTGCTTTCTCCCCTCCAGACAATTGTGATACAGGCATATCCATCGGATGCTTATCAAGTCCGAGTCGTTCGAGAATACCCTTGGCGATTCCGGCAACGTTTCCACCTCCGGAAGAAGCAAGGGTCTGTTGAAGTTCTGAATATCGCTCCATGACCGGTTCCCAGTCTCCCTCGTAGAACGAGGGATCAATCATCTGAGCCTCAATCGATGCAATTTCATCCTCCAATTCTTGGAATTGTCGTCCTTTGCGTCCGAGTTCCTCTTCGATGGTCGAATTCGATTCAATGTCTCGAATTTGAGTAAGATATGCAATTCGAATTCCTGGTGCGAAATCGATGTCCCCTACGTCTTGTTTTTGCTCACTGATCGTATTGAGCAGTGTTGTTTTACCAGCTCCATTGTGACCAACAATCCCAATTCGATCGCCATCGTTGATAATGAGGTTGATGTCTTGCAGAACATCGGTGGGCCCGAAGCTTCTGTCAACACCTTCAACGGTAATGAGTTCGCGAACCATACTGTATCACCAAGGCAAGCCCATCGATGGGTATTGAAAACCCAATCGGTCAATTTACGCTCAATTGATGGCAGCAATGGAGTCTTCGTGGCGAGCCAAGAGGTTTCGCAACTTGACCTTCATTGATGGCGTCATGAGGTCGTTGTCCGTCGTCCACTCCTCGTGGTCAAGGATGATGGTTGCGGGAACTTCGTAACCCTTCCACGTTGGAGCTTGCATAGCGTTTGTCTTCAACTCAGAAAGCATCCAATCTCGGGTGGATTGACGAGCGCACAATTCCTCGTCACTGCCTGACGCATCGATACCAGCAGAACCCATTGCAGCCTTCATAGCCTCGAAATTCGGGTGCACAATGAGGTACGTTTTGAGCATGTTTCGTCCCTCCAGGGCAGCTTGCTCAACCAGTGGTGAGAGCTTGACATTTTCTTCCAGCGGTGCAGGAGAGACGTATTTTCCATTTTCAAGTTTAAATTGACTCTTAACACGACCGGTAATGGAGAGGTAGCCATCCGAAGATAACTTACCGAGGTCACCTGTACGGAATGTTCCCGGTTCGATAATGACTTCCTTTGTCGCTTCTTCGTTGTTCCAATAGCCGAGCATGACGTTGGGTCCAGTGACGATGATTTCACCCTCGTCTGGCCGGTCTGGATCATCCCATGCATCCGTGTCGATGGTGACTTTGACGCCGTTCGCAACACGTCCTACGCAGTAGAGTTTGGACG
The DNA here is from genome assembly GCA_002502215.1 of Euryarchaeota archaeon UBA124. Lineage (GTDB taxonomy): Archaea > Thermoplasmatota > Poseidoniia > Poseidoniales > Poseidoniaceae > MGIIa-L2. Next base: position 3,389 of record DAPT01000085.1, read on the forward strand.
TGCCCGGGCCGGACCAACCGTTTGCAGCAACAAGCGGCGATGTTTCGGTTAATCCGTATCCTTCGTAGCAACTAAATCCAACCATTTGGATAAACTCTGCAACATCGGGTGAAAGTGCAGCGGCTCCGGACATGCAGAATCGAATGTTTCCTCCAAATCGAGCGCGAACCTTACTCCAGACGAGCTTGTCGTAGAGTTTGTCGAAGAAACCACTAGCAGGGACAGCGTCACACTCAACACCAGCCTTTGCGATTCGCTTTGCTGCGGATTTCTTTGCCTTAGCAATAAGGAATTTCTTCACGCCAGTTGCGGCATCAAATTGAGCGTTTACTCGGTCATAGAATTTGTTCCAGACACGAGGAACTGCAATAAGAACTGCAGGTTTGATCTCGATGCATTCATCGGCAATTTTGGTGAGGTCAGAGATGAGATTGATATGCACGCCACATCGAATCATCCAATGAAGATCGAAGGTACTACCAAAAGAGTGTGCCCAAGGCAAGAAAGCAGCGTTTTTGTCACCAATGAAAATTTCGAATGCAGATTGAACGCAGAGGATGTTGGAAAGGGTGTTCCAATTCGTAAGCATAACGCCCTTTGGGTTACCGGTTGTTCCGGACGTGTAGATGAGCGTGTTGAGTGCAAACGGATCGTCAGCGATGTCGATCGCTGCTTCGCTGGCACGGCCCGCAGCCACGAATTCAGACCATTGGTGAACAACCACACCTTCAGGCGGCAGTTCATTGGCTGGTTCGTCACCGAGCATAAGCACGCCACACTTTGGCCACTTTGCGGCATCATCGGGTAGATTGGCAATCAATTTGTCAAGGACTTCAGTATCTGCTACTGCGATGAGAGAAGGTTCTGAATCATTGAGGATGTAGGCCCATTCAGCGCCGTGCTGGTGGGTGTACATTGCCGTGTAGGCAGCGCCTAAGGCGTTTGCACCGTAGGAAATGGCAGCCCATTCGACAGAATTGTTGAGAATCATGGCAACGCGATCTCCTGCGTTGATTCCAATGTCTCGCAGTTGCTTTCCTACAGCGGTGGCAAGTTCTCCAAACTCTTGGTACGTAAGGTGAACTCGTGGCATACCTGGTCCGGGAATGTAACCAAAGCATTGGTGTTGACTGAATCGTTCTGCACTTGTCATCAGCATTTGGTAAAGGGTTCGGGGATCATCTCCCTCTGGCTTTACCCACTGGCGGTCGTTTGGCTGTTGTTCCCAAGCAAGTTGTTGTTGCATGGGTGGCGGTGTGCGTTGCCACACTTAATTTCATCCCCGACTTTCCATGATTATGGAATTTTTGAGATTGCATTTGCTCGCCAATCCTCTCCTCCGTTACGATTTGCTAACGGCGAGGCTGGACTTGGATGCCACATTGAGTCGATCTGAACGTGATTGAGAATTGATTGGGCCCGTTTTTTCGCATAATTCCCAACACCAATTACAGCCTCAATCCCCATGATTTCCACAACGGTTTCTAAATGACGGTCGCAAGCTTTCAGGACAGGTTCAATGGTGGACTTCGGCAAATCAACAGGCGTTACATTTCGACCAGTTTCACCGAGAATGAGGAGAGGACAATGGTTGACTACGTAGATGTTGGAAAAGATTGCTTCAGTTGAACCATAATGTGTGGAGAGCATGGACCAGAATCGGGTGCCAGATACTTCTTGACGTTCCATCGATAGCCCCTCAATTGGGCGTTTTGGGTGCGCTCCAGGAGGCGTTGAAATTTGTCGTTCTTCGATGTGTAAGACATCTCGAGCCATTGCCGTGGCTCCGAACGGAACACCTGTTTGCGCCATACCATAAGGCCCAGGATTCATTCCAAGCAACAGTGTTTTCGCCCCAAAATTGCTCCATTTATCGATAAATTGCTCGTGGTATTCCCAAGCATAATCAAGAGGGTTCGTGACGAAAGCGACGGATTTGTGTCGAAGAATACGATTGATTTCGTTGTCGCAATCCTCTGAAAGACGCAAGGCTGCGTCTTTCAGTTGCTCAGGGATGGATTCTACCATGGAAGTTCGTCTCCCGTGTATTCGAAGAATCGACCCGATTGGGCAATGTCCTGTTTATGGATAAGTCCAATCAAGCCCTTGACTGAAACAGACACAGGAACGGGAGCTCTCTCTCCACCCATGTCAGTTTTTGCCCATCCAGGATGGTAAGCAGTGACCGTGATATTGTGGTCTTTCCCCTCAACTGCTAGAATTTTTGTGATCATGTTCAATCCGGTTTTGCTGGTTCTGTAGGCGTATGACCTTCCACTCATGCAATCATCAATCGACCCCATAAGGCTGGAAATGTTGGCAATCTTCCCTTGATTTGATGCCTGAAGGAGTGGCCAAAGCACTTGCGAAACACGCAGTGGGCCGATTGTGTTGACATTCAACACTTCAAGTGAGACTTCAGGGTCCACATCTTCAAGGGATTGCCATCGACCATCCATCCGTCCAGCGTTGTTGACCAAAATGTCAATTGATTGCGACATTGATTTGACGTTCTCTGCGAATTCATGAACCGATGATGTCGATGAAACATCCAATTGAAAGATGCTCATTTTTTCATGACTGAATTTCATTGACTCTGGTGACCGAACACCAGCAATCACAGAATGGCCCTCTGCAAGGAGTTGCTTAGCAAATTCAAGCCCAATTCCTCTGTTTGCACCTGTAACAACCCATGTCGCCATACACCTACGTCATGCAGGGGCTTCATTGAGATTACTTGGAGCCAAGTACGGTTTTCATTTGCGATTCAATGTTGATTTGAGCAGCCTCAAAAACGGCTTCAATTGAAGGATTTGTCTCTTTTCGCCTTAATTTCGCTCGGGCCGAAATAAGATTCCATGCAGATTTTTTGCCCAACCCTGGTATCGCTTCAAGTTGCTTTTCCGTAACAGTATTGATGTCCATACCAACTTCAACACCGGTGATTGAACGGGCACCATGTCCTGTAATCATGATGTTTGATGAGGATTCAAGTGGAATATGATATGGCACGCCAATGAGAATGGGGTAAGCTCCGATTTGCCGTCCGAATGTAAGGCCAGCACGACCATGTATGGTTTCGCTGGTATGCTCGTTGGAAAGATGCACAGGCAATCGTGTCCTGCCATCGTGTGTTTCCCAATGAACATCGTTGAGAACATGACCAAGTGGAAACAACTCTTGAAGCAAAGGTGTGTCAATGGTCTCTCGTACGTTTTTCTTGAAGTGTTTGAAATCTTTTTCCGGTATTTCTTGGAATCCTTCACCTTCGACCTGCCGTATATTGATGCGTCTCAGCAACAACCCCTCATTCCTTAGATCCTTCAACAGATTCAGATTCATCGTGTATGTCTCAGCACGCTCTCCGTTCAATCCTGCAATGAAGTTCAGTCCTGGAAGCAGTTTCGGCAATCCACGCTTACCACGTTCCCGGCCGTATTTGTTGATCAATCGTAGAGCGATTTTCAACTGCTGTGAATCACAGTTGAGCCAGTTCGCTTCATGGACATTTGGATCTGCAGATTCCAGCCCAAAGGACAAAACTGCGCCATCCGAGAGTGTCTCAACAAGGGTCTTGGTAATCTCAGTGGATGGTTCAATGTTCTCGGCAATGATGGATGGATTCCCGTTGTCGGTGTGCAGTATGTCCAGCCGGTCATCCTCCCGCAAGCCATGAAGCAGTTGTGCGATTGGTTCCGGGTTCGGGATTGGATACTCAAGGTCCTTGACACCTTCTGCCATGTACGTGTAAGTGTCGGTCATCCCCCCCAGACGAACGTGTCGAACCCCTGCGTCATGCGCAAGTTTCACTTCCTGAACAATGTCTTCCGGAGTGCGCCAGATGGGGATTCCTTTTTTTGGCTCGATGCAGAACTTGCAACCCCGCTTGAATCGAACGCACCCCTGGTAGACCTCAACTTCGTAGGTCAGTGGCCCCTTCTTTTCATCGGTTCCAAGGTCTGGGTGTTGAGTAACTGCTTTGCTTTTAGCGCCGAGATGGGCCCAAGAACTCCATTGTTCAGCCGTTCGACGTTCATGTTTCCACGTTCCGGTTCGGAGAAAACCATTCAACGTTGCATCCGTATCTTGTACGGCAAGAAAAAGATTGGAACGAAGTGGAAGCCAACCTTGCTGCTTCCATCCTCGAACAGCCCAACCTCCAAACAGGGCTGGTATTCCTTGAGGCAAATTTCGTATGAATTCGGTCGATTCTTTTCGAGAGATTGGTGTTCCACGTATGTACCGCCCAGGGACGACAGCACCTGCAATGCAGACGAAACCTTCCAAGTTTTGGAGGTGAAGTGCTCGTTCCTTCTCGGAAAACAATCTCCACTGATCGATGGTAACGTAGGTGTAATCGATGTTGTGTTGTTCAAGCACGCCGCAGACATAGCGAATGTGAAATCCTACGTATGGAGGAACCCCAAAGGCAGCGGGTTCGTCTTCATATCCATCGAGAACGAGCCACGAAGCAGCATCCCTCTCAACCATGAACAGCGTTCATGCTCCCCCCACATAGTTATGTCCTCAGATTTGGAGGACTCCGGGTATTTGTGATGGGACGATCACCGTCGTCGCTTCTTGTTTCCTTTCTCTTCAGCAATGGCTTTTTGTTCGCGTGAAGATTTTCCACCTTGCGGTTTTTTTCTCCCACCAGCTTGCGAAATGTCGACTTTGATTCTTCGCCCGTTCAATTCCTTTCCGTTGAGAGCCTTTACCACGTCATCACCCTTGTCTTTCTCGTTGATGAAAACAAATGCAAAGCCTTTCGGTTTACCGCCCTTATCAGTCGCTATGGCTACTTCATTGATGGTTGCTTGATCTCCAAAGAAGGATGTGATTGCTTTCTCATCCGCATCGAATGGAAGGTTTCCGACGTAAAGTTTCAATCCCTTTTCCGGTCCCTTTGTGCGCTTTTGTTTGTTATCGGCATCGCGAACACCGATTCTGCGACCGTGCAATCGATGGCCGTCGAGTGCCTTGATTGCTGCGTCCGCATGCGTCTTTTCGGTGTAGGTAACGAAACCAAATCCTCTGGACGCACCAGAATCATCGGTCATAACGATGCAATCGGTCATATCACCATGCTTTCCGAACAATTCACGGAGTTGCTCAGTGTCAACCTCCTTCGGAAGTCCACCCACAAACAGTCGGCAACCGGGTGCTGACTTTCGTCCCCGTCCGCCACCTTGGCCTTGACCTTCAAATCGGAAGTATGAGCGCTCACGTCCATCCTCACGGACGTCGGCAGCAATGTAGGTGGCGCGACCGGATGAACCATGCGCAAAGAGTTGCTCAGCATCCCTGCCCCATCGCTTACCGGAGAGATTCAATGCTGATGCACCTTGGTCGAGGTCAGCCCAGCCGGCTGCAAAATTATCGGCAAGCGCCCGATATCCTTCGTACCCACAACTTGGGCAAGCAACGTTCCAGTCGCCGTTCACATGTGCTTCGAGTGTATCCCCACATGAAGGGCAAATGGCGTGCAAGACGCCACAATCATCGCGTTCTCGAAAATCGAGTCGAACAACTGGTTCGATTTCGGTGACGACAGCTCGAGCAATGTCTCGTCGCCGAACTGCATCTGCAACTGTGTGGAGGAAGCGATCGACGATGCGCGTTACATGGAAGTGACCGTGCAGTTGGTGAGGAAGCACATCACCGTTCTTTCCTTCGACAGCAAGAATTCGTGCTTCTCCACCTTTCTCTTGCAGTTTCTCAAATACGCAAAGAACCGTGTCGCCGATTTCAATGTTGACAATGGATTTTGATGCATCGACAATGATGTTTCCATCCTCAATGCGTATGTAACCGGTTGTCGTAGCAATGATACGATTTTCAATTGTGGTGGTTCCCTCGCCAGCTTGATGTTCGCCGACGGTTCCAATTTCTGTTCCGGGGGTGACGAGGCTCGTCGTCATAATTTCAACTCGCTGCACATTTCATTGACTCGTCAACGTCTTGTGCTGATTTGATGCGAGCGATGCTCCCTTTTCAACCCCTCACATGCCTCTGCATCAATTCTTCTTCTCAAGCCTGTAGCAACGGATGCGTGTTGAAGCCTTGTTCTTTGAGTGATGTGCGTAGGCAGGGGGAAGCCGGAAATCGTCTTGGTATATCGAATGCAATTCATACCCATTTGCATGTGCAAGAGGAAGCAGATGCTCTGCTTCGATGCTGTGAATAAAATGGACAAGGGGGATATTCATTGCAAATATCGTTTCAAAAAACGCTCGATCTGCTCGTTGCGTTTGAACACCCCATGGAGGATTCATGATGACCATGTCGACAGGAACTTCAAGTGTCAATGGCCTCCCTTCAACGCGTGATTCAAGGATGGTGCACATTGCCATGCCATCGACGTTGCGAACGTTCTCTTGCAGCACTTCAACAGTCATCGAATCGCATTCCACCAACGTGACGTGCTTTGCTCCGAGAAAGGCTGCTCCAATGCCCAAGACGCCATTACCTGCCCCCAGATCGAGGACGTGTTTTCCTTCGAAACCGTCACCGAGGCCTATTTTTGTCAACCATGCGGCAGCCAGATTACCTTCCGTCGGATATTGTTCAAGTTCTAAGGATTGACAAGGATGAGGGGTGAGCGATGAAAGTTGCATCGCAAGATGCCGTTGACGCATGCATTCACCAACGACGTTGTTGACCGAATTGCTGATTGTTGAATTGCTGCTGCATTTGAGCATTGTATTGTGCTTGTTGCATTGCTTGTTGATTGCTCATCATCAAAGCGATTTGGCGGATTTGCTCGGCTTCCATTCTTAATCGTTGGATAAGTTGCTCACCCGGTTGTTGATTGCCGCAAAAACGGCAGAATCGCATTCCATCGTGCAATGATTGTCCACAATTAACGCAGAATGCCATGATATCGCCTACTATTTCCTATCCGTCTTCTAATTTGAACCTTTCATTGCACCGATGTTAGTTCCATAAACACTGGCCATGTTTCGAAACCTACTGCCGCGGCTCGCTCATTGATTGATTCCCACCGTGGGTCGTCCACCATATCACTCGGTTCAATCCCACTCGCCATCAGTTCTGAAACAAGTGCCCGAAATTCAATCTCAATTTCTGTCTGAGGTTCTTCTGTGATGGGTTCGGAAACGGTTTCAACACCTTCCGTTTCACCTCCGATCGCCGGCAGAGTGGCTTCGGTTTCTATGAATTCATCACCAGCAGCCTGCATTTCTTCAAAGCCATCAGTTGTTGCTTTCGTAATTGCATCTGTAACGGATTGCGGCCCTTCAGGCTCATCGCTTTCGATGGTTGGAAGTGGTACGGAATCCTGTGTTGGAATTGTCACATCATTCGCATCAATGCTTTGAGGAACTACCTCAACTGTGGGTTCTTGTACAAGAGAAGGTGGCTTTTCGATCACGGTTGGTTCAGGCGTGGCTGGTTCAGCAGCCCTTCCAACACCGAGGATTTCTGCTTGCTGTCGTGCAAGTTCAGCAGCCTGCCGTCGAGGGAGGCTGACGAAGCACTTGTTCGGAATAGAAGTCGGTGGAAATGGCAGATAATAGCGGTCGATTGCTGGAAGACTTGGGTGTCTGAAACAGATCATTGTAATGTTTTCAAAGGCCCGTTGTGCGGGAACGTCGACCGAAAATGGGACTGGTTGTACGGATATTGAACCTCGGACCCATTTTTCGGTGGTAACCATGTGCTTCATCCAGGGTCCTAAATCAGAGGTTGCAAGATCAAGGAACTCAAATGAGGCATCTCTTGGATTTAGGCCCTGTTCTTCGAGGAGTCGGGCCTCTGCTCGAGGACGATGGAAGACCCCGATCACGGGTTGACCGTGTTCGACCATATCTCCATGCATTTCCAGAATCTTCCTCTCTTTGCGGGGACAAATTATCATCACTTGCATGCGCAACGCATCAGGATCGAAGATGTCCTGCCACCGTTCCTTTGCTTCTGACAGAAGCCCGTCAATGGTCGTACCCGGAATCATTGCTGTTATTCCCATGCGCTCACGATTCCGATGAAGAGGGGGTTGGATTTAGGTCTACTGTTGTGAGAAAGTTGCAGTGATGTGCTAATTCTGCGAGCAATACCACGCCTCCTGCAGCACCTCGGATTGTGTTGTGTGACAAAGCAGTGAAATGAACAACATTGTTTTTTACATGCTTCAGCTGCACGGTCGTGGTCATGCCCGCTTTCAAATCAATGGACGGTTGCACGTTTTCGTGTGTTTGCCCATTCCAAAGATCGGTGCTTCGATCTGGCTCTCTCTGTGTCAAAATCATCGGGTTTTCTGGTTGGCTCGGCAGAGCAAGGGGATGATCACGTTCGATTGATTTGAGTTCTGTTTCAATCAAATCATAGGTTACATCATCCTTCAAATGTACTTCGACCGCAACGATGTGACCGTCTTGTTCATTGACGCGTTTGCATTGAACGTCCCACTCGATGCTGTCGATCCCCAGGATTTTTTCAGCCTCTTCGATGATTTTTTCAGCTTCCCCTGGAACTTCTTGATCAAGAAATTTCGCTTGTTCCTCTTCACTGTGGAGCAATTTCCATCCGGCTCCAGAAAGTGCTTGCTCTGTTCGAACAACGATTTTCTTAATCGTGTGATGTTGGCATAGAATCGAAAGAGGATGGATGACTGGAACAAGCGTGCAATTTGTCGCACATGCATGCAATGCTCGGTCTGAAGAGGGACGTCTTAGAGCCTGCGGATTAACATCGGCAACCACCAACGGTACATCCGGGTGCATGCGGTATGCACTTGCGTTTGAAAAGACATGAAGACCTGCATCGACCAATTTCATCTCAACATGCTCCGCTGGTTTGCTCGGTAGTGCGCTAAAAACGACTCGAGCACCCGATTGAATCAGTTCTCGTGCTAATGTCTTTGAATGAACATCGAGGATAATGATGTCGCAATGGTCAATAAATTCTGGTCGAGTTTCGTCGAGATGCCAATTGATCTCAGAAAGTTTCGTGCCACTTGATTGTCCTGCAACAGCGACCAGTTCGAACCATGGATGCATCGACAGTCGTTGCTGCATTCGCTGTGAGACGAGTCCTGATGCTCCAAGGATTGCAACTGGAACCTTTGGCATGTCTTGTACTCGAACTTCGCCGATTTAGTCCCTTGCCTTCACAAATTGCCTCAAAGCATATCTTCAAGTGCTCATCGCTCAAGGAGAAAGCATGGAGAACAAATCTACCATCCAAGCCTTTGCCCACTGTGACGGCCCATGTGGCGTCTACGACCCTGCAAGTGCACGTGTTGCAGCCGAAGCCGTGCAGTCAATGACCAAGAAGATGGTTGCATTGAGTAGTGGTGATGCTGACAAATCATCCGCATCTTACATCAACACCATGAGTCGCTATGCTGCAATCAAAGAAGAAGAATCACAGAAATGCAAGGACGAGGTGCTCGTTCTTTGGACCGACTTTTTCAAACCTCAACATCTTGAAGCATACCCAGATCTTCATACTACATTCTGGATGGCTGCAAAACTCTGCTCAGCGTGCAAGGTTGAGGTTTCAGAACAACATGCTCAGGAGTTGATGGACGCCGTTGAAGAAATTCACAACATGTTCTGGGCAACCAAGGGACGAGATGTTTCCTGGGTTCGTGCAAGTTGAGGCGATTCGTTGGATTCCATCGCTGTGGTCGTCAACGGCAGCAGCATGTGGCCCACGCTAAAACACGGTGAATCAATCACCGTCAATCCCTACAGTGGTCAACGACTCAATGTTAATGACATTCTTGTTTTTTACGACCCCAGAGATGGGACACGGACTTGCATCAAACGACTAAAGCGAATTGAACCCGATGGCTACTTTGTCGAAGGCGATAATCCCGATCCGACGGCCTCTACCGATTCTCACAATTATGGGTTGATTCACCCAACACTAATCATTGGATTCAAACGCTAACTTCCCTTTTCCGAGTTCTTCTTCAACGGGCAGAGGAAACAACTTCCGAACCAGAAGCTTCCTTAGAATGGATGAACCATCTCTGAGCGATCCAAGTTTCGCCTCGCCAACTCGAGCCCCATACGAAACAGGAATGTTGGTCAGCGAGATTTCTGAAATTGCACACTGTGCATACATTTCAGCCTCAATTTCAAAGTCCATGCTGTTGAGATTCATTCGAAGCAATGCTCCACGATCAAACAACCAATAACCACTGCATACGTCATGAATTTCAACCCCATGAAGAAGCACAGCAGACCACGTCAGGAGGTGATTCCCAATCCAGTTCGTTGGTGACATAGCGTTCTCTTGAAGGTGTTTGTTCAATCGATTTCCAACGATAACACCTCCATCTCTCAACTGTCGAAGCATTGGAATCATGTCTTCAGGATCATAGGTCCTGTCCGCATCAAACATCACCAATGCATCGAATTTGTTTTGGATTGCATGCTCAAACCCCAAACGAACAGCCTCTCCTTTCCCCTTACTCGGCTGCACCAGAACGGTACAACCTGCATCGAAGCCAATTTGTTGGGACGCGTCTTTGCTTTTCCCATCGACGATGACGGTTTCAGATTCCCAACCGATTTCGTTGAGCAATCGATGTGGTATCGACCTTAGTACGACATCCAATCCCTCTGCTTCGTTAAGCACGGGAAGGAGAATCATCAGTCGTTTCACATTTGTTCCTTGTGTTCGCCGTTTTTCATGCCTTCGGATTATTTCACCGTTTCAATTCAATATGGTGAATCCTTAGTCCCGTCGAATCAATAATTTCAGAACTTCTACCCGAGAATCCCAACGGGTTAATCCAAGCGGCTCCATCTTGATTCAATTCAATGCGAACATCGAGCGTTTGATTGAGTTGCACGTTGGTGCATTCATGATTCCAACCCGACATCTTGTTCAAATCCAAGGCCCTCTCATTGATGATGATTTGATAGGAATCAAAATCTCCAATTTGTTCATACACAACACAGACGTTGTACAAACCTTGCATATTGGCATCGTTCACAACACCGTCCCATTTGTACGTTCCCTTCTTTCCAAGAACAATTCGATGGTCTGAGCGGTCCAAGGGATCATTGAATCGATGATCTCGCCACGGATCGAGTTTCATTTCACATCCCTTCATTTCTTCACAGGTTGTTGAATCGAATGCAATCCCGTTGGAAACGCGTGAAGGCGCCGGTTCGTCCCACAACTTCCAATATCTCGCACCATGGTAATTCTTCTCAACGCTCCAATAAGGAGAAGGTCCGAGGGTCAACGCAACGGTCCCAATTGGGCTTGAAATTGCATATCCTATGTCGAGCTCTCGCAGTGTTGCTACGTCGTCCATCCGAATCGCTGTCGTAGCGGCAGATTGGACCGATTCATCCAACGTTAGCAAGCCTAACGTAGGGATACTCGTCGTCTGAATCGATGCATCAAATGCGTAGCTATGACCCCAATGAACGTTTTCAGTGTAAACAATTCTGTCAGGAGGGTTCGAGGCCAGATATTCACGCAATTGAGCATCCCCGGACGTGGTTGCATGAAGCTCATCATGGGACGACAAATTTGTTAACAGGCCGACGCTCAAAATCGCCCCTATCATCAAGGCAACAAGGAACACAGTACTGTATATCGGGCGAATGAATGAATCCATTTCCAATCCAAACCACGTACTCGAATCATCGACGGTTGTAAATGAGGTTGAACGACTTGCAAGCAACCCTACAATCACGGCAAGAGGAATATGATAGGCATGCAATGCCATGGAATAGAGTGTGTAAGATAGAAGGCTCAAAACTTGAATATCGGCCAGCCCTTCGATGAGATGAACAAACGAAAGCAACCACAACGATGCAAACCAAATGGACAGAAGTTGAATTTCAAGACTTGCTCTCCCCAAATATACCGAAATTCCGGCAAACAACATCAATGGGCCATTGAACATGAGCATCGGTTTCCCGCCCTGCCAACCGTACTCTGCAAAGACCGGTTCGCTGAGCATTCGTGGCGCAAAAAAGATGAGAGCAATGACGAACATTGAGCTGATGATGACAAGCGATGTAAAGAAGATCGGCTTCCTCTGAGCCTTTTCACCCTCAGAGAGTCGTTCCCGTGTAACCAAACTTGCGAAGAGGAGAGCAGCGAGATAAATCGCACCTGTAGGATGGATGAGCACAGCACATATTGCAAGGAAAATAAAAGCAGTAATGTGGTACCGTAGCGATTGTTGAATTGGACGTAGAACGATTAGAAGTCCGACGACCAATCCCAACTGGCTTGCAACAGTTGGATATCCAGAATCAAACACCTTTGAAAAGAGAGCAAAGGACGCGCCCATTGCAAGCACGCTCGATGCTCCCGCTCCCAAACGATCCATCCCTCCCCACACTCCTAAAAGAAGAGCAAAGAGTGAGAGGTGTCCAAGAACAAGTATCGCTTGTTGAACCGGCGTACCTGTCATGGTTGACACCCATGCCAAGACGGTTGGGAATGCAGGAGGATACGTCCAGAGTCCTTCATTCGGTGGTTGAACCTCGAACGTTCCGGTTTGACCAACGTTGCTCGCAAGTGTGCTGAAGCCGATCCAATCCACACCAAACGGGCGGTCGAACATGAGAATGGGCACCAGTGTTAGCAAGCAAAAACAGCCAGCGACAATCTGCAACACTGGGTTTCGATTGCTTTGAAACCAATGCTGAGTGGCAACTTCATGTTCAATCTCAGGCTCAGATTCATTCAAGACTACGCCATGAATTGCAGCTTCCATTTTTTGCCATTGCGTGTAGGTTGTTCGTTCAATCTGGACTTTCCGCAGGAGAAATACGATTGAGAGTATGTTGGTGAGAACAAGGACCAGCGTCAGTGAAAGGATGCTCCAAAGTTCAACCACAAACAGGAGTCCTGAAATTCCAAAGAGAGTGAGCAAGCCAATTGGGAAGCAGAGCAGGGTCTTTCGAAACGTATCTGCTGAGGCATCGAGGATGCGTATGAGCGCAAGGCCGGGGGCAATTGTAGGAAGAAAAATGATCAACATCACTTCCCACATGCTTGCACGCTCGCTCATGCATCAAATCAACTTCATGCATGAACTCTTAGAGGTGAATCTCTTCTTCGGAGCATGTGGGGTTGCACAGATTTGGCAGGGACCGGTGAAAACCAATTCCACCCAATCGTTCGAATTCCCTCGGAATATTGGGTCTTAAATTTGCAGAGGCCACAAATCAACTGGAATAAACAGTACGAATTCACAATCGGCCGTTACGATGAGAATCGCAAAGGAATGTACACGCAAGCATTGTTTGGCGGTGAGCGAACCATCCACGTCGGTCTTGACATTGGTGCTCCTGTTTCCACACCGGTATATGCCTTCGACGATGGGACAATTCACAGTTTTACTGACAACGACGAGGACGGTTCCTACGGGCCAACCATCGTAACCGAACATCGAATATTGATTGAAGGCGTTGAACAAACGATATGGGTTCTCCATGGACATCTTTCAAGAGCATCATTGGAAAACCTCAGGATCGGAGCCTCCATCAACAAAGGCCAGCAAATTGGAGCAATGGGGGATAAGCATGAAAACGGTGGTTGGCCGCCTCATGTCCACATACAATTGACATTTGTCGAGCCCCAGAAGCCAGATCTTCCTGGTGTCGTTTCAGCCGACAACAGAGGTGATGCTCTTCAAAAATATCCTGATCCAAGAAACATTCTCGGACAATTATACTGATGCTTCGTCCGCAAGGTAAGCTTTCAGAGCCTGTATGGGTCGAATTGCTGCAGGATCCTTACCGTGCAAGAAGGCGAGTGCGATTGTTAGCCAATCCATTACGATGCAATGGTGGAGGAGAACTTCGAGAAGAGATGTGCCTTCACCGTGGATTCTCCAAGCATAATCCGTGGGCGTGTGCTCGATCATCCAATCGATCCGGCTCGAGACTCGTTTCTGCAATCCATCCCATGTGAGGAACAAGGTGGCTTGATCTTCTCGTGCGGGGTCAGCATCGTCGGACACGCCCCCCCAAGCAACGAGTTCGTTGTGGTTCATTTCAGGGACAACACCAATTCGAGCAAATCGCCCAGAGTTTTCGTTGAGTTGATTCTTAAAACGTATCAATGCTGGTTGCATTTCCAAGGGTCCGAGTAATGACAATGGATGCTCCTTCATAGCCATCGCAAGGTCAAGCAATGGAGCACCTGAAGGTTTCCGAAAATCATTGGTTTGACACGCATATTCGAGACGAACAAGCATAGCGTCGCGTTCGTCTTCTGATTGTTTGGGTACAAATCCAAGATGTTCGACGAGAGCGAGTTGCCTCGAAAAGAGATGGCCGAAGGCTGTTCGTGGAGGCTGACCCCCAATTGATGGAATTAAGTGACAGCGTTCATACAACTCACAAAGACCCGCCAATATCCCTCCTGATGCAACCACAACAGCGGTTGCACCTTGTTTGAGAGCAGCCTCGGTTGCAGCAACGGTTTCCTCTGTGTTTCCACTGTGTGAGGTTGCAAGAACCAACCACGCTGGGTCCCACCAAGAAGGAACGGAATAGCCTCTGTGAACCACAAAGGGCTTCGATCCTGAAGCATCCGCTATGCGTGCTAGGAAATCACCTCCTGCGGCAGAACCTCCCATTCCAAGACACAGCACTCCACTCCATTCAGTTGATGTCAAGTCCTTTATCCAAGGAAGGTGCTCATCATTGACCACTGCAATTCCCTTTTCAATGTCTGAAACGAAGGATTCTGTATAACCAATCATACCTTCTGAATCCAATTGTGGAATCAAATCGTCGATGTTCAACGCATCATCGGCCATGCTTCTATGGAAGGTTCAACCTTCATATGGACTCCTATCAATTGGAGTGGTCAAAGGCCATATAATGCAAAGCAATAAATTCGCCATCGACAAGAGCAAGTCTGAGTTGAGCAGCACCATCAAAATCCCAAGGGAGGCGTACAGATTTCATTTGCCAAGTGTTTGGATCGAGAAATTCAGCGGCTGAATCGTCTCGATTGAGAATGTCCACAACGAGGTGGTCGTTCATTTGGGCCAATACACTAGCGCCTTCGAGGTCGCGCCATGTCGCACCCGTTCGTTCTTGTCGAGAAATTCGTTCCATAATGGCTCCATCTTTGCTCCAAGAACTTGGTCGCCACAACTCGCCACGCCACCGAACGACATCACCCAGATCGTATCCAGGCTTTCGATACAGAAGTGTAAGTCGTGTAACATCCACTCCGTCTTTTCGGCCGACGGTTGAATTGGTCTCAGTTACCTGTCCACCCCATGTTTCGGTTAGATGGCGGCCCCATGCACGAGCCAAACCCTTGGAACCCATCACAACGTCATAGCCACCTGTGACGGGTCCTTCGTTGGTAATGAAAAACATCGGATCATCGCTCAGATTTTCAATAACATCATCCAAACTTGAACGCAGGCTATTGAATTCATCTTCACCAAGTTTTCGACCTGTGGAACGAAGTTGGACGGTCGCTTCGAAGTAATTCCCTGCCCGTCTTGTGCATGT
>DAPT01000057.1 GCA_002502215.1 Euryarchaeota archaeon UBA124
GTTCAAGTCCTGCCTCGCGCACCACTGGTTCGTTAACACGGTGTCGATAGACTCGCAAAGAAGATGAACGGGCGGCGCTCAGGACGACTTGAGGGAAGCCAATGGTCGTGGTCTCGGGAAGCAATGCACAGCAAGTAGCAGAGCAGCTTGCGCAAGCACTTGACTGGGGTCATGTCAGACTTGAAGCCCGACGATTTCCTGATTCCGAAGGGTACATCCGGATTCCCGAAGATGGAATTGAAGCAATCCGCTCAGAACCTGTTGTCGTTGTTTCGAATACTTTCCCAGACGCAGGTATCGTCGAAACGATGCTTATTCTCAAAGCCGTATCCGATGTTCGAAAAGGGTCATTGGAAAACCTTCGTGGGATAGAACCGCAACAAATGGAAGATATCGGCCCCGGAGTCTACCTTGCGGTGCCATATTTTGGATATTCTCGGCAAGACAAGCGTTTCGAGCCTGGTGAGGTTATCTCCGCTCGAGCCATTGCTGACATGCTCGCATCCCAGTGCGATGGGCTTACAGTCCTCGATTTACATGCACCCAAGGTTCTTGAAAATCTGTCCATTCCAGTCGCATTCACTTCGGCCATGCCAGAAGTAGCAGCCCATCTTCAGCAACAGATACATCCGGATTTCATTCTCTCGCCTGACAAGGGGGCCATTGATCGGGCGAGTCAAGTAGCGAATCTTATCGGTTGCGAATTTTCATATCTTGAGAAAACCCGAATCGATGCTCACACAATTGTCCACAAGGCCAAAGATCTGGACGTGAAAGGAAAAGTCGTTGCCATTGTGGACGACATGATTGCCACAGGTGGGACCATTTGCAGGGCTGCCGACGCTCTCCGCTCGCAAGGAGCTGTCGAAGTCCATGCGGCATGTTCTCACGGTCTCTTCACGGGTGGGGCGATTCGCAGATTAACCCAATCTGTTGACGGTGTTCATGCGACAGGAAGCCTATCGAATCCTCGATCCGTCATCGATGCTGGACAAGCTTTGGCTCGAGGAGTGAACCAACTACTCGGAAATTAACTGCAATTACGGCGTAAGGCGTAGCATTGCCTTTATATGGTCGAGTGTGGGCGGTCAAACTACAACACGAGGATGATTCCAATGAGTGTACACGTACGATTTGAAACCCCAAGCGACCTTGCCGACAGTATTTATGAGCTCATTCGAGCCAACCAAGGCGGGCGAATAAAGAAAGGAAGCAACGAAGTTACCAAGTCCGCAGAACGCGGAACTGCACAATTCGTTATTCTTGCAGAAGATGTTAACCCCCCAGAACTTCTGGCTCACATTCCATTGATTTGCGAAGAAAAAGGAATCCCATATGGATATGTCCCAAGCCAAGAATTCCTCGCCAAGGAAACTGGACTCCCCACCGGTGTCAGAACCGCTTCCATTGCAATGATGGAAATTTCCAAAGCGAACACAGAGGCATTCAACAACGTTCTCGAGGCAATCAAAGCCATCAACAACTGACCAGGTGATGAGAGATGAGTGACGAAACAGTAAGTGGCTGGCCTGCTGAAGTTGTAGAGGTCGTCGGTCGAACTGGAATGACCGGTGAAGCAACGCAGGTCAAGGTTCGAGTCAACGATGCTCCAAACCCACGAGACGTCGGGCGTATCATTACACGCAACGTTGTCGGCCCTGTCAGAATGGGTGACATCCTCATGCTCAAAGATACGGGTCGTGAAGCCCGCAAGCTCAACGCACGGTGATTATCATGCCAGAACGAAGAGTTTGTTCATTCTCCGGAGAGGAAATCGAGCCGGGTACCGGAACCATGTTCGTCCGCAAGGACGGTAGCATTCTGTGGTTCAAGAACAGCAAGGCTCGCAAGAACATGGTCAAGTTGTCCCGAAACTCCAGAAAGGTCAAGTGGACACGTCACTATGTCCGTGGCGGAATCCGTTGATTCGATTCGGTGAACTCATAAAGGGCCTCTTGATAGCCAAGGACGGTGAAGAAGATGGAAACAACCTACATTATGGTCAAGCCAGACGGAGTACAACGAGGACTTGTTGGAGAAATCATCGGTCGATTTGAGCGAAAAGGGCTCAAGTTGGTCGGCCTCAAATCGATGGTACCGAGTGAAGAAATTGCTCGAAAGCACTACGATGTTCACAAGGAGCGCCCGTTTTTCCCCGGATTGATCAAGTTCGTTACCTCCGGTCCTGTTGTCTGTATGGCGTGGGAAGGTCGTGATGCTATATCCGTTGCTCGCAAACTCATTGGTTCAACCAATGGCCGTGAAGCAGAACCTGGCACCATCCGTGGTGACTTTGGAATGGACATGGGATTCAATATGATTCATGGTTCTGATGCTCCCGAAACAGCAGAATTTGAACTTGGTCTCTGGTTCCCTGAAGGTCTCATGACGTGGGAAAACACCATGGGCGCTTGGGTCTACGAGTGAATCTCTATTTTCCTCCCTGGGAGGCAGTCGCATGGACGAAACAGATGTGAACGAAGACGAGCCAGTCGTTCGTGGCGAAAATCGTCAGCCCATTGTTTCAGTTCTCGGTCACGTCGACCACGGAAAAACAAGCGTTCTCGATTTGGTGCGTTCGCTTGGAAGTGACCGCCAAGCCAGCGTCATGGACCGAGAAGCTGGCGGAATCACCCAGCACATTGGAGCGACGGAAGTACCTGCTCAAGTACTCAATGAAACCTGTGCAAAACTCATGGGTGGACGCCCTTTCAAATCTCCAGGGCTTCTCTTTATCGATACACCAGGACACCATTCATTTGCTTCGCTCCGGAACCGTGGAGGAGCACTTGCTGACATTGCGATCTTGGTTGTTGACATTATGGAAGGACTGCAGCCGCAAACCATTGAATCCATCAACATCCTCAAACAAACAAAAACTCCATTCGTTATTGCTGGCAACAAAATTGACCGTATTCACGGATGGATATGCAAGCGCGATCGCTCCTTCATTGAATCTTTGCAAGAACAGCGAAAGGATGTTATCGATCTGTTCCAAGACCGATACTGGAAACTACTCGGTCAAGTTTCAGAACATGGAATCAATCTTGAGCGTTATGATCAAATCAAAGATTTCAGGAAATCATTCCCGCTTGTACCGATGTCGGCGAAAGAAGGCGAAGGTCTCCAAGATCTCCTCACCGTTACCGTTGGATTGGCTGAGCGTTTCCTTGAAGATCGGCTCACCGACACCCTCGGACCTGCCGAAGGAACCATTCTTGAAATGAAGGATGAAGTTGGGATGGGGAAAACCATCGATGTTATCCTGCATCGTGGCTCGCTCAGTATCGGTGATCACATTACGGTGGTCAGTGCTGACGGCCCATTTGATGTTCGGATTAAAGGGCTGAAAAAGGCCAAAGGAATGTCTGAAATGCGTGATGCTGGTGACCGCTGGGAATCGGTTGAAACCATTCATGCGGCTGCTGGTGTGAAAATCATTGCTCAAGGATTGGAAAAAGCGCTTGCTGGGTCAACCATTCGCCTTGCGAGCGAAAAGGCATTCGAAGAGGCCAAAAAAGAGACACAGGTGTCTGTTGAACTGGATGAGGAAGGCGTGGTCATCAAAGCCGATACAATCGGGGGCTTGGAAGCACTCGCTTTCGAATTAAAGAAAATTGAGGTTCCAATTCGTCGTGCTACGGTCGGACCTGTCAACAAGCGGGACTTGATGACTGCGGAATCTGCGAGCAGTCGCCTGAATCAAATCATTCTCGGATTCTCGATTGAGCCCAACAACGAGGTCAAGGAAAGCCTCAACCAGGGCGATGCAGGTGTGGCATGGATTGGAGGTGACATCATCTACCATATCATCGAACAATTCGAGGAGTGGAAGGAGAAAACCAAGGAGGCCATGGATTCAGCGGCTCGTGAAAACTTGGTCTATCCTGGAAAACTGCTCTATCTTGAAAACCACACCTTCCGCAACAAAGGTCCAGCAATCGTTGGTATGCGTGTTCTCGGTGGCCGAGTCCATCTTGGCCAGCGATTAATGAAACTCGATGGTTCACCAGTTGGTCAAGTCAGGAGCCTTCGCTCCCGAGCAAGTGAGGAACTTAAAGAAGCAAAACAAGGCGAGGAAATCGCTGTGGCTGTGATGGGTCCAACCGTAGGAAGACACATCGAAGAGTTGGATGTGTTCTATGTCGATATTCCCGAATCACACGTTCCACGTCTTGCAAAGGTTGAATTGACTGAATTGGAAAAAGAAATCCTTGAAGAGATTGTTCGTCTTCATCGAAAGGATGACCACTTCTGGGGACGACGCCACGTTGGCTGATGCTTCTCCGACGTAAGAACGGCATACATTCAAGTATCATGTCATGCCGATAGATTCTTGTTACTACGAAGGTGAACGACCATGGATGCTGGATTCTCACAAGGAAACACGGGTGGAGACGCTCGAACACAAGACCTGATTCGAACCGTTGCAGATATTTCCAACGGATTGATGAATGAGGTAAGCAAAGTCATTATTGGAAAGAACGAAAATTTGCGACGTGTCACTGTCGGTATTCTCTCCAACGGAAACATGCTGTTGGAAGATTTCCCCGGTCTTGCGAAGACCTTGCTCGCCAACACCTTCGCTCGCGCCCTCGGTTGCAAGTTCAAGCGTGTCCAATTCACTCCCGATTTGCTTCCTTCGGATATTATGGGGACGTACATGTACGATCAGAAGTCTGGAGAATTTAAATTGCGAGCAGGTCCGTTGTTTTCCAACATTTTACTCGCTGACGAAATCAACCGAGCGCCTCCAAAGACCCAGGCTGCACTGCTTGAAGCAATGGAAGAAAAGCAGGTCACCATCGAAGGTATTACACACAAACTCCCGGCTCCGTTCGTTGTTTTGGCAACTCAAAACCCAATTGAGCAAGAGGGAACCTACCCGCTTCCTGAAGCACAAATGGATCGTTTCCTCATGAAGATGAGCATGGGTTATCCTGACAGGGCTGAAGAGAAAGCGATTCTCGCTCGGCGAAAACTGCGTGGAAAGGACCAACACGATGTTGAACAGATTACATCCCCGAAAAAGGTCGTTGCAATGCAAAAAGCGCTTGAAACTGTACACGTCGACCCAGCAATTCTCGCATACATCGTTGAGATTGTTCAGCGAACTCGTGAAGATCACCGTGTTGTCAACGGTGCGTCTCCTCGTGCATCGCAGTCTCTGTTCAAGACCGGCCGTGCTGCAGCTGCAATCGCTGGACGAAACTACGTCATTCCCGACGACATCAAGGGAATTTCCTTGCAAATCATCAGCCACCGTATCGTCATGAAACCAGAAGCAAAGATCCGAGGAATTACCGGAATGCACATCGTTCGAAAGATTCTCTCGGAAGTTCCAGTACCCGTAATTTCTTGAGATTTGAAATTGAATTCATGCCGAAGTTCAAAACAGGTAAGCCCTGTGGTTGGATACGAGGCGGGGTGAGATGGCAATGAATCCTTACAAAATGGTCATCGCCGTTGCTAACCAGAAAGGCGGTTGTGCAAAAACAACAACGGCCGTCAACCTTGCTGCTGCATTGGCCAAAGGTTCTCGCAAGCAAGGCGTTCCTCCAGCGAAGGTTTTGCTTGTTGATCTTGACCCACAAGGAAACTGTGCAACCTCTTTTGGTGTTGAGAAAAAGAACATTCGAAAGACAGCTTACGATGTACTTGCAAATGATTCTGGTGAACCATTGCCATTGATGGAGGAATACCTTCTCACACCTCGAGAATTAAGCGATGCAATGCAGAAAGCCTTCATCCTCCGACAAGGAAAAAAGGCCCCAAAGAACCTTGAAATCAAGAATTTGTGGCTCTTGCCAAGCGATATCCATCTCTCAGGGGCAGAGATCGAACTCTCTCACAAAATTGGTCGCGAAACCCGTTTACGAGAGGGACTTGAGCCGATTATCGACGAATTCGATTACATCATTATCGATACACCTCCATCGCTCGGCCTGCTCTCAATCAATGCGATGTGTGCAGCAAATTGGGTCATGGTTCCTGTCCAGGCAGAATACTACGCATTGGAAGGGTTCAGCATGTTGATGAATTCGATTAAAATGATTCAGAAGCGCATCAATCGAAGTTTGAAGATTTTTGGTGTTGCAATGACGATGGTTGATGCTCGTTCAAAACTTAGTCGGCACGTTTGCACAGAAGTGGCGAGAAAGATTCCAAACAAAGTGTTCAACACAACCATTCGAAGATTGGTCAAGGTTGCGGAAGCACCCTGGAGTGGGGCACCAACCGTTCTTCTGAACGAACCACGGGCAAGTGGTGCGGGTGCTGGTTCCCTTGAATACTGGACTCTGGCAAAAGAATTCCACAACCGAGTTCAGGAGATACGGCGTGAATTCGGTGTAAAAGAGCATCCTCGTCTGCTCTCGGGTCGAAGATAAGGGTCGAAAAATCAACACAAGCCACGTCACTTCGCGCGGTTGGGTTAAGTAGGGAAGGGACCCATTAACCACTGGGATGCACAAATGACTGGAGAAGGAATGACCTCGGTAAGTGTAAGTTACGAAGTTCGAAGACAATTGAATACACTGCGCACAGTAAGTGGGCACAAGAGCGTAAATGAGTTGCTTGAAGATCTCATTCGAGCACACAAAATGGCTCGCATGCGAGGAGAGATTGACACATTGCGTGAACATCTGAAACGCGTTGCTGATGTCAACGTCGATCACCTGGTGAGCCGGTTGAACATGGCTCCATTCGAGGTCTGAGGTGCAGATCATGATGGAATGGCGCCCATCTGGCTATTTGTTGACAACTGAGCAACTCATTCGAGGCATGTTTGATGATGCAACCGATGAAGCAAAACTGCTCATCGCTGCAACTGCTGGTGAAGTTGAGTTGTTTGCTGAAAACAAGTCATGGAACGCTGTCCTGTGGCTCATCATGAACATTCTCAAAGAAGATGGCAAACCCATCTACACCGGAAATGAGCTTGGAGAATTACGCTCCAGTCTTCCCATTGTTTGGCGATAATCACTCCTTGCCATACTTTGCAAGGTATTCATGACCGTACCATTTCCATTGTTCCATGGTCCAGCCGTCAGGTAATCCCGATGCTGGCAACGGTGGAGCCTCTGTTGGAGCTTCCTGAGCAGGTTCTTCTTGCACAGGTTCAGGTTCTTCACCCAACGATGCTATCGATTCAATGGACTCATCATCATTGAACACAACTTCTGAAGCAGCAGGTTCTACATCAGATTCAATGTCGAGTCCCGTGTCTTCTTTCTCCTGCATGTCCAAGGGTTGAACATCGTCTTCCCAGAGCGAGTCTGAGTCAATTCCACCTGTCGCTGAAGAGCCTGCAGTTCCTTCGAGAGCTTCGCTCATTGCTGCAGAGGTGGGTGCTACTCCTCCGTATTGCTTGGAAGTTGCAGCCGTTTTACGTCGCGACATAATCATGCCAACGACGATGATGACAGCGGTCAAGCCGCCAAAGATGATGCCACCGTAAACCAATGCGTCGGTCATGGCTTCGCTTTCATACCATTCTCCGCTTGACGTCGATTCGGTGGTATCGGTGGTGTTCCAACTGCTAAAGCTCATGGGCGTTTCATTTCCAGCAATCTGGTCAGCAACGTATTGCACATAGGCAGGTGTACGCCATCCCTGACAGACATCACGAACGTCGGTAAAGTCAAGATTACAATGATCTTGCTCGGTTTGGACGCGCGCATCATCATCGTTGTAATCCGAGTTTGCCCCAACACCGTCGCGGTCGATGTCAAGGTACTCTCCTTTGACAAGATCCATTCCATTGGA
>DAPT01000093.1:0-2578 GCA_002502215.1 Euryarchaeota archaeon UBA124
CAGAGCGAAATCCATGCACGGATGCAACAATACGGCCCAAATCAACTCGAACAGCCTGAGCCTACGTCAGCCTTTCTGAGATTTCTCTCACAATACAACGATCCCCTCAATTATCTTTTGATTGGTGCGGCTTTGGTTGCACTTGCCATCAAACCAGATCACCCAGGTGATGCCATATTCATTTTCTTGGTTCTGACGGCGAACGCGTTCTTTGGGTTCTGGCAAGAAGGACAGGCGGAACAGGCCATGGATGCCCTGAAACAGATGAGTGTCTCCAACTCCATCACATTGCGAGATGGATTTGAATCTGAAATTCCAACAACAGATCTCGTCCCCGGTGACATCGTCAAATTGGAGGAAGGAGTGAACGTACCTGCAGATTTACGATTGCTAGAAGTGTATCAATGCAGGGTTGATGAGTCTGCTCTGACCGGTGAATCGGAACCTATTACGAAACACATCGACCCTATGGACGTTAATGCGCTTCTCGCAGACAGGCGGAACATGATGTACATGGGGACCACTGTATCCTCAGGTCGTGCGGTCGGTCTGGTTGTGGAAACAGGTATGAAAACCCAGCTGGGTCGTATTGCAAGCGATATTTCCGAAGCGAAAACCCCGAAGACTCCGTTAGAACTAAAACTCGAATCCCTCGGAAGATTCCTAGGTTTCATTGCCCTTATTGTGGCTGTCTTGTTGGTGTCAATCAAACTCGTTCTTGCTTGGGGAGGCTCGGAACCGTTGCGAGATGTTGCGATTAAGCAATTCATTACTGCAATTGCGATTTTCGTAGCGATTGTCCCCGAAGGATTGCCGATTATTCTTGTTATTACATTGGCTTTGGGCATGCGGAACATGGCAAGGCACAAGGCCATTATTCGCAGAATGAAAGCAGTTGAAACCCTTGGTTCGACAACCGTGATTTGCTCTGACAAGACGGGCACGCTCACGAAAAATCAAATGACTGTTCGACAACTTCACACCGTCGATGGATTCTACAGTGTCACTGGCGATGGGTTCAATCCTGAAGGAACACTCATGCAGGGAGAGGATAAACTCGATGAAGATTCTATGGCAAAACTCCAATCAAATCCGGGTTTTCGTCTCCTCGCTTCATGCTTATCTCTGTGCCATAATTCTCAAATCAGTAAACAGGACAACCTCTGGACGGCTATTGGAGATCCAACCGACTCTGCTTGCGCCGTGTTGGGTTGGAAATTAAACGGCGATGTGCGAAAATTTTCCCAACGACATCCACGTTTGCATGAATTCTTTTTCAACACAGAACGAAAGCGAATGTCTGTCGTTCATGAATATGAGGGCGAACGTTGGGTTTTCTCCAAAGGTGCAGCTGGCGGATTTGTTCCAATCACGACCCATCGATATCAGAAAGGAGAATTGGTGGAAATCAGCGATGAAGATCTGAAAGAAGCCTCCTTACGCAACGAAGAGATGGGTTCACATTCCATGCGTGTCATTGCGCTGGCTGCTCGAAAACTTGGTGCTGATGAGGACTTTACAGACATTACAGTGGTTGAAAGCAACATGATTTTCCTAGGCCTTGTTGGAATCATGGACCCACCTCGACCCGAAGTCAAAGATGCTATTCGGATATGCCAGGAAGCTGGAATTAAGGTGAAAATGATCACTGGCGATCATCACATGACTGCCGCTGCTATCGGCCAAGAACTCAACATATCTGATGCTGATGCTGAGCCCGTGAGTGGGGCAGATTTACGGTCAATGTCCGATGAAGATCTTTCTGAATCTGTTCAAAAAGCAATCTTTTCACGCGTAACACCGGATCAAAAGATGAGAATCGTCTCCTCGTTGCAAGAGCAAGGTGAAATTGTAGCAATGACTGGTGACGGAGTTAACGACGCTCCAGCATTGTCTGGAGCAAACATAGGTATTGCGATGGGCATTGCAGGGACGGATGTCGCCAAGGATGCGGCTGACATGGTTCTTCAGGACGATAACTTCGCAAACATTGTGCATGCCGTCGAAGAGGGACGTAAGATCTATCAAAACATACGGAATTTTGTACGCTATCAAGTTTCAACGAATGTTGCTGCCGTTGCTCTTATTGTCATTTCCACATTCATCTTTGGTTGGGAACTGCCCCTTACAGCAACCCAAATTCTCGTTATCAACATTCTTATGGACGGACCACCAGCGGTGGCGCTTGGTGTTGAGAAACGGCATGGAAATGTTATGGAACGACCGCCGCGTCCAGTTGACGAGGGGTTGCCAAGTTCACGTGACATAGGACTCATCTTCTACCTTGGCGCAGTCATGGTTATTGGTACATTAATCGTCTTCTACCTTGCTGGAGGAGGTGTTTATGGGAACGAGTGCAGTTTGTCACCAACCACGGACGAATTGGAGGCTCCTTTCTCTGTTGACGGTTGCAACGCTGGTGTAGAATCTGATGTGCAAGCATGGAATGACTATGCGGAGACAACCTTTGCTGATGCACAAACAATGACATTTGCGGTATTCATTGTCTTCCAGTTGTTTAACGTGTTGAATTGCAGATCGGAAAAAGAGAGCCTCTTTACACTCGGATTGTTTTCCA
>DAPT01000093.1:2958-3324 GCA_002502215.1 Euryarchaeota archaeon UBA124
GTTCATTTTGCTACGTTCCCACTTCCATTGATAGGAATAGAGTTTGGTAATCTATTGAGCACAACTCCGTTGGAAGGTGTCGATTGGATCGTGTTGATAGCAGTAGCATCAACGGTTTTCTTGGTCGAGGAATTCAGAAAATTCATGCTAAACTCTGGGTTCTTCAACGTTCGCCGCTAAGTTATGGACGCAACCACATCTTCTTGAAGAATGAATCTGACGTAGTAGCATGCCTGAGTGGTCCTCAACCTCGCTGTTGGCGGACAGAGACCCAGAATGGAGACAGGTCTTGAAATCCAATCTTCGTCAAAACGATTGGTCTGAATCCTTGCAACGCATCGTCGACAAGATACTTGATGATGAGCC
>DAPT01000093.1:3710-7198 GCA_002502215.1 Euryarchaeota archaeon UBA124
GGACAATTAGCACTTCTTCACAAAGAAGCAATGTTTGGAGAACGTGCGTACTTCAACTCAAATGTACACATCAATCAAACGAACATATGTGTCTTAGCATGCCGCTTTTGCGCCTTTCGAAGAGGTCCGAAAGCAGATGATGCATACGCATTATCCATCGACCACTATCTAGAGGAATTATCGAAGTTTTCTCCATACGTCAATGAGGTTCATTCCGTAGGAGGACTCCATCCTGAATGGACTGTGGATCATTATGCTGACCTGTTCCGGCGAATTCGCTTAGAACACCCAAACATTTCCATCAAAGCATTAACCGCTGTCGAGGTAAAACACCTAGCTCAATTATCAAATCTAACGATCAAAGAGACACTCCTTCAACTCAAACAATCAGGTCTCACGTCATTACCGGGTGGCGGTGCAGAAATTCTCGATGATGATGTTCGTGCAATCATCTGCAATGGAAAAGAATCGAGTCAAGAATACCTCGATATACATCGAACCGCACATGAAATAGGACTCCCCAGCAACTGCACGATGCTCTTCGGAACGATTGAGACCGCATCACAGCGTGTCGACCACATTCTCCAACTGCGTGATTTAGCATCACAGACCAATGGCTTCCAGTGCTTTGTACCGTATCCCTTCTTACCCGACTCAACCCGATTACCGATGGCACAACTATCAACAGGCCAAGAAATCCTAAGAGTTATCGCAGTATCCCGTATTCTCATGGATACCATACCGCACATCAAAGCGTATCGAATGAACATCGGTGACGAGTTGGCTGAATTAGCCCTGCAATTTGGTGCAGACGACATCGATGGTACTGTACAACAAGAATCCATCATGCATCTCGCAGGCTCTACTGCACCACTCAATCACGACATGCAACAATTGTCCAAACTCGTTCGTAATGCTGGTTGTATCCCTATCAAACGAAACACAACATACACTGAGTTTGAGGAGTATGTTGCACCAAAACCAATCAAACGATTGCCAATGGCTTGAGGTGAAGCGAATGATAAAACAAAAACCCCGTTGGATGAAAACGATTGGCCGTGTTGCATTCATGAATTGTGATCCACTGTTCGTCGGATTGGATGATTCGTATCACGTCCTGCCTGCACCACCATCGTGGCTGACTGGCCATCTGTTGCGGAAAGACTGCGTTCTCGCTCCAATACCTGCTGCGGACTTTGCCAAACATCATGATGAATTGGCACTTGTCCCTGAAATAGGAATTTGCTCAAAAGGGGAGGTTGGAAGCGTGCTTGTCTTTGGCAGTAGACCGCTTGAAGAGATGCGCGATATTGCATTGCCTACCGATTCTTCTTCATCTGTTGCATTGTTGAAGTATTTACTCAAACGGCGAGGAATTGATCCTAGGCCCGTTGAAATGGGTCCAGACTTGGATACGATGCTCGAACGTTGTGATGGTGCATTGTTAATCGGCGATCGAGCGTTGGATCGTGCTAAAACCAATCCTGACTTGGTTCGCTTAGATCTTGGACAAGCCTGGTTGGAACTCACAGGGCAACCTATGGTATTTGGCGTATTTGCTGCCCGTAAAGACACGCCCTTGGACATCGTTCAGGAAGCACACAGAGCTCTTGTATCTCGATTAGATTCTTTTGAAAGGAATCCTCTTACCCGAGAAAAAGTTCTCCTCCATGCCCACCAACATTCGGACATGTCCATGGAGCGACTTAACCGATATTTTGGTGAGGTGTTCAATCGGCTCGATGAGGAGCACGTCGATGGCTTGCGGGAATATTTGACAAGATGCTGTGGAATGGACGAGAAACTATCTTTCCTCTGGTGAATCTGAAACAAAACGCTTCAGTGTTTCGTCCATGTTTTCATCGCTTGACAGCGACCGCTTCACCGCACGACGTCTTCGAGGTCGTGCATCGATTGACTCAGAATCACTCAGTTTTCTCTTTTTGGTTTTGACTGTATCATGCTCGGACCTTCGTGCTCTGCGTTTCCGCACAACTTCATTCGATGAGGATTCGAGAAGTTGCTTCGCATTATTTGGTTCAGTGCTCTGAACTGCGGCCTTCCTGCGTTTCGATCGTTGAATCCTCCGACGTGGCCGTATTGATTCTGGTTCCACATTGTCTTCTGCATCCTCTATCGTAACATTCTGATCAGTATTATCGCCCATTGTTTCGTACGATTCATCCTCTTCCTCGTAATCTTCTAGGTAATCATCATCTTCATCCTCGTCGTCAAGAACGATGTTGTATGTGTTTTGTTGTGCACCACGTTTTGTGAGTAAAAACGCCACGATACCAAGGGTGACCATGGTTAACACAACAAAAAGGATTACCGAGAAGGATGTCAATATTGAGGTTGGACCCAACGAATCGGACTCGATTTGATTTGATTGTAATGTGAAGGTGACTTTGTCCTCCTGAATGTGCCAAGGAACGTACTCCATTGTTTCGATACCACCACCGTAGACGTTTATTGCAAGTGGATGCTGTTCGCTTAGTTCGGTTATACTGCCATCGGACGGAAATCGGTTGTTCTGTACCTCCAGTACGAGGCCATCAATTGAAGAGGATGCGTTGAATGCAAAAACAAGAACCACCGAGTATCGTATTTGCGATATTGCATCATTTGCGGCATACAGGACCATACCGTCTTCAATCAAACAATAAATTTCTACAAAACTTAGTGTCGTATTGCTGAATTCAAACGTTGTCAACATCGTTTCCTCAAGTTGTTCCAAATCCATGTTGCTGCAAATCGAATCCGCAAACAATTGCGCTTCCGATTCAATCAGTTTGATATCAGCGTCCAAAGAATAGCGAGCCAAATTTCGGATACTTGACGAGTGTTTCTTGTTTAGAGTAAACGATTGTTTGATCTTGGCATGCGTAGAATTGATTTCCAGGTCAATGGTACGAATAAAATTTTCATCCGGTAGCAATTCACAAGGAATCCCTATGTCCTCGCAGTTAAGATCCCAATTGTCTTCAATTCCATCACCATCGTCATCAGCGTCAATGGAGTCAGGGATACCATCGCCGTCAGTATCAGTGCCCGATTCTCCTTCTCCTTCTCGGAAAACTTCAAGCCCATACTTTACGACATTGTCTACGTCCGAATTCATGTAAATGTTCACCAGTGAATTGAACTGATTGTATCGAAGGACGTAATCATCAAAGTTGTGGAACATCATGACTTCATCGAGAATCTCTTCGTTCTGCGCATCGTATGTGAACAGATGTTGTGCTGGTGAATTCTTGTGGATGATGAGGATGTTTGCGTCAGATGTGAACTGATATTGCAATGCATCGTTCACATCAATCGGTTTCAATTCGGAGCCGCCGAATGTCCATTTTCGTATTCCATCGTCAGCTGTGGATACAGAGAAGAATTCATCGTTGGCTCCAATGTGACAATCGTAAATCATAGACTGCAAAAGAATCTCATGGTGGATGACTTCACCGTCATTGTCCCATAACTGAATCAAACCG
>DAPT01000058.1 GCA_002502215.1 Euryarchaeota archaeon UBA124
TCCCTTCATTTCATCACTTCTCCAACCAACGGCCTGCTTCGCCAACCTCAAAGGTTTGTCTTACTTCGCTATGGTGTGGTTGATTCTACTAACCTTTGGGATGTGGTCGTAAGGACCCTTGTAACAAGTGGTTCTGCGACGATAATCGCTGGAACGTTTGCCATTGGATTCGCAATGATTCTTGCAAATGTAAGATGGAGAATTAAACCCTTTTTACGAGCAACAACACAGGCGCTGTATGGACTCCCCCCTGTCGTCGTAGGTGTTGCAGTCTACATTGCATTGAGTAAGAATGGGGTTTTTGGGTCGCTCAACTGGTTGTTTACGATTCAAGGTATGATCGTCGCTCAAACCTTCCTTATTTTCCCGCTCGTTCTTGGCGTCTCATGGACGGCACTTGAACGCGTTTCCTCGGAGAAACGTGATGTATTTCGTATCATGAATGCTACGAGGAGACAACGCGTATTTCTCGAGATGTACTGCGCAAGAAGAGGCATAACCAACGCAGTGCTTCTTGGATTTGGCCGAGCCATCGCAGAGGTAGGCGCTGTTATGATGGTTGGAGGAAACATTGCAGGTAAGACCCGTGTCCTGACAACGAGTGTGGTGCTTGAGACAAGTGTTGGACACTTGGACGCTGCATTGCAATTAGGTCTTGTTCTGTTATGCATTTCACTCGCCACTGCATTCGGTTTACAATTTATTCAATATGTTCGTTTCTTCGAGCAACAAACACTTGGAAGTGAGAAAGCCCTGGATAAGACATTCGAAGAATTCAATGCGGTATGGGAAAATTTGACTGTCGAGAAGGATGGAACCAAAATTATTGCTTCGTGTTCGTTAGAAGTTTCAGATCGTGAAATTGTTGCATTAATGGGAGAATCTGGCTCAGGGAAGTCAACACTATTGAGAGCTATGGCGGGCCTAGAGAATGCACCTACGGATTACAGTCGGGATTTGGCTTATGTTTCTCAAAATCCTGTTTTGGTTATGGATACTGTTGCAAACGAGCTCGAACTCTCGTCAAGACTGCATAGTGATTTGCCGAATTCAGGTATCCATTACGCTTCACTGTGTGGTTTTGAAGAAAGGGGTGGACAACGGACCGATTCATTATCGGGTGGAGAAGTACAGCGTCTCGCATTTCTTCGAGCATTGTCGATGAACCGGAAGATTTTGCTTCTTGATGAGGTAACATCCGAGCTTGATGGCTCTTCTGTTGAACGGATTGAGAAACAAATTGAATTGTTTAAGAATCGAGGAGGAGGGGTTGTTTTTGCAACTCACAACCCATTCCAAGCCGAGCGATTGGCTGATCGTATACTCTACATCCACAATGGAAGATTGATTCATGAAGATGACGAGGTTTCAAAACAAATCCTTGAAGGTCGACGAATCGGTTAGGTTGCTGGTGTACCGCCATGGAAAAGCGTTTCATTCTTGACAGTGTATTTTTCAATTTCCTCCGATGATGAGACTAAGAAATCGCGTAAGGCAATCGTTGATTCACGGTGTTGGTTATCCATCAGTAAAATCGAATATGGGTTAATCAATACGATGTCAGTGAATTGATGAATGATCATATTTGTGTTGTCTTGGCGGTACAACGCTGTACCTCGGTCAGATAATGTCCAGCACTCCAATTCATTTGAAATTGTAATTGCAGCACCCATGCCTTGGCCAATCGATTGATAGCCATCCCAAACAGGATGGTATCCTAATTCATCCTCGACGAATTCAGCTTCAGATTGATTTGAAAACATCCTCCAGAGCTCTTGTTCTTTCTGATGGGTGCCTGATTCGTCACCACGAGAAACAAAACACTGATTCTCCTCAATGATAAAATCAAGAGTTTCAAATAGATTTCCAGCTACATTGGTTGGACCAAGTAAGACAAAGCGGTTCCAAGCGAAGGTTGTTCGATTTTCTGCAAATCCATCAGCGATGAATTCCATTTCTCGAGTAGGATCGTGTACTATGAGGACGTCAACATCGTTGTTTTGTGCAAGCGACATTGCTGCTCCGGAACCTACTGCGATTACATCGATTTCTGTTCCAGTACGATCTGTAAATTTTGGCAACAGTTCGGTAAGCAATCCAGAATCTTGAAGAGAAGTTGTCGTTGCAAGTCGTATTGTTGAGGTTTGAGGCTCATTTTCAGTTTGTAAACACCCTTGCAATGAAGGGAGAATCATTAGGAAAATTACAATGAGGAATCGGTTCATTTCAATCGAACGTCATTACATTGCCGCATTCTGGATATGTGCATGTGACTGTATATCTTGCCTTGGTCGGTTTGCGGATTTTCAACATCGACCCGCACATATCGCATTGAATGTTGACGGTTTCAGGTTCCTGTGCTTTCGGAGCTTCTCCAAGCGTTCGACCAACGTCAGTGGACCATCCTAGGGAATCCGTGTAAGTGTCAGCCTTTTTGATCTTACTTTGACGGAGAGATAACCGTAACTTACGTTTCCTTCGAGGACGTTTCTTTCCACCAGGTGCTTTTGCTGCCATGCTATCGGCTATCGCTTTAGGTTGATGTATTCAACCCCTTCGGCTGATTGAATCAATCCAAAATGCCCGGAATACCATTTTCCGGGGTATGGACTCTGTGTCCGTTCGCTTCGAGTGCATCGACAAGGGGAGGGCGTGCCATGTTTGGATCAGAATGATAGATAACTACGTCTTCTGCTTGGCATTCTTCAGCGAATTGAACGATCTCTTGATGTCCTGCATGTGTGGAAAACGAATATTGGTCGACATCGAGCTCAATGCTTGCGAGTTTACCAAATATAGGCACTCTTCTTTCTTCGAGTAAACGGCGACCGCCAGTGTTTCGAGCTTGATATCCGGTGAGTAAAATCGCATTCTTACGATCATGTCGGAGTCGGTTTAGGTACCATATGGAGGGCCCGCCATCCATCATACCGGATGTCGAAACAATCACGTCAGCGTCCAGGGCTTTCTTGCGATCCGATTTACTTGAGACTCGTCGACACCAGCGCCAGGCGGACTCGAGTGCTGATGGGTCTCGTAGGGTTTCTGGATGATCCATTTGTAATCGAGCGACCCGCTTACCCATACCATCGACGTGCACATCAAGTTCTGGTAGATACTTGTGAAGGAGCATGACGACATCTTGCGTGCGCCCATTGGCAAATGCAGGCACAAGTGCGGTTCCTCCACGGTCAACGACTTCAATCACTCGTTCAATAAATCGTTGATTCTCCTCTTCCTTCGGAGGGTGATCTCGTCCACCGTACGTTCCTTCTACGAAAAGAACGTCCGATTTTACTGGTTTTGCTCCTACTGTCAGCTGAGAATCTCTTGTATCGAAGTCGCCGGAAAAAAGGACTTTTTTGTTTGGAGTCTCGACATGAAGCATCGCAGCTCCGGGAATATGTCCTGCTTTGTGGAGTTCCAGTTTCCAATCATCTTGATGCCAGGATTCATTGAAGGGATGTGTTTTCCAAGCAGATAACGCAAGATCGATATCACGTTTGTCCCAGGGTAGTGGGTATCCTTCAATCGATGATACTTTATGGCAATCATACCACATCATTTCTGAAATCGCTGCAGTAAGATTCGTTGCATGGAGTGTGGTATTATGGTTCGAAGCAAGCCATGGAACCATTCCAAGGTGATCAATATGAGAGTGAGTGATAATCGCATTCGATACATGAGGAGCTTCGTTAGGATAACGAGGTGGTTTTGTGGGGGCGATTCCATAATCCAAAAGAAGACGGTTTGAAGTAGGATCTTCGAGAACAATTCCAACGTTTCCTACCTCGTTACCGCCACCAAGATAGTGGTAACGCAATCCGTTATCGGGCGGGGAATCTGGATAGTTCGAGGTTCGGCCCGGAGCATACACGACCATACCTTAACGGTTCTACCGGTAGCAATGAACTTGTGGGTCACACCCCTCTATTTCTACTAGAGATTTCATGGCAGGTATCGACAAAGAGTTTGATGATAATTTACCACTAATAATATACACTTCACGCGACACAATACGATTGTACTTTGTTGGTTTCTTGATTTTATTTTACTTTGTTGATCCTGTCTATTGTATAATTATTTCGAATGGAAACGAAGGGGTGTGAGAACGTAACCTGTGTAAATCCATATAGTTTAGAAATCTATTTCTACTGAAGTCTTTTTTGTCCTTGATGACAGATATTCGATGCAAGATGAAATATGCGAGTATCCACTGGAACGTTCATGGCTCATCCCCATTTTCTCGTGGATAATGATTTGTGTTATGGATGTGGAGCATGTGTTGCACTTTGTCCAACCAATGCTCTGTCGATGAAGGGGCTGCTTGCTATTGTTGAACAATCACAATGTACATATTGTGAATTATGCATCCCTAGCTGCCCAGTTGATGCGCTTATGATCGAGCAAAGGTGAGAGTTTGAAGGTACTAATCGTTGGTGCGGGACTGGTCGCTTTTGGGTGTGCATATTCTGCGATCCAAGATTCTCATGAAGTGTACGTGGTTGATCATTCCATCGAATTTGGCCTACCGAACGTTTGGCCAAGCGTCCTCTTTAAGCGAGAATCAATACCTCTCACCTTTTCAACAGATCAGCAATTTGAAGGAACGGATTCGGCTTTTCGTCATGAATGGATTATGAAAGGCATGAGTATCGAACTTGCGAAGCAAGGAATCCAATTCTCACATCGAACCCGGGTGGTTTCAACATTCAAGGATTCTGAAGGGTGTTACAACGTTGAACTGATTGGCGCTGGACAACTTAATGGAAGGTTAGCCTTTGACGTACTGATTGATACAACGCAAGACACCTGGATACCCTGGGCAACTCAACACAACATCAGGGATACGACAAACAAATATTCTGTAGAGCGTGAGAATGCAACAGGATTCGTACATTTACAGTCGCAAAGTTCCGATTTTTCAGATGCGATCTATCAGATAAACCGACAGGATGGTTTGTGGGAGTCATGGTACACTGGAATTCACGAATCAAAAAATCTGAAAG
>DAPT01000004.1 GCA_002502215.1 Euryarchaeota archaeon UBA124
TCGACAAGGATGACAGCGGTTGGTTTCTGGCCAGCATTGGGCAAATCAGAAACACGCAGCGGTTTTGGTAATGGAAGAATTTCGCAGTCGCCCAATTCTTCAGAGATCACAAGAGATGAAGCGAGACCAATCAGCCTTGTTGGTCGCCTTTCAGCGCACCAGCGAGCCAGATTGACAGCAATCGGGCTGTGACCTATTACCAAGAACATAGGATGCTCCTCAGACTCGATTTATGCGGTTCAAACTTCAAGGTTCGTATTCAGAAGGAAATCTGAACGTTCTCTCGCTGAACACCTTCGACGACGAAGAGTTCTCTCCTCATGCAACCTTTCGTTGCCGCAACAAAGTTTGTTGGAATCATTTGAATTGCAGAGTTGAAGTTGGTGGATGAAGCATTGTAAAATTCTCGTCGGTCTGCGAGTTGGTTTTCAAGCGCTACCAATTGGTTTTGCAGATTGACAAAGGAGGTATCTGCCTTGAGCTCAGGGTACTGCTCTGCAACCATGTTGATTCTTGGCATGAGGCCAGAAAGCATGCCCTCAGCAGCACCAACGCCCTTAACGTCTCCTTGCGCAAGGCAGCCGGCAGCAGTTTGACGAGCGGCTGCAAACTGCTCAAAGATTTCACGCTCGTGTTCTGCATATCCTTTCACGATGTTGACGAGATTTGGAATCATATCGTACCGTTGTTTCAGGAGCACATCAATGTCAGCCCAGGATTTGTTTGCATTTTCTTCCAAACGAACCAATCGATTCCAGGTGCTGAAAAACCAGAAACCAAAAATTAGGAGTAGGAATCCTCCGACAATAAGTCCAATCATGAGTGCGTCCATGAAGATTGGTCGTGTCAAACACTTATCAATCTATACTACAGATTGGGTTGATATGATATGCTGAGTTCCAATGGAACCGATATGGACGCCGTTACCATGGCTTTGGTAATCCTTGGCAGCGGTTTTATTGGTTTTCTTTTCGCACCGCTTGGTCTTGGCGGCGGTCTGTTGTTTGCTCCACTGCTTCACTACGGTTTAGGCTGGGAAATTGATGGAGCACTGCTCATCGTTTCTCTTACCCTCTCCGCAACTGTAGCTTGGGGTTCAGGATTGCGTCACAGAAAGGAGGGTCACATATCACATGAGCGGTTCAAACAAAGCCTTTTGGGGGCACTTCCCGGTGCCATACTAGGGGTCTTCGTAGTTGCTTCGATGAGCGGATCGTTTGATTTGTTGTTCAAAGGTTTGAGTCTGATTTTTGTAACATGGGCCATTGGTAAAACACTTCGCTCAACGGACACAAGCATCAAACAGGAGCAAGAGCCAAACCTACCGATCCTTGGAGCAGGTGTCGCTTCTGGTGGTTTACTTTCTTCTGTTCTCGCTGTAGGTGCGGGAGCAATTTATGTTCCGGTTCTCAGGTCATACGGCGGGCTTGAATCGAGGAAGGCGATTGGAACAAGTCTTCACATCATGATGGTTGTACTTCCGGTGTCCATATTCGCACACTTTTCAGTTCTTGATTCAAGCCAACTCGATGTTCTCACATCGAATCTTGTGTTTATTTTCAGTCTGTTTATTGTCGTTGTTATTTCGGCAAATTTCGGTGCAAGGTTTGGGTTAGCAAACGTTTCTGAGCATCGGATTATGCAACTTTTTGTTGCTGTACTTTTCGTTATTGGAATCCGATACATCCTCGATCTCTCATCGAACCTACTGTAGTTCAGCAGGCGTCGAAGGCTTCAATCAGATACTCAGTAATTGGGTTTGTCCATGCCAATTCCAAAACTCCGTCTCGGCCCTGGAGCGCATAAGCACGTACAACATCACGAACGCGTACGTTTCCTTCCGAGGACCGAGCCAAAATGGTTGCGCCCTTGACCGACTTACCCGTCCCGTGTGGGTCGTAGACGGTATCGAGGGCTTCTTCGAGGAACCAATCAGCTTTACCACCAGGTTCTCCTTCGTAGGTTTTCTTGGGACGTTTCGCCCCAAAGAGCCCTCCTGCCTTCGGTTTACTCTTTGGTTTGGATTGCGTTTTCTTTGGTTGTGATTTGGCTTTCGATTTTGATTTACCGCTCGATTTTGACTTGCCCTCGGATTTGAACTCCTTCTCAAGTTCTGCCCGAATTTCCGCCTCAAGTTTCTCTCGGAGCGATTCTTCGTTCCCTTCCGCTGATGCTTTGGCGGTTCGTGCAACAGCATCATCGCGCTCGTCTTTCAGTGCTTGAATCACGTTGACATAATGGCTAGCGACTTCAATCAATGCAGTTTCCATTGCTGCTTCCATTTGCATTGACACAACATCCGAGGATGATTCCCTCCATTTTCTCCATTGAAGCATCGTATTGTTATGAATGTCAGAGCCACATTTTGGGCAGAAGCTTCTCTTAGGCGGTTTGAGGACTGGAATCGCTCTCATCGCATCAGGATCGATTCCTTCGTGCTCACCGCTGGCCACGTCGTGGATGTGTGTCGAGGCGTCCATCCCGTGATTCATTGCATCTCGAAACATACCGTCTGACATGTCGAGTGTTCCTGCTTTGATCATGTCCCATCCGGAAGTACCCCGAACAACTGCTCGGACAGCGGCATTCGCAGCGGGTGATTGTCCGAATTCATGTTTCTTGAAGGATGAAATATCGTCGCTCGCTCCTTCAAATGCTTGACCAATATCAAAATTTTCACCGTCGTCTGATGCCGCAGCAATCCCCATGGTGATGGGGTTTGCACCCTCTTCAACACGGGCAATCATGTCGAATTTTTCAGCCATAGAAAGGTCTTCTCGGTGTCGAATGACATCTTTGATTTGGTTGAGGTCGTGACCCGTTGAAGTAATCGGACCTTGAACGGTCATATCGTGGCCGCTAGACAAACAGAACTTGGCAGCAGCCTCTACACCAGCCTCGCACGTTGGGCAAAAGACCCCTGCCATGATGTGGAGATGGTCCGACCTCTTTTCAACTCTTAGGGTCAGGAGGATGCTAATGTCAGGATTCTTGCTTGGTTTGCAAACAGGCGTCAAGCAGGTTGAGAATCGTATCTTGATCAAGTTCGGTCAAAATCGCCGGCAATCTTGGCCCACGTTCCGTCCCCATGAGGCAGAGATACAGGGCTCTGTATGCATGACGCGGCGACAATTCAAGCGTTTTAGCAGTGCTGGAGATTGAGGTTTGGATGGACGCAGCCTCCCAGTTCGATGAACGAAGAGATTTGATGAGTTCGGGAAGCAGAAGGATGTTCTCCTCGCCCATTTGTTCCATTGCTTCGGAGCTTGGTTGTTCAAGAATTGCAATACGGAGTTCTTCCGGAAAGT
The DNA here is from genome assembly GCA_002502215.1 of Euryarchaeota archaeon UBA124. Classification (GTDB taxonomy): domain Archaea; phylum Thermoplasmatota; class Poseidoniia; order Poseidoniales; family Poseidoniaceae; genus MGIIa-L2. The sequence goes on from DAPT01000004.1 coordinate 3,309, forward strand.
GGTTTGAGTGAACCCAAGTTCGCATACGATGAAGGCGATCGACCATGCTTTGCGGAATCGTTCCAACTATTCCGAGTGACCTCCATACATCTTCGTCTTTCGATTTGGTTTGAGCGAGCATTGCTAGGTGTCGGAAGGTGACTGAAGAAGTTTCTTCTCTGGGTGAAATGAGTGAAAGTTCAAGTGCAGTTTTTGCATCCTCAATGGCAACCAATTGTCTTCGGCTAAGTCCTTCTTTCTCCAGTTCTATAGAGAAATCACGTGAGGTTGTTCTTTCAAACTCATCCGCTAAATTCACCAACCCCACGCCGGTATCAAACTCGATGGCTTTGTTTGGTTTAGTTGATGCTACAAGGTATCGAAGGATTTCTGGGGGAACAAGAGAGAGCGCTTCGAGCGGTCCAACCGTGTTTCCGGATGAAGAGGACATAGCACCTTGTCCGCGTAGGCTTATCCACTCATAGGTGAGGTCTACGGGAGCTTGTTGTGCAAACAATTCAACAATTTCTTTGCCCGTGTCGTATGAACCACCCGCTGCACCGTGGTCTTTTCCGAATGGCTCCATTGTGACTCCAATCCATGCCCATTTCGCAGGCCAATCAATTCGCCAAGGGAGTTTTCCTTCTCCTTTGGTTACGTCGCTTTGTCCTTCGTTTCCTTCGGAATCTATCCAAGATACGAATGGATTGTTCCAACCTGTGACACGAATTCCATCGATGGAGCCGTTGGAATCGATCGGATTCCATGGGAACCAATCATGGGACAGTTCCCGACCAGATACCCGCTCGATGATTTCACGGATCTTGTCAGCATTGTTGCAAGCAATTTGTGAGGTTTCAGCAAATTGACCCGA
>DAPT01000072.1 GCA_002502215.1 Euryarchaeota archaeon UBA124
TGACACCCGACGGTTCTGATTACGTACCGATCAGTGTTGGTGAAAACGGAACCTTTGCAACGTACGTTCAGAGTGGAGATTACATCGTTATTGTCTCACCGCTTCTTAACGGTGAGGGCATAACTGAATCATTGCGAATGCCAATAACGATTGGTGCCGATTCGAGTGTCCGTACCGATTTGTCTCTGGCTCTCGTTGAAGCCATTGAGGTCTCTCTTACATTGAAGGAAACTGGAACGGAATCGAATCTTGCTGGTAAGAAGGTTGTTCTTGTCAGTCATGACGGATTTGGTAACATTACAATGAACCCAACGGACGTCGATGGTAATTCGACGCAATTGTTGATGCCAGGAACCTGGAGTTTGTTCATGAATGAGTCCGCAGCACAGCGCTATTGGACGCTTGACACCTCAGACGCTCCCGTTTTGATCGATGCGAACACATCGCTTGGAGTCGTTCATGCGGCATTGGAAGTTGAAATCGGTGGTAAAGCCTACTGGGATACCGACGAGAACGACATCGCTGATGCAGACGAGGGAGTTGAAGGTGCCAACGTAACCATCCAAGGTGGAAGCATCAATACGGTGGTTGAAACAGATTCGTCAGGTGTATGGCGAATCTACGTTCCAATCCTTGAGAACTACAGCGTAACCGTTGCAAAAGATGGATTTGGCGTTGTTTCCTATGACGACAACAACACTGGTACATACATTGTAGACAATGCGCCAGTCTCTCAGGACATAGAGATGTCGGCAGCGGAAGTAACCGTTACCGGTTCGATTACCGATGTGCTGGACGCTTCTCGACTCGATGGGGCATCCATCACGCTTTATGGAACCTCAGAGAATCAACAAGATTCAATTGATGTTGTTGGTACACTCTCGGATGAGACACTCACATTCACGGCGGTTGTTGAACCAGGCGAATGGGTTGTTGTTGTCTACCAAGATGATGCACCTTTCAACGGCGGAGGTGTTGCAATTGGTCTACTCGAGGCTGAGGTACAAGACGGTGGTAGCATTGATCTTGTCATGAGCAAGGGTGGATGGGTTGATCTAACAACCGAATTCACTTCATTCAATCTACAAACCTTCAATGCAGGTACGGACGATGAGTCCTCACCTGTAAGCGATGTTGTTGATGTTGAGGTTGACCTAGGCGATGGAAGAGTTTGGGCTCTACCACTTGAATCCGATGGAACGCTCGAAGTTCTCCTTCCTGCTGAATCTGCAACCTTCAATTCAGAATTCTCAACGGTGCAACGCGATCACCCAATGAACTACACCGCGGGAATCTCCCTCGATAACGGTGATGAAGGACGAACTGCTGTCTTGCTTTCCTACAACCGGAAGACCAACAGCGACCTCCTCCTCTCTGTGAGTGGCGTGCAAAATGCTACTGTACTCGGAGATGAGAATCGAGACTTGCGCGCAATGATCGATTCGAATGATGCAGACAATTACTCAACAATTGAATTTGATGTTCTTGCGGAATACCAGGGGACAGAGATTTCAGATCCGTTCGATATCACTGGAACGGTGACCGTTTCACCTGACCAAGATGAATGGTCGGTTGAATTCTGGAATGGAACAGATTGGATTGAATCCTCGAGTACATTGCTAGGAATTGGAGACGTTGCTGAAAACGCAACACTCGAAACAACCATACGAGCACGTATTGTTCTTCCTTCAGTAGAAGAAGCGTGGTGGCTTGAAAACGGTCATGACATCAACATTCGATTCTCCGCTGATAGCGGAGATATGACTGAGATTTCTCTCAATGTTGAGGTTCCTCAAATCTATGCGTTCAATTACACCGAGGTGTCGTCGCCAATTGGCTTAGCGCCAGGCGGAAGCACAACTGCTTCCTTGACCATTAACAACAACGGAAACGGTGATGATTCTTTCACCTACGAGATCCGCACACCTCCTCCAGGATTCACAATCACCCCGATGAATGGTGTAACGACGATTGCTAAGGGCAACATGCGAGACCTTGCGTTCTCGGTTACAGCGACCCCAGATTTCAATGCAGGACCAGTCTATATGACTGTTCGAATTTCAAGCGAGGATGGTTTGACGTATGAAGACGTTGAAATCGAAATCGAAGCTGCGCGTATCGAATTAAATTGGAACGAAGACCTTTCACTCTCTCGAAGCAATGGATTTGCAGATGTCGATCCGAACATGGTTGTTATCGTAATTGAGAACAACGGTCTGCGAACGGCGCAAAACGTCACCGTTTTCCTCGATTCAGGCGGTATTTCTGAGATGAATATGAGCCTGAGTGTACCTGCTCAAGGCTCGACAAATTTCGAGTTCTCCCTACCGATGGCTAGCCAAGGAATCACTCGATACGATGTCCGTGCGGTCGTTAACGGTGATGATGTGAATTACACAATCGGCAGCGTCGAGGGCGATTTCGGAATCGAGTACCTCGTTCAAGGCTCAGATGATTCATCCAACCCGATTGTCATTGTCACAATCATTGCGCTGATCTTCATTATTCTGTACTTTGGATTCAAGGCGTCCGCTCGAGCTCGAGGCTCAGGCAGTCGATTCTGATTCATGTTCAGACAAGACTTGATACGGAAGAACCGCCCATTTTGTTGGGAGGGGCATGGAGGAACTACGTGGAGTTGACCTGCTTCCCGAGCCTGGGGAGCCAAAGATACTCTCTGCAATTGATCCATCGACCATTGGACATGAGAGTCAATGGCGTGCTGAGGTGACTGGGTGGGCACCGATTGTCCCGACTGCACTTCCATACCAGCCAAGGCGCATCTTTTCTCTTGCGTCTGGTGTGATTGTGGCCCTCTTCTTGGGTATCATTCTCCTTCTCTGGCAATCGAACCTCTTGCTGTTGCAATTACCACCTCCCACTTCTGAGTGGGCCTTTGAAGAATCTGAAATCCGTGAATTGCAGTCCGACGGCCTCTCCGGTGAGGATGTTCGAGTCTGCATGGTTGATACCGGCGTCTCGCTGACACATACCTCGCTTCGCAATGCCAAGGTTGAGTTCAAAGATTTCGTTGGCAATTCAATAGAACCTGTGGACTACGGTTCAATTTCACACGGCACCCTGATGGCCGGGCTGTTGTTATCAACCGATGTTCAAACAGGTATCGCTCCGAATGTAACACTAGGAATGGCAGCCGCCCTCAGTGCGAATGGTGAGAACAATACAGGTTCAGAAACAAGAGTTGCTGACGCAATACGGTGGTGTATTTTCGAGTTTGAAGCGGACATCATTTCCCTCTCACTCGGTGGTGTACAAGATCAATCTGCATCACGTGAAGGTCCCGCTGTTTCAGCCACTCGTCAGGCGATCGATGCGGGAATATTCGTCGTCGCCGCTGCTGGGAACGACGGCGGTGCTGGTGATGATGGCTTCGTAAGCGCACCAGGAAACGTCAATCTGGTGATTACCGTAGGCGCATTTGACAAGAACGGTGACACTTGGGAAAAATCATCAGAGGGTGGACCTCTTGACTCTGATGGCAATCCAAGGACATACCCGCATCAAAAACCAGAACTCACCGCTCCCGGCGTTGATATTTTGTCCACTGGTGAGGACGACCAGTGGTACACTTCGAGTGGAACTTCAGATGCAACGGTGTTCGTTACCGGAGCACTGTCGTTGATTTTGGAAGCGCATCCAGAACTCAGACCAACTGAAGGTTCTACGACTTCTTGCATTGAATTGGTGAAGCGAGCTCTGGTTGACTCCATGAGCACGAGTATGCAACACGATTCAACCGATGGGTACGGTCAACTGAAAGCAAAAGGATGGCTCGATCGGGTTGCAGTGGACACAAATTGTTAGAGATTAATGCAACATATAATGATATTTTCTCTACATAATGATACTCTTTTTACGGATTTAATGATACTATCTAAGTCAATTGATATTCTAAAGGATGTCAATTGGGGCGCAGTATTATATTCGTTCAGGTAATCCCGTGAAACAGAGGAATGAACATGCAAATTGCAAATGCCGGAAAAAGTGTAGGTCTCGTAGGGTTGTTACTTACATCCCTGATGATTGGTTTGATTACAGTACCTACTGCGAGTGCAGTAAACGAAACCGCATCGGGAACCATTGTTACAACCGAGACTTGGAGTGGAACTCACACATTAACAGGTGACGTGACCGTAGCAGAAGGCGCGAAGTTGGTGATCAACGCAGGTACAACAATCAACATACCAGCGGGTGTCTTTATTGACGTCGAAGGTGCGATATGCGCGGGATCTGCTGCATGCGGTGCTTCGCAAGGAAGCTCATCCTCTCAAATCCGATTTGAGTGGGCGACTCCTTCGGATTACAGCGTAGCAGGACGTTGTTACCAACAAGGGAACAACCTGCTGACAAACTCTGACGCTGCTTGTGGCTCTGGAATCATTGTTCGCAACACGATTAACCAAGCATCAACAGGAATGTCGTATGTTTCCTTCAACAATGCATACGGCTTCCCAATTTACGTGCAATCGTTGCAGGCTGTCCAATACGGCACGCTCGTGTTCGATGGTGCTTCGACGACGCTGGATAATTTAGCGTTCTCAAACATCAACACGTCAAACATCATTGCGCTCGACTTTGCCGCACCGACCATTCGTGATTCAACCTTCACAATCGGTGATGACGGTCGTGGCTATGATGCAGCAGCAGTTCGTGCCTACGACGCAGGAGCAGGTATCCTCTCCGCTCTTACCATCACAGGTTCAACATTCACGGGGAACACCCAAGCGCAATGCGGTAACCAGGGTGGCGGTCGTGTGTTGATCTATGCGGAATCATCCTACATCGCTATGGATTCACTCGACATCAAGGACAACGCATACGGAGTTTTCTTCAAAGGATCATCCGGATCAATGGGGAACAGCACGATCGATGTTCTCTGCAATGCTATCGACACCAACTCCTACAAAACAACAGGTGACTATGCACACACATTGTATCTCGATAACAATGTAATCACAACAGGAGAAGGTGCTGGGATTACAGCCTACGATGGTGCCATCGTGTCTGCAACTTCAAACACGATTTCTGGCGCATCGGGCGGTTCAGGATTTGGTATTCGTGATTCAACCGTTCTCGCACATCGTAACACCGTTGGGCCTATCACGGGTTACAACGGATTTTGGGTCTACGGGCAGTCTGAGGTCGAAATTGAAAACAACACCATTCAAGACACCGCAAAAGAACCCGTCCAAATTGGAGAATATCACTACCGTGACCAGGGAAGCAATTACCCAGGACCTTCACCAAACAGAGCGTACATTGCGAACAACATCATTTCCAACAATTCTGGAACATGCAATTCACTGTGGATGTATGGTGGAGACTTCAACTGCCCTGCAATTCACGTTTTCACTTCGTCAGCAACCATTGTTGACAACACCGTAACCAACAACGCTGGCGACGGACTCCGGATCAAAGGGTCGATTGTGAATGTTCAACGCAACGCCATCGAAGCTGGTCAGTTCGCAGTCAATATCTCACATTTTGATAATCAGTACGGACAAAAGTATGGTTCGATTGGTTACTTCTCTGAAAATACGTGGACCAACGCAACACAAGTATACAACATCTCTGAATCCCGTGTCACAGTTCAATCCGAGTACATTCCTGACGCTGGTGGCGAATACTCCTTCCCGGTTATGCTTCAGTGGCTTGGAGCAGAATGTCCTTTCGTCCAAGCTGAGTGTCTCCTTCTTCCAGACACAGCAGAAGTTCCCCCAAGAGATATGCCGCTTGCAATCGAACTTGTGAACAATTCGACTGTGTTCTCATTTGCAGATTTGCAGAATTTTGATGCCTCAAAGATTCACGTTCAGAACCAAAACTCTGCCTGGGGTTCACAAGTTCGACAAGGTGAATTGGTTCGCTACCAAGTCAAAGCAAAGAACAGCAACGTTGCTGGAGCCACCGTCGTCATCAAGGACGCTACGGGTTTGCCGCTCTACGAACTGACGACCGATAGTTTTGGATTTACGCAACAGGTCTCACTTCCATCGGATTTCCTTCTCGACCGAAACTGGAATCACTTTGTTGGGGAAACAGGAGTAACGGTCCCTGGATCTGACCCAACCAACCCAACTGTCCTCGACGAAGATACCTGTTCTGATGGCTACGACAACGATGGAGATACCTTCGTCGATGCCGATGACCCAGATTGTGCAAACGGCAGAGAATTACCGTTCTACATCGTTGAAGCATACAAGTTTGGCAAGGGCACCAAAGAATTCGATTTCGTTTTAAGCGGAGCAATTGACGATGTCATCAGCCTCGATAACCAGCGTCCGAGTGTTACAGTTGAGCAGTACGACGGTGATTCCTTTGCAATCAATGCCGTCATCACAGGAACCGCATGGGACGGACAATCCGGACCATACCCACTTGACATCATCGCCTACGACCGCCAATTTGGAATGATTGAGCGAGTTGAAATTCAACCTCCAGGCAGCCCAGATTGGTACTATGCAGTCGATACATCTGGTGCGAACGGGGAATTGACCAAAGAAAACCATCCTTTCAAGACATGGTCCTTTGATTGGGATCTTTCTGCCCACCCTGACGGTGAAAGCGATGTTACCTTCCGAATTCGTTCCTATGATGGACTTGATTACTCGCCAATTGAAGTACGTAAGTTCAAGCTGAATTTGGTGCCTCCAACGCTTTACCTCAACGAACCATTGGATGGCTCAACACACTCGAATGGTAAGATTCTCTTCACCGGTACCGCATCAGATCCGTACTCTGGTACGTGGGGATCGGACATACAAGACATTTGGTTTGATGTTACAGGACCTGATGGGTACTCATCCCATTTCGCCATTGATGGTTCGGTGGCATGGGCATACGACTGGAATTTCGAAGAACTTGAAAGTGGTGAATACACGTTCGAAGTATGGGCAAGTGACAGTGATTTCTGCGATGATGAGCAAGGAATTTGTGTCGTTTCGACGCGTACAGTAACGGTCCTCAACGACAACATCATTCCGATTGTTGACTTGCTTGAACCGGATGGCACGGAACCTGTGCGGGCTGAATCGACAACAACTCTGATCGGGTTTGCAAGCGATGGAGCCGATGGAACCATCACTCGAGTTGAGATTGAAATTCTTGACTTGGCAAGTGGTTTGATTCTCAACAACGGCCCCGGACCTGTGACGACCTTCACTCAAACTGGACCGGGATACTCTTGGTCTGCCGTTTGGGATACGAGCAAACTCATCCACGAGCGCCAATATGAAATTCGTGTCAAAGCATACGATGGAGAAGATTATTCTGCAGAGGACGTTGTTCGAATTACGATTTCGAAACCGACCGATGCGAACAACATCCCACCGCAGTTTAATTCGTCCAATTGGCCAAACCAACTGACCATTTTCTGCGTCGTTGGTTCGACATCAGAAAACCAATGCGGTGGCGGGGCTGTGCTTGACTTGAAGCAATACTTCGTCGATCCAGATTCGTCCTTTGACCAACTGAGCATAGACTTCGTCGATGATCAAACCGACCCATCCGATGACAACCACCCGTTCTTCATCACAATCGATAGCGATGGATTTGCACGATACGACCCTGCTACCTCACAATCGAACGAAGACATCACCTCTTGGACAATCGAGAACGTTCGGTTTGTTGTGCGCGATGTTTTCGATGAATCTGCTATATCTCGAGACGTTACGTTCTTTGTTCAAGCAATCCAATTTGATGTAGAGCGAAGCAATCCTGGAGAATCTGTAACCGCAACCAATCCTGCGATTTTTAGTGGAACTGGTTTGCCGGGCTCAACAATCAAAGCCCGTTCCATCGCCTCGAACAGCTTGATCAAGACAGTTGTTGTTGGTGATACGGGAGTATGGTCGATGAACCTCAGTCTTCAGGACATGAACGATGCTTCCAACAATCTCAAATTCAACATGGATGGACAAACCTTCGGTGGAAGTGCAGAGCCAACGACATTCAGAGTTGAGGTTGGTGAAAACGATGAAGGTTCCAGCCTCTTCATGATTATCGGAATCATCATTGGTGCACTTATTTTGCTAGGTGCAGTCGCTTACTTCTTTGTTGAATTCGAAGACATCGACGATGAAGAATTTGTCACTTCTGAACACGCTGAAGAGGAAGCTGACCCATATGCATGGGGGCGAAAAGAAGCAGTTGAGATTCCTCAGCCACAATCTGTGGTGGTTTCTCAGCAAGCCGCACCTCAGGCATCTGGACAGCATCCTGGCTGGTTGTGGGATCAAGAAAGTAACCAATGGGTTCCAGATCCAAACTACCAACCTCCAAGTCAGTAAATCGGGTGTGATTGAATGATTGCCAAACCTGGCGTTCAAGAGAAGGTGTTGCTCCATCTCTTGGATTATGCTGATTTCAAAGAAAAGGTGGAAGTTCCGTTTTCACTCTCGCAAATGGGAATTGCAAACGCTGTTGCCATTGCCCGTTCGAACGTCCCAAGGGCAATTTCTGGCTTAAGAGACCAGGGCTTGCTGGTTGAACGACAGGCTCACGTGCAGGGTGTTAGTAGGAAACGGAAAGCCTACTTTCTCACCGATTCGGGTATCATTGCTGCTGAAGAAACATGGGCACGTCTTCGTGAATTCCAATTCCGTTGCATCAACATTGATGGCGAGAGCGTTTCAACCTCTCTTGGTGCGGCACATGAGGTGCTACCGTTTACAATGCGTCCGGTCGATATCATACGATATTTGGATGACAACCTTATTCTTGATGCACGATCGCTTTCTGAGGATCTTATTGAACGAGATTTATCAAAACAGGTCGAGAAACAACTTGTAACATCCCTTGGAGACCTTCCGAGATTGAGACATTTTTTTGGTCGAGAGAAGGAACTTGACAACATGGCAAATCTTCTCGATGCAAGGGCAACGACACTCATGATTCCCGGTATTGCTGGAATTGGGAAAACTACAATCGCTGCAAAACTCATTGAGCGATTCATGCACCGGAGAAATCTGTTGTACCATCGATGTCAAGATTGGGAAGGTTCTCGCGCCTTATTCGAATCGTTGGCAGAGTGGTTGCTCAACATTGGCGACTCTTCGTTTGCAGATTACCTTGCGGCAACACCGGTTCCAAAACCGGATGATGCGGCGAGAATTCTCATTGATTCATTGGAGAATACCCCAACGCTCATCGTTATTGACGACTTTCACAAAGTGTCGGATGCCATTCTGTTCCAAACAATCCAATCCATGACGCTCGGTTTGCTCGGTAGTGAGGAATCAATTGGTCTGGTCATCTTTTCGCGTTCCTTCAAACCCGTTGTACCTACAAAAGACGCTGAGGGTCGAATTACAAGCCTGGTTCTTCCGCTCGATGGGCTTGACTCTGATTCTGCTCGCAATCTCCTCACTGGATTTGAGGACCTCTCCACCGAGCAATGGCTCCACATCCACGGATTGTCGAGAGGCCACCCATTGGTTTTGGAGTTGATCAACCGAGGAGCATCAGCAGGTGCATTTCACGACACGCTCGAGCACTATGTTACAAAGGAGATTTTCTCAAAACTCTCTGCAGAGCAGAAGCGCGTTCTCACGGTGCTTTCGATTTTCAGAGAAGCCGTAACGTTGGACGCTCTCCTTGCGCATGAATTGGATGTCGACGTGCTCGATAGCCTCGTTGAACAAGGTCTTGCACGACAGGTCGATACAGATGTTTACGATGTACACGACCTCATTCGAGAATTCTTGGTACGCAGCATTGACAACCAAACCAAGCAATCCGTTCACAGCAATTGTGCTCTCTATTACAGTAAGTTGAGCAAATCATCGGAAACAACCTTGGAACAAATCTACCATGAACTTGCATCTGAGCATGAACAAGAGGCCATC
>DAPT01000075.1:0-14120 GCA_002502215.1 Euryarchaeota archaeon UBA124
ATGAATTCCATCTTCTGCATGATGCATCCCGTGGCCCAACACTTGAGATTAATTTGACACGATTACGGACATTGCGCCCGAATGCTCAACTCATCGCTCTCTCGGCTACAGTAGGGAATTGTGATATTCTTGCGAAATGGCTTGATGCGATTTTGATAAAGTCGGACTGGCGCCCGGTCGATCTTGAATATTCTACATTGCACGACCGTCACCTTGAGCCTAGGAAAATACAGTCATCTTCGTTGGATTCAACGCACCAGGAGCTCTCACCACCCCGCCATTTGGATGGACCTTTGAGTCATCCTTCGTGGATTGTTGTTCAAGACACAATCGAGCAAGGCGGACAAGTATTGGTGTTCGTTGGGACCCGGCGAAGTGCCCAATCTGAAGCCAAGAAACTCTCGGAACGAGTAAAGAAACGATTTGCAAAAGAACAACCTGAACGCTTGGTTGAACTTGAGCAACTTGCAGAAACACTGGAGGGTCGAAGCCAAACCAGCATGGGCGAACTTCTTGCACATTGCATACGAGGTGGCGTGGCTTTCCATCATGCAGGCTTAACCCATCGACAACGGCAAACCATTGAATCCGGTTTCAAGAAAGGTACAATCCTCGCATTGTGTGCAACACCAACCCTTGCTGCAGGTGTGAATCTGCCAGCAAGGAGGGTCCTCGTTCGAGACATAAAACGCTGGGATGATGGAATGAGCCGTCCACTTCCAGTCATGGAAGTCCATCAAATGCTGGGAAGGGCTGGACGCCCTCGATACGATTCGATCGGTGAAGCATGGGTCTTGTGCAAGGGAACCGATGGGTGGCAAATTGCGGACGAAGTCAGCGAACGTTACTTCTTTGGCCCAATCGAGGATATTTCATCGAAGTTATCGGCTGAGCCTGCAATGCGTATGCACTTGTTGTCGTGTGTTGCAACCGGAGGTCTGCTCCATCGTGAAGCGATTGGCTCGTTCTTCGATGCAACCTTTCTCGGAACAACCATGCCTAACACCCAACTTCAGGAACGATTGGATTCTATGTTGGACTGGTTGGTTGAAGAACGATTTTTGCGGCGTCTGGGTATTGATGAAACGTTCGAAGCACGTCGACAAGATCAATCGATGGATGACGATGAGACATGGGATGATGATGTGCCTGTTTGGGTCAATGTTGCACAAGAATCCGGCGGAGTTTCGCTTCAAGAAGAGCGCCAAACAAGGCACGTGCCCTCTCCGCACGGCAAACCCTCACTCGGCTTTGTGGCAGCCACTTCTCTCAACAATGTCGGCGGATGGAACGAAACGCTTGGTGAGCCGCCTGCGATGAAATATCAGGCGACACCAATGGGCGAACGGATCGCACAATTGTACCTCGACCCATTGTCAGCATCAATCCTGCGTACAGGAATGCGCCGTGCGGTCCGCAGAATGGTTCGTCAGGATGGGCCTGTTAGTGAATTTGGACTCACCCATCTTGCTTGTAGCACCCCTGATTTTGCATCATTGTGGGCGAAAACTTCAGACCTAACCCTCGGTTCAGATTTGCAACTCAAGGCCGCAGCAGTTGAGGATGAACTTCTTTATGAAATTCCATACGAGGAACGCCACCTTGGCCTCGTAAAATCTGCATGGTGCCTTGAGCATTGGTTTGAAGAAGAAACAATGCGCGAAATCGAAAAGCAACTCGATGTATCCCCAGGTGATGTTCATCATCGAGTTGATTTGATGGATTGGTTGTTGTACGCCGCTCGGGAAATCCTGCTTACAGACGATGTCTTTGCTGATGAGCACATGCCAATTCTTGCCCAACTCTCCTCAAACCTCGATACACTGCGTCAGCGCGTTCGACACGGTTGCAAACCAGACCTGCTGAAACTGGTCAAAATACGTCATGTTGGTCGCCAGCGTGCCCGTTCTTTGGCCTCAATCGGAGTCAGAACACCAAAAGATGTGCTTGGAATGACACGCAGAGATCAACAAAAAGTAGCATCTTGGAGAGGATGGGGCCCAAAGCTGGTGGACAACATTATGACGGAAGTCAAGAAAGTCGTTCAACGTAACGATGGAAAGGCTCCGGTCAAGAAACGTGGCGATGATATGCCGCTTGATGGCGAAGATCAGGCGTAGACTTGATGAGTCATGATGAATCAGTCCGGTGCAATGTGGGAAACATTTCCTTGTTGGTCATGGGAAAGTCCCGAACCTCTTGACTTGAAGTCCTTTGTGCAATCCTTCCAAAAAATCGTCCCCAACCAACGGTGGGTGTTTTGCCGTACTGATGTTGCCCAAACCTCACGCCAATTGTGGACTGCAGCAACTGTCAGCAATCGAAATACTGAACGTGGTACGGCCCAAGCACGAACACTTGATGCTGAATTCTTGCGCGTCTTGGCTGGAACCCACAATGTATCGGAGGCTTTCAAGCGAGCGGGTCTTCCAAACGGTGCAATGGCAGGATGGCTTCTCCACATTCCAGACCAGTCCGCTTTGGTAGATCTACAAACAACGGGGAAAAAAGCCGAACAGTTGCTGAAAAATCTCGGTTTATCAAAAACTTCCTCGGAATTGGAAGTAAATGTCAATGGGGCAAAAAATCTCGGGATTGCACTTGATGAAAACGTAGATTTGAGCCGAATTGAGGCGTCTTTGATTGGCCACATCCTTCTCGCTGATGTGAGTAGTTCTCAGTAAAAGCGACCATCGTAAACGCCCTTAATGCAAGTTGATGAGCGTACGATTGGTTTGCGTGGAAGGTTGAGTTGAGCAAAGAGTTCAAACACCACCCTCTCCATGGCGAAGCATGGTCATCCAATCACAGAATGCACCGGGCCACGTCCGCTCAACGAAATACCTCGACCGCACTCGAATGAACAGCGCTCTTGATCAGGCTCTGGATTTTGGAGCAACCTATGCCGAGATACGCCTCATGGCTGAAACAACATCCTCCGTTCGCCTCAAAGATGGTCAATTGGAGCATGCTATTCCTGGGCAAGAAATAGGCGCTACACTACGTATTCTTGCAGACGGTGCATGGGGTGTTCACTCCACAACCGATATCTCGAACATTCCTAACGAAATTGAATCCACAGTGAAGCTAGCCCGAGCGGTTGCAGCTCGTCGACCGAGCGGCTCGAAGCCCATTCAACTCGCTGAAGTTCCTGTTCTCCAGGACGAAATCCACTGGCGGCCAAAGAAAGACGTACGAAACACCGATCTCCAAACAAAGTTGGACATGCTCCAGAGCATCCACGCATCCGCTGACGATGATGAACGAATCATCTCCGTTGCTTGTGGTTGGTCCGATGAGCACTTGCACACAGAATTGCTTACAACAGAAGGTATGGACCGAACTTGGTCCTTCCAGCGCTCAATGGTAAACGGTATGGTGACCGCAAGGGATGGTGGTGATCCTGTGTCCTATAGAATGCGTCATGGTGGCGAAGGTGGCCTCGAACTTATCGAAGCATGCGACCTTGGTGGACTTGGCGATCATGCGCGTACCTCCGCCCTACGATTGCTCAAAGCAGGGCGTGCTCCAAGTGGAAAACTACCGCTCATTGCAGATCGTGATTTGACCGGCGTATACATACACGAGGCACTCGGTCATCCTTGCGAAGCAGACCTTGTTGCTGCCGGAGATTCATGTCTCGATGGAAAACTTGGTCAGAAGATTGGAAACGACATTGTCACGGTTGTTGACGACCCAACCATGCGTGGTGGTTATGGTGCCTACCCAATTGATGATGAAGGTCTCGACGTTCGTGAAAAAACCCTGATAAAGAATGGTATCCTTACCGACTATCTCAACCACCGAGAAACCGCACACCACTTCGGTATCGAACCAAACGCAGGAGCACGTGCTCAGGACGGATTGCATCACCCGCTTGTTCGTATGTCGAACACGATGATCATGGGCGGTTCCTACACAGACATCGATGAACTTGCTGAGGATATTCAGTACGGTGTTTATGCTTGCGGCTCAAGAGGTGGACAAGTGGACACGGGCCGAGGTTCGTTCCAATTCGCTGCGCAAGAAGCATATCTCATCGAAAATGGGGAAATTACAACCCCACTGCGTGATGTGAGTGTAAGTGGTTTGACGCTGCAGATCCTCAACGATGTCGACGGTTTGACAAAGGATGCAAAACTTGCGAGCCCAGGCTTCTGCGGTAAAGGGCAAACCGTACCTGTCGGTGATGGTGGCCCAATCATGCGCATTCGAGAAGCATTGGTGGGATGAAACGTGATTCCAGACGATGCCGTTGACCGGCTCCTCGAAGGGTGTCAGACAATCGCAAAACAGTGCGAGGCGCAAAATATCCAAGGATGGGAAATCGTTGCTTCCCAAGGCTACGGCCGTTCACTCGATATCGAGGCAGGTCGAATTTCTCTTGCATCCGGTGGTGGTGAAGGTGGATTCGGAGTGCGTGTCCTCCAAGATGGCCGATATGGATATGCACATTTGGTGGACCCGAGTGGTGCAGAGCATGCCGTTTCAGAAGCAAGCTCAATCGCCAACGCCAGTCCAAAAATCGATGGTTTTAGCTTACCACATTCAGCCAAAGCAACACTCGTTGATGGAATGAGTGATGAAGCAATCCTGAATCTATCTGCAGAAGATTTGCTTGTGCAAGGCGATGACATCATCTCTGAAGTAGCATCCCTGGACAACAGGGCGGTTGTAATTGGTGGCGGTGTTGGAATCGGTGCTGAAGCAAATGTGATGCTCTCAAGCGAGGGCGTAGAAGTATCCGGAATTACAACATCCCATGGCCTCGGTGTGCAAGTTTCCATTGAAGAAAACGGTCAAATGACAAGTTCTTGGGAAAGCTGTTCATCCCGCCAGCTCATGAAGGGAATACCTACCTGTATCCCAACGGCAGTTGAGTGGGCTCAAAAGACACGTGATCCGATATCCGTTGAAAACCAAGCAATTGACACGCCAGTGTTGATGACGCCTCAGGGAATTAGTTCTCTGTTTTCCAACATTGTTCGTCCTTCAATTCTTGGCGAGCGAATGGTTCGAAAAGAATCATTCTGGTCTGAAAAAATGAATGAAATTGTACTTGATCCTCATCTTACAATGCTCGACAATCGCAGACTTGAAGGCGGATTCGCTTCATCCTCCCGAGACGGAGAAGGTGTGCCTACATCGTGCCATACAATCGTTGAGAACGGTAGACTAAGAAAAATGATATGGTCGACCAGAGATGCTGCAAAGAACGTTGCAGAAGGCCGAATCGATGCAGCGTCGACAACCGGTTCCGCCTCCCGAGGAAGTCACATGACACCTCCAACAACAGGCTGCGGAGACGTGCAACTCATGTCCTCAAACAAATCTCAAACAAGACACGAATTGATCGAATCAATGGAAAATGGCTACCTAGTTCACAGCGTGATGGGAGCGCATACCGCCAACCCAACAAGCGGTGATTTCTCAGTAACGACAAGCACAATTCTCAAGATTACGGACGGTGAAGTCGAAGGCGCTTTGAAACAAGCAGGTGTATCCGGTAATTTGTTCAAGGCGATCTCCAATGGAGTTTCACTCGGCATTGCTTCAACAAAAAATGGAATCTCAAGTACAGGTAGTAATCACCTCTCAGACATCCTCTTCTCACAAGGAATGCGAATAAATCCCGCCTGAATACAAGAGGGTATTGTTTATCACCCCTCGTCATTCTTGTTTGTTACCATGGAGGTCATGGGAGTGTATCGTCTTCACCAATCCGCACAAAAGCCCGTCGCCTGTTCTCCGCACAGGCTCAAGCAAAACAAAACGCCTGGCGGGGGTGAACATATTGAGCGATGAGGACCGTTACAACGATCACATCTCAGCTGTATTGCAGGAATGCCCTGGTGTCGAACGAGATGAAGTCCAATCGGCCTTCCAGAAATACGAAGAAGAATTCTTCATTCCACCTCAGGATGCAATCCGATCAATAATTCGTCGATTCAAGAGTGAATCGGATTCATCCCCTACAGCGAGTACATCCTCTGGTCAAACCAATCGACCGACAAGGAAAGTAAATCGGTTGTCGGAATTGAAGGCAGACGATCGTGATATCGAAATCGAAGTCGAAATCGTATCGCACAACATGCGAGAACAAATGATTCGTGGTGAATCAAAGTCAATCGCTTTTGGTCTCCTCGAAGACGACCCTTGGCAAGAAGGAAATCAGGAACGAAACCGTTGGGAATACAAAGATTGGGGGAACAACAACAACATCACACCTGGTTCTGTTGTACGGATAGAGGGAGCATCTGTCAATGAGTATCAAGGACGGATGTCGCTCAACATCAACCAATCCTCTCGAATTGCTGTCCTTCGTGAAGGATCCCGTCCCGTTGTTGAACCAGGCGAGCCAATCGACATTTCATCTCTCCCAAGTGACGGATATGTCTGTGTCGTTGGTCGTTTAATGTCATCACGTGCAGATCAAATACACCGCCGTGATGGAAGTGGAAGCATAGATGTTGTTCGCGGCCGAATTGCAGACGGGTCCGGAGCAATTGGATTCTTGTCCTGGGAACCGTTCGACTACGAGTTGGGCTCCTTGCTCAAAATCGATGGAGCACAAGTCAAAACATTCAGAGACACGCCTGAATTGAATTTTGGTCGAACAACGAAGATAGAACCGTTCCACGATGCAAACTTTGCTGACACGGAATCGCTCAAACAAGAAATGGTCTCGACAATCAGTACATTGCGAGACGGATCAAAAGATGTTGAAATTGTCGTCAACATCACATCGTGGGAGAAAAGAACCTTCACAAAAGACGGAGAAGAACGCTACCTTTGGTCAGGACAGATTGCAGATCCAACGGGACAGTGCAGAGTTAGCGCATGGACCGACTTACCAATCGACGATGCATCGCTTCCAATGACGGTTCGGATTACCGACGCCAGAGTGCGAGCCTGGCAAGGCATCCCTGACATTACCATCGACCGTGAAGAACAACTCACAATTCTTGAAGAGGCTCCATGGGAAGGTGAACTTGACCTTGAAAATCTAAAGATTGAGGTAGCATTGAACGAACTCGTTTCAGGCCCGAGCCGGGTTGGTATTGCAACACGAGGAACAATCATTTCCGTTCGAGAGGATTCTGGAACAATCATGCGATGCCCGGAGTGTCGAAGGGTCTTGCGAGAAGGTCAGTGCTTCGAGCACGGTGCTGTCGAAGGAAAGGAAGATGTTCGTCTGCGATTGGTTCTTGATGACAACGCTGCGACGTGTGCACTTCTCGTGGCAAAGGATGCTGCGCTGGCTCTGCTCGCAACCGATCATGCGACCATGGTTGATGAAATTCAAGCAAATGGGTCAATGGCCTATGTCCAGAAAATTCGTGATTTGTTGCTTGGCCGTGAAGTTGACGTCACAGGCCGCATCATCAATGACGGACAAGGCGCGATGATTCTATCCGATGGCGTGACATACGTCGAATCCGATACCGGATTAATAGCGACTGAACTTCGAGCAAGATGGGGGTTGCAATAATGACGCCATCTCGACAAATTCAACGACAACCTGCCTGGATAATGCTCGCTTCTGAATTTGGTGAATCAACCCTCAATGAGAAAGGTTCGGGGGAGTTCGACCCAACGTTTGTCATAACGAAACTGGGTGCGAAAGTCAACAGAGTTACTGTCTCAGGTCTTGTCGAGCGACTGGAACTTCGAGAAACGAGCAATGGCTCGCAAATGTACCAAGGACAGTTACGTGATCCCTCTGGCCTGCATTATTTCTCAGTCGGTGAATACGCATCTGAATCAATGCGGGAATTCGTCGTTCAATTGCTCGATAAGGTCGATTCTGGAGAACCGATTCTTTTGTGCATGACCGCCAAGGCTCGATGGTATCAAACCGACGAAGGTGCAGTATACACCTCGCTCCGTCCTGAAGAAGCTGCGATTGTGTCCCGTGAGCGATATGCTTCTTGGCTTGTGCGAGCGTGTGCAGCGACGCTCGAGCGGCTCGACCAACATCAGAAATCACTGAATTGTGAACCCACGAAAGAAGCGATGCTGTCAGCGGGAATTCGTACTGAAATGGTTGATGGTCTGATGTCCGCTCAAACCCACTATGGTCAAATCGATACCGAGGGATACCGCCTCAATGTAATGCAAGCTCTTGACATTGCTGAAGGGAAGATGGCTGCTGCCACAACGGCGCCACCGACGTTGAATCTGTCAGAACCTGCTTCCGATGAAGATTCAGGTGATGGCGGTGAAGATTTACGAGCGGTTATCCTCGAGTGCATTCAAGCAATGGACAACGGAGAAGGCGTGGACTTTGAATCGCTGGTTCGGAATCTTGCAGCGCGTGGCTTCACTCGAGAACAATCCGAAGCAGAACTCGACACCATGAGCGATGAGGGCTTGCTGCACGAACCACGATTCGGTTGGTTCAAGATTGTAGCGTGAAGGAATTGTTCCATTACATTCAAATCTTGCCTCCACCCTCAACCATCTAGGGGTCATTATGGCAGGCATGGATTTCTTCATTCGACCGGCAACTGGAACGGGTTCTGCAGATTGGATTCGCATACCAAATGCAGACATTGAAGTCAGAATTACCCGCCGTCTTACACGAACAATCATTCGAGGTGGAGAAGGCGATAACCTACACGATGAAGGTGCTGAATCCACCATCTACACGGTCCGTGGGATTTTGTCAGTGGATGATTACAAGAAAATCTTGAGCATGTTTCGAACTGGACAACCCTTCATTCACGATCCTTTTGAGGAACGCGATGTCAAAGTCATTTTTGCATCACTCGAATACGATGGATCAACAGAGAAGTTTGTCTTCGAACTGATAGAAGATGTCATTTGAGGTGAACAGATATGAGGAAACTTGACGAAAAACGTGAAGTTCTTTACGTCATTCGGGCGATGGACGTTCTCATGTCTTCCGGAATAGGTTTGGAGGCCACCGTTCATAGCATTTCTCAAGGTGGATATGGAATTATTTCTGAAGATTTCAGCAACATGATGGATAAGGTTCGCAAAGGAGGAAGACCGCTTGCAAAGGAAATCAAATCCCTCATGGGGAAAGTCGAGACTGACGGTTACCGTCGCCTGCTCAACATCATGCACATGAACATCACCCAAAACACCGATATCATTGAGACACTCAAGAAACAAGGTTCGAGAATGGAAGAAGAGCGTACAGAGGATGTTAAGAAATACATTGAAGATCTCAGCGGCGTACCTGAATCGCTTCTTTCGATTGGCATGATTGGACCAATTATTCTAGCCGTTCTCGGACTCTTCCCTCAACTGGTGGGGGATATGGGTTCGTTTTTCAGTATGCCAGAGCAATCAACCATCGATGTTGTGGTTAATATTGGCCTCTTCTTTACGCTCTTTGCAATGATTATGATTGGAATCAAGACCCATACCAAGGATCCTGGATTGTGATACCATGATCTTCCGGTTTCTCGAATCTTTCAGCAATCAACCAATGATGCTGATGCTTGGCGTTGTCGGCCTTGCCATGATCGGAGGCGGTATTCCCCCCATCCGCGAACGAATTCGACGACGGAAAATCGAAAACGCTTTGCCTTCATTTTTAGAAGGTCTATCCGATGAGGTTGGTGCGGGACTTGGCATACAGGAAGCAATGCAACACCAAGCAAAAACAGCACCCTCGCCGCTCGGTCCGCTTCTTGAAGAAACCCTCAAGGAAAGCCATTCCTCATCTTTTGATGCTGCATTGTCAAGTTTTGCAACAAAGACACGTTCTTCCCAGGTGCAACGTGTTATGCACTTGCTTGAAACCGCAATCGAACAAAACGCCCCTCTGCAAGAGATACTGATGAACCTCTCAATGGATTATGAGCGTTTAAACGACCTGATGAACAAGAGGGAATCTGAGCTCCAAGGCCGGGGCATTCTCATTGTTTTGTTCGTCTGCATCGGTTTACCAGGACTAATTGGATTCCTTGTTGGACTCTTCACACCTGCATCATCTGGTTTTCAAATCGAGGGCTTCCTATCAACATTCAGTTTGTTCTTCGCCGTAGCGAGCGCTGTCGGTGTCGCTGTCTCCGGGCGCATGTTGGGTCGCATGCGAGACACAATGTGGTTCGTTCCAGGTTGGATGGCAATGTCGATGTTCATTTTCTTGGGTGCTACCAAACTCATCGGAGGTTGAAATATGTCGGAACAAATTATTGAGCAATATGGAAACGTAACCATCTACACTGAATCAAACCACCCTTCACCGATTTACCATGTTGAAGGTTCTGTGGCGCCAAATCCACACGGCTCACTTGCTGTCTTGTTCGAAGACGACAATCTTGAGGAAGTCATGTACAACGGTGGAACACAATGCGTGAAAGTTGCTCACAGAGAGCATGGAATGTGTCGTACAAACATCTGGATCAACGATGAGGAAGGGCTTCAAATTTCCAAAAACATTGCAGCATTCACAAACGTACCGCTCGGAGACGGTCCCGGAATGGTACCCATCTTCGATGGTCGTTTGCCCGATGGATCTCGTGTGAATGGAACAATTCCGCCCGTTTCACCAGATGGTCCAACACTAACCATTCGTAAATTCAAGGAAGACCCCCTTACAATGATTGATTTGGTCAAGTTTGGAACGGTCAACTCACGACTTGCTGCAATGATGTGGGTCTGGATTGAAGGGCTTGACAGTCGACCAGCGAACTTCGTTATTGCTGGTGGAACAGGTTCTGGTAAAACCACGACTTTGAACTGTCTAGGCATGTACATCCCTTGGCATCGTCGCCTACTAACAGTTGAGGATACGGCTGAATTGCAGGTATATCACGATCATTGGTTGCGAATGGAAACACGTCGCGAACGTCCGGATGGAACTCCAGAAGTTGACATGAATGATTGTCTGAAATCCAGCCTGCGCATGCGCCCAGACCGTATTATCGTAGGAGAGGTTCGTGGGCCTGAAGCTGCTACCTTACTCACCGCAATGAACACCGGGCACGACGGCTCCTTTGGCAGCCTCCACGCAAATACTGCTCAAGAAACCGTCACCAGAATGATCAATCCTCCGATGAGCGTACCTCCGATTATGCTTACAGGACTTGACCTCATCATTATCCAAGCCCGACTTCACGTCAACGGAAAGACTGCTCGTAAAATCACAGAAGTAGCCGAGATTGCAGGTATGGAAGGCTCCAAACCTCGGCTGAACACCATCTGGAAATACAACGCATCCACCGACCAAATTGAGGAAACAGGGATTCCATCGAACCTACGTGAAGTCATTTGTAGGGCTGCCGGCGTTACACCAGACGTCTTTGAGAAACACGTCAATCAACGCCAGCAAATCATTGAGGATTTAATCGCTCGAGACATTACCGACATTCAATCCGTAACGACGGTTATTCAGAACTTCTACGCTCAGAGTCATCACTGATCGTCTTGCAATCGAAGGCGTGACAACAAAGCATCGACTCGGTCAATTTGTCCACGAACACCGCCTACACGGTCGGATGCATCTGCAACGGATTCTGCAATTTTCATTTCTGGTTCTTCTTGTTCAACAGTCTGTGGTTTGAAAGTGGCTGCAAGGGCTTTAAGTTCAGCTACAATAGCATCCACCTGTTCATCGCTCACTAAAATACCAGGCGCTAATCTCGGTATTTGGCTTGGAGTCAGATATCCAAGTTCAGTTCCGACAATTCCTGCGCAAGCCAAGACCCGAGGGCGAAGTTCGGAAGTGTTGACGAGATATCCCTTCGATTCAAGGAAGCGAATGATGAGACTTTGTTGAGCCTCGGAAAAATCTCCTTCGCTCGACTCTAGGACTGTTTCAACAAGTGATTCAAAGGAAGGAAGGTTTCGCTCAAGCCGTTCAATTGTTCTGCGCACATCATCGGGTAGGTGAACTGCTCCTTGGTAGAGAATTCGAAGCATTCGATTTCGTCGAGCTGCCGCTGGGTCTTGAAGTTCTTCAGCCTCACTAATTTCAAGATGAAGATCGAACAATGCATGGAGGCGACCAGAGACAGCAGGGCTTCTCAAATCCAAACCGAGGTTTCTTGCTTCTTCTTCGAACTCCATTCTTGCTTGAACCAAGTTCCCTCTTCGTCCTGCAACAATTTCTGGAATACGCTCACGTAGCTGTGGTCGCATTTGTTCGAACAATCGAATTGCTTCTCGCTCGGACCACGAACCTGGTTTACTGGATAATGCATTTTGTTCCTGCTCTGAGCGGTAGGCAGTCTCCATGATAATCGTTCGAATTGCATCTTGTACTCTTCCCAACTCAACGGAAAACCCATGATTTGAGAGGCTCGAGATGAATGTATTCATGTCATCCATATCGGTTGTGCTTCCAACTAGGAGGTAATCCCTGGCTGCGGCTTCTACCTCTGCTCGGCGAGAAGAAATCTCAAGCAATGCAGCCTCTTCCTCAAGGGTTGGTTCCTCAGATGAAAGTTCTTGCAACATTGGAGGGATGGGTTGTTCAACTTCCTCAACATGCGAACTGAGACTATCTTCTATAGATGCGGCCACTTCTGACAGGGAAGCATCAACACCTTCATCATTGATTGTTTCAATCAATCCAGATTCTTCTTCAAAACTCCATCCCTCAGGATGTTCACTGATGAATGTCTCCACAGTTTCCTCTATGGACGGTGCTTCAATCGACGATTCTTGATCCGAATCTCCAGGTGATGGTATCTCGACCGAGCCACCCCCTCGCTTCAAGGAACGCTTGATTATTCCCCAGTTCTTGTGTTGCGCAGAGAGGACACCAGCGACTCGAATCAAGAGAGTTTGGCGATTGCCAGAACGGGGCAATTCCAACGCTTTGCAAAGTGAATGGAGTTCTTCCTTGGTCATCTTGTCGAGATTCTCTTCTTTGAGTTGTTTTGGATCGTGATGAAGATGAAGATAAAGGCGCTGGCGTCGTGTCCGAAGTGAGCCTGTTTTTTTGATGCCAAAGACGCCGAGAAGGTTGCCTAAGTCACTGTTCAATATACTCTTCAAACCATCCAGTGTCAAATCCCAGTCAGGCAGAATTAGGTCTCGAATTAATTGGGCTCGAAGATATTCTACAGAACCATTTTTTGCGAGACCATAGGCTGAAGCAATTTCTTTGAGGTCCTCAAGACGTGCCTGATAGAGCTCAGACAAAAGACTCGAACGATTGCTCATCACTTCACCCGTTCCTTGTTGTTTCCTTACAGTATATGTGGTTTCGCTGTCGTTTCGGCATCAATAAGCCGATTTCTGGTTCAAATTTCCCGTACGAGATGCACTCTGTTTTTGCAATATTTCGGCTAAACCTTGAAACACGTTCGACACTCAGGTACGTTTGGTGAAGAGATGGTTACCGCTGAAAAAACCGCACGTTCCATGCTCAAACAGGCCAGCGAACTTGGCAACACGCTTCGAGAAATCGTACGCCGAGATCTTGCAGATGAGACACGTCGATTCAATGACACCTTGAATCAACGAATTCAACTAGCTAGTGAGGCGATTGTGCAGGCAGTCAGAGCCAAAGAGGCAATCGCTGCAGGTGCGACAGCCATAAGCGGTAAATTGGAAAAGGCGCACCGAAGATATTCAAAAAACAATAATATCGAAGAATTTCGAGGCGTTCTTCAATCAACATTGACTGAAGTCCAACAGCTCCGAGAGCAACATGGGAACGTTGCAGATTCTCTGAGAGAAGCACAAACTCCGAGCCGATCGGCTGTTGAGATTGTGGAGCGTTTTGCAATTGAATTGCAGAAAGCTGCGGGTGGATGGGAAGCAACTGGCAGAGAAATCGATGAAATCATCGCAAATCTATGTGATCCAAATCCGGATGTTGCCCTTATCGATCTAGAAAAATACCTCACAGAAAACGGATTTGAAATCGTCTTGCTCGGTGAAGATCGAAGCGAAGAAGGCCTTGAGCACGCTCGTCGCCAACTTGGTTATTCGGATTCATCTGAATGAAGACGCATCATCGCAGGTCGCTCTTCGTGAAATTCATCCGGCATGTTTCGCACTCGGCGTTTTGTTGCCTCGTGGCCAGAGGTAAGTGTTGTTAGCATACTGCCCCATTCTTGGAGGAGATTCAGCATTGCGACGCGATGCTTTTCGATTGGCCCGACCTGTTCAGCACAAGCACTTACTCG
>DAPT01000075.1:14510-22877 GCA_002502215.1 Euryarchaeota archaeon UBA124
GGATTGATCATTGCAGTCATGGTCCAATCATCGTTGTTTCTTTTCGCCTCGCGTAAAATTGTGCCAACACCTCGTTGCTCAACGTGAATGCCGGTTAAATCAACCAAATCGCTGGGAATACTTTCGAGAAGTTTCGACTCGATCTGATACGCAAAATCTGCCGATGGATCGAGGATATGCTCAACTCTGTTCTTTGGAAACCCGACACGTCCAACAAGAAGTGTGAAGCCATTGAGGGGTGGTGGAACGAAGTGAGAACGCTCGGGAGACCCTTTGTGCAAACCAAGCGTATGCCTTCGAGTTTTACTTGAAAGAAGGTTGTATTGTGAACGTTTCGCAACGTAACCGTCGATGGACCCATCTGCCCGCAGGGCCTCGAGTTGCTCTATTTCCTCACGTGAATCAAATCCTACTCCATCAAGTTCGATATCATCCTTGTTTATCAGGTCCAAATCCTGTCGTAATCGAAGCAATTGTCGTTGCAGCAGTGGGTGATGGCAAACAATGCGAGCATTTTTGACGAGATATTCTGGTTTGTCATCACTAACCAACACCCATGTTGGTTCTCGGCGAGAGAGCAAACCCACAATCGCAATTTTTTCATTTTTGTGCTCCATCCAATTTTGGGGACTCATTGCGACCAAATCCCCGAAACCATCATCAAGCAAAACAAGCGCATCATCGATGGTTGGCGTTTGACGTAGAATTGCATTAAACGTCTTACTGCGTTGCTCTAAGACCTTCTCGATTTGATGACGAACGCCGTCGCCGTGAGACGATGTTGAGAGGAATACTAAACGCTCGCTATCCATCTTCTGACCTCGGCTGAGGGGCCCTCAGCAATCTATGGGCGTAGCCCACTCATTAAGAAGGACACCCTCATCGTCTAGTTCGTGCAAGCAATTTCTGAAGCGCAACTTCTCCGCCTAGAGGACCTTCGAGAAAAGGTCAATGTAGCGCTTGAGACGCTCATCCAGCGCGAGGTCAACAAAGGCGCAGGCGAAGTTGCAAAGCTCTCAGGCGAAATTTTGTTGTCAGGCGGCAAACGATTGCGACCTTTACTCGGAATATTTTGCTACGAAGTAGCAGGCGGCAAGGACATTGATGAGATCATGGACCTTGCCTTAGCGTTTGAAATGATTCATACTGCAACACTCATCCACGACGATATTAATGACGCAGCGAAGCTCCGTCGAGGCGTCACTACATTGCATGAACGCATTGGTCAACCAAAGGCAATCATAGCCGGTGATTGGCTTTTTGTTCAGGGATATGGACTAAGCGGCCGTTACACCAAAGAGTGCATCGATCTGATTCGGGAAGCATGTGCAAACATTGCGGTATCTGAATTCAAACAACTTGACCACGTTCTTGATCTATCGACATCACCAGAAGATTACCTTGACATTGTTCGAGGCAAGACTGCTGGGCCATTTGCTGCGGTATGCGAAAGTGCAGCAATAATTGCTGGTGCATCTCCCGAGCAATCGCAAGCCCTCGGTCGATTTGGGATGGAACTTGGTATTGCGTTCCAACTCATGGACGATCTCCTCGATTTGCGTGGTGACGAGCGGATGGGTAAGCCTCGAGGGAAGGATGTT
This sequence comes from Euryarchaeota archaeon UBA124, assembly GCA_002502215.1. Classification (GTDB taxonomy): domain Archaea; phylum Thermoplasmatota; class Poseidoniia; order Poseidoniales; family Poseidoniaceae; genus MGIIa-L2. Next base: position 16,112 of record DAPT01000075.1, read on the forward strand.
CTTGAAGGAAAGATGACCCTTCCTCTAATTCACTCCCTAACACTGCTACACGGTGAACGTCGACGCCACTTGGCAGACATACTCAACAACTTCAATGATGGACTCTGGGACGAACTCATGGGATTGCTGGAGACTTCAGATTCCATCATGTACGCAGAATCATTGATGCTAACTCATCTCGAGCGAGCCATCCACGAATTGGACAAATTCCCTTCATCGATGGCAAAATCACTGCTCATGCAAGTGGCTGAAAACGTCCACACCAGGCACGACTGAGGTGGTTCAATGGACACCGAACACCGAGAGGTCATCATCGTTGGTTCTGGACCAGCCGGAACAACGTGCGCACAACGATTAGCAGAGGAGAACATCGATGTTCTAATTCTTGAGCGCAGAGCGATCGTTGGTAACCCTGCACAGTGTGGAGAATGCATTCCTAATTGGGGCGAAGTTGTAGGAACATTTCATGGGATTAATGACCATGAGTGGATAAAAGAATCCTTCAACTTCCCTGATCGTGTTCAACTTCACCGCCTGGATCATATGCGTGTTTTCCTTCCAAGTGGAAAATCATACAATTTCGACCTCGATGCCTTTGCTGGTCATCGCTTGCAATTCGACGGATATCTCGCCGAGAAAGCGATTAATGCAGGGGCTGAAATCAGGATGTCAGAACCGGTAACTAACATAAAAAGACGCTCAAAATCAGGATCGCTTCTCATTGTGACCGAGAAAGGAAGATACACCTGTGACTTGTTGATAGATGCAAGTGGGTCGCTCGCACATGTTTCCCGATGTCTCCATGGCAAAGACAAGGATTTCCGTCCAGCTGACCAAGTTCCAACTGCATATGCTCAAGTTCGAGGCAATGTTCCCGAAACCTTCGACGTATTCCTCGGCAGTGTTGCACCAAAAGGCTACGCTTGGATCATACCAAAAGGCCCAGACACCGCCAACGTGGGACTAGGTGTACGAGCAGGAGCACTCAAAGGCTCCATCAAAGAACATCTTCAAAACTTCTGTGAAGACCTTGGTTTTGAGATTCTATCGATAGGGGGAGGGTGGATTCCAATGGGAGGGCCAATTAAAACCATGGTTGACAAGAACGTCATTGCGGTTGGCGATGCCGCAGGACTCGTCATGCCATCAAATGGAGGTGGCATCTCCCAGGCTATGATTTCTGGTTGTTTTGCTGCGGAAGCTTACCTAGACCACAAGTTGAATGGGACCCCACTCGAAGCATACCAAGAGCGAATTACATCGTGTTTTGGACGAGCGCTAAAGAATTCATTGCGCTCAAAAGACATGGGATACCTCATGTTTCAAAACGATTTCATTACTGAGGTCCTTTTGAGGATTCTCGGACCGATTGGTGGAATCAAACGCGCAATGGAATGCGACAAACCACTTTGGGTCCTGTAATCCAAAGTCGTCGGCAATTTTCATCGGTGTGTTCAAGTCTTAGCGACGCTAGCACTCTTCATGGCGACAATGGGCACGAATGATGAGGCGGTCAGCCCTGTCATCGCTACGGTCCTGCTGCTCGCTATCACCGTAATGCTCTCTGGAATGGTCTTTGTGCTTATGCAGGGGGCACTAAATTCGACTGAGAAAGCTCCGCCCCAGATGACAGTAAGTGTACGTTCACTTGACAACGGATACCATGTCGTACGCATTACAACCCTTGACCAAACGCTTGATCCAGGCCGTATCTCATTCAGTCTTCAAGAGCAAGGAAGCACGACCAACGCCTCATTTACTGGGTACGTCAATGATGCAGAAGTGTATTCAGTAATTGGATCAAACATATCGTTCCACGATCGAGACGCCAGTTACTCAATATCTGCTGGAGATTACTTTGTGATTCATTCTGAAGCAATTGGGACCAATGAAGGCGACTGGACATTCGTTCTACTCGAAGAGTCGATTCAGTATGTCCTCATTCGAGTGGACTTGCCACCGATGAATTCATGATCCATCTTCGGCATCGCTAAGTGCCCGAATAAAATTCATCTGGGCATTCTTCTCACCCAATGCCTGTTGCAGAAGGGTAAACAATTCCTGGAGCGATGTTGAACCGATTGCTGCGTCGCGATCTTCTTGTTTATCGAGGACTGCATTCGCTACTTGCCACAAAGAATCGGTATCGTAAGGAAGAAACTCCTCTTCCAAAACCAAGAGCATTTGTTCAAATTCAACGCTTTCATTACGGAACATTGCGTTGACATCAACGATGTGGTTAGCCCAATCGTGAAGGAACGACGCCCATTCTTCAGCAGGCAATTCTCCCTCAACATCATCCATCAAGCGTACTTTAGCACGCAGATACAACTTGCCTTCTGGGTCCTCTTCGGCGTATTGTTCAACAAGGTCATCGACGGTTGGATAGATGTCACCAAATGGCATTGATGGAAGTGCAGATTGAATGACTTCGATGATCTCGAATCTTTGCGTTCCTTTTGCAGTAAACATGATGTTGGTTCCTTGCTCTTGAATATCATCAACTGTGCACAAGACGCCAAATGCGCCGGGCTGTGACCATCCGCCAATGGATTCTAAATCGGGATTGTGTGAAATGTATCCAAACGGTCGCTCATCAATGGTGCAATCGTCAAGCATTTGCTTGTAACGAGGTTCGAAAACACGCAATGGTTCACTAACTTTCGGAAAGATTCCAGACGGTAAAACGAACAATGGGATTGTCTGGGTCTCAGGCATGTTGTCTGACTGGTCTTTGCCCTCTTCAAGGGTTGTGATTCAACCACCGATATAGGACATCTCTACCTTACTTTTTGTTGGCAAGGAAGATCGCTCCTCAGAGTAACGGTCTTTTCGCTTCTTCCAGATGGACTGAAGAGCGGTTTTGATGTCATCGGATGTTCCATCCATCCGAAGAATTCCCCTAACATCGTGGCCATTGTTTGCGAACAAACATGTGTAGATGTTTCCGTTAGCGGAAAGCCTCGCACGAGAGCAATCACCACAGAAAGGATTGGTGATGGATTCAATAAATCCGATTTTCCAACCATCTGCAGTGGTGTATACCTTCGCAACATCACTTTGGTGAATTGCTTGATTGGATTGCAGTGCCCCGAGCTCCTTTTCAATCCTTGAGCGCATGACTTTACCTGAAACAACATGATCTAAATTCCAATTGTTTGTGGTTCCCACATCCATGTATTCGATAAATCGGACTGGGATTTGACGTGGACCAAATGTTTCGATCATGTTGATTATTTGGTCGTCGTTCACGTTTTTCTTTACAACTGTGTTGATTTTTAGAGGAATGCCTCGTGCTTGCACTTCATCGATTGCATCCAGTACAACACTTGGTTCTGCGTCTGTATCTCCCATGCTTTGATACACTTCTTTCTTCAACGAATCCAAAGAGATGGTAATTCTACTCAAACCGGCTTCATGGAGTTTGGTTAATTGCCTCTTTAGCAACAATCCATTGGTTGTTATCGCGATGTCCAAATCAGCCGAGGAGGCTCGAAGTTGGCGAACCAGCTCATGCAAATCCCGACGAAGGAGTGGTTCTCCACCGGTTAAGCGAACCTTTCGTAAACCATGCGGAATCAATGCCTCGACCACGCGTACAATCTCTTCGAACCTCAAGATGTCTTCTTTGGGGAGAAATTCATGATTCTCGTCAAAATGTTCTCTCGGCATGCAATACCGACACCGCATATTGCAACGGTCGGTCACCGATATGCGTAGATCGAGGAGAGGTCGGTCGTGCACGTCCTCCAAGACCATACCATTTCCACTTCGCTTTGGATTGTGAATGTTTGCAAGGCTTCATCTGATATGATTCTCTGGGAAGGGTATGGGCAAAGGCTGGGTCAAAAAATGGGGAGCCCGGGGAAAAGGGCATCGTCCCAGCCACATTCCTGCCCTTGAGGTAGAACCAACCGGCCTCGAATCCTCCTCCTGGATATTGCCTCCCTCAAAGAGTCACCTCATCCGAATGTTGCTACTATGTGCTCTAAGTAAGAAGAAGCATACACTCCTTGGATTTGAAAGGATGGGAGAAGATGCTGAAAGTATGATGCGGTGTTTGTCTCAACTGGGTGTGAATTTTTTTGCGAAAGAGGATGGCATCGAAATAACAGGGAAGGGTATGCAAGGGTTCACTCGATCTCCCAGCGTTCTTCATGCAGGAAATTCTGGTACTGCGCTTCGATTATTGATTGGTCTGACCTCTCGACTCAATTTCGTCAGCATGGTCGACGGTGATGCAAGTCTGAGAAACCGAAACCACGCTGATTTGTTGGCTGCAATCTCCCCTCTCAATGTTCAGTTTTCATATGGAATCGAACAGGAACGTCTTCCAATTCTCGTTCATGGACCTTGGAACGGCAACGAATTGCATGTCGATGTGGATCGCTCGTCACAACCTTACTCGAGCTTGTTGCTTTCATCATCTGAACTTGATGTCGATTGCATTATCACCACGAAAGGTGATGCAGTCAGCCGGAGACATGCAGCGTTGACAATTGATCTGATGGAAGAAAGTGGTGCTACGTTGAACATTGAAGAGGAGAAAACAACCATTGCACCATGGACGTCAAATCCACCTGCTGAGTGGATTGTTCCATCCGATGGGTCGATGATGGCGTTTCCTATCCTCGCCTGTGTACTGAAGAAACAGTCAGTATACATCGAGAACCCTGTTGAGGAAAAGGATGCATTGGGGCATGAAATCGTTCTTGACTTTCTGAGCCACTTTGGTGTTGATATGAATGACCAAACGCTCAATTACGTAGGAAAAGGGACCTTTGTCGAGATTAACCTCCGTGATGCGAACGACCTTCTTCCACCGTTGGCGGCCATTCTTGCGCTCTCAGGAGGAGGGCGTTTGGTTGGTGCATCCCACGCCAAACACAAGGAAAGCAATCGAATTGAATCGGCAGCGTCCCTTCTCAGATCGTTCGGATTGCAATGCAAAATTGAAGAAGATGGCCTTTCTATAGAGGGCGGTCAAACAATCATAAGACCTACGACCATCGTCGATACTTATGGAGATCACCGAATCCAGATGACCGCTCTGTTGCTTGCTAGTGAATCCGGGGGAACCATTGAAGGACCAAGATTGCACCAAATCGCAGATCCTGGATTTTTGGAGCGGTTTTCATCCGTGCCGACCGAAGTGCTTGTCAAGGGAATCCAACGGTAGACGCAATGCTGTCGGACGACCATGTACACAAGCCCATGGGTTTGGAACATTTCTCATATCCTCAAGCAATCGTCGCATTTGAGCGATGGTCAACTTGTCATTGGCTTTGACAGATCCACGGCATGCATTGAGGAAAGCGATGTGGTCTTTTCGTCGTTCAATGGTCTCGAGCGGAGCACCATCCTCAGAAATATCCTGCAATAAGTCGAGTAAAAACGGCTCCACTTCATCTCCGTCCAACAATCGAGGTGCTTGAACAACATCCCATTGGCCATCGTTTTGCTTTTCGAGTATGAAACCTAGCTCTTGGAATCGTTCCAGAAACGACTCAAGTCGGGCCTCTTGAGTCAGTGATAGTTCAATCCTGGAAGCTACTAAGCGTGGTTGAGGTGTCCACAAACTCTCATCGTTGCGTAAGCGCTCATATCGAATTCGTTCGTGAAGAGCATGCTGATCGATTAGGAGCAATTCTTCACCAGCTTGTGCAAGAATATAGGAATCTGCGAATTGTGACAAAGGTTCCATGACTGGTAAGTCATTTTCCAATGCTGCAAGTGGCGATTCTTCTGTGGGTGAAACGCTACCACCACATCCAGCATGTCGGTGAAGATCTCTCTCCTGCTTGGAAAGGGCGGGAGCAATAGGGGACTCCGACAACCCTGGGAGCGAACGTTGAGCCGACACTGCGACCGATTGAGGCCGAGGTTTTTCTGAGCGATCAGTGCTTTCTTCGGCTATTTGGCCGACGAGATTGAGTTGTGTTCCTGCTGCTAGCGCCCACGATGGTGTCGACGTCGAATTCGAAGGTTGTTCAATCACTTGATTCGGAACCAGCAATTCTTGGATGGGTCGATTCTGTTCATTTTGAGCAAGCCCTTGCAGCTCCTGAAGTTCGCCGCTTGAATCCGGTTGGGTCGGAGAGGTTGCGAGAGTGTGGGCAATGGCCCGTTCGAGTCGCTCCAGAACCCTCCAAGAATGTCGCAGCCGCACCTCACGTTTTGTTGGATGGACATTGACGTCCACTTCATTCGCCGGAACCTGAAGATGAAGAACAGCAACAGGGTGGCGTCCTTGCATTAATCGTGTGCGATAACCTCGACGAATCGCTTGATGAAACGGTGTTGATGCAACAGGGCGGTCGTTGACAAAAACGTGAACTTCGTCACCTTTCCCTCTTGAGATGTCGGGCGCACTGATGTATCCAGTCCACGATTCATCACCAGGAACATCCGCATCGTGTGCAGGGGGAACCAGTGGAAGAAGACTGGATGATTGGCCACCCAAAACATCGTACAAGCGATCTTCAATCGTACCGCTGGAAGGCATGTTCAATGTCGAACGCCCATCAATCGTGCATCGAAAGGAAACGTCTGGATGTGCAATTGCATGAGCAACAACGACCTCAACGATTCGAGCGTGCTCGGTCGCAGGACGGCGCTGAAACCCAAGCCGAACGGGCGTGTTCTGGAACAATTGTTCAACCGTCACCACTGTTCCGTTTGCCATTCCAATCGGTTCGATGTGCTGTTTTCTTCCAGCATCCATACGAATGCAGCGTCCTTCTTGCCCATCAGGTTTCGACGCAAC
>DAPT01000016.1 GCA_002502215.1 Euryarchaeota archaeon UBA124
ATTTCTGAAATAAAAGGGATAGAATTTACCGGGAAGAAATCAAAAGGCAAGGGAACACAAAGAGTGACCTACAAACTCACCGATTAATTATCTAAATAATAAAAATAATAAATTATTTTCGAATAACTTGAAACTAATTATCATCATCAAGCATGTTTAGGACATCTGAAACAGTGGATTGCCAAACATCTTTCTTTGCCTTTATTTGATGCAACTCTTCATTTTCTAAAATCTCAAGGATGTCTTCATCGACATCAGCATTCTGTGCCTTAATGTTTGCACGGGTCACAATTTCAATGTCTTCACCAGCTCGATCAGAACGATCCACAGGCGCGATATCTTTACTCGGAATCGTTCGACCAGCGTGGTATTGATTTGTGTCAATATCGGTTTCATTCCAAGTATCCGACCCTATCTTCCTGGCAGCTTCGGGCTCAGGAGGCTTGTTTTTCCATCGATTTTTATTGGCAATATCCTGAATGATGTTTTGTTTTTCAATCTTTTTTTGATTCTCAAAAATTTCTAAAACATCTTGTTCGGTTTGATCCTGTCTCTCCGTAATGTATTGACCTGCTCGGCGTTGTTGTTCCACCAACCAAGGCCCATGAACAGGATCATTGTCGTGTCGGTGAGGCGCTACAGACATAGCTAGCAACTCTTTTGCAAATTGATAGAAGGCATCTTCTGCAGGGGCTTTTGCAATCTCTTCTCGAATACGACTATGTGAGGCGATGCATTTCTGACAGCGAGAGCTTCCAGGCTCGTCCGGTTCATCGCACCACAGACAGCATGCCTGGAACCCCATATCCTTCATTGCTCGCCTTGGCATAGACATGGATGCTCATACTATCGTAGTTGTTCAAACACATGAAGCCTCGTACATCGCGAGCGAGGATTCAAAGAAGACCATGTTTTGAGAGAATCATGGTTCGAGACCCACGCGCGGACATTATTGAACCAAGCCCATTTTCTGGTGGGCGGCAAAAGATACATCGCGTTCATGCAGGGGAAAGACCATTGCCAAATTCTCCAGTGAACAGCTTCTTTAGTGTCATGTCGCAAACCCAACCCACACTACACAAAGGTGGAATATGGCATTTTAGCGATGAAGAAAAGAAACATCTTCTCTACGCGACGGCAGCATTCACCCTCGCTCTTGGTTTTTTGAGTGCAGAAGGGTTGCGTGGACTTTCAATTGGACTTTCCTCTTGGGTTCTCCAAATACTCATCTCGATGCCAATTATGTTGATCGCAGTTGGACCTGCATTTGTCCTTCATGAGATTGGTCACAAAATCATAGCAAAGAAGAATGGCTGTTGGGCAGAGTTTCGAGCAGACCCAAAAGGTCTTCAATTCGGTGTACTGATATCGCTATTCCTGGGTGTCTTGTTTATGGCACCAGGAGCTGTTATGGTCGCAGGGCTTGTCACGCGGCGACAAAACGGGCACATTGCAATAGCAGGCCCTATGGTCAATCTTGGTCTGTTTGTGATAGGAATCCCCTTAGGAGCCCTGCTGTTTATGCTAACCAATGCTCAGGATTACAGTAATCTTGCTTACTTGCAAGATGGCACTCTCATCTGGCAATCAATGGTTTATGACGGGGTGCTCTACTGGATCGGGGCAAATTTAATTCTTGGTATATTCAACATGCTTCCATTTGGCCCTCTCGATGGGGTAAAGGTAAAAGATTGGAGCAATGGCGTTTGGTGGACACTTTTCCTCGTCCTTTTGTCACCTGTCGTCATCTATTTGACGACGCCTTACTCCCCAATGACGTTGGTCATTTGGTTGTCAAATCTAGTTTAATCAAAGTCCGTGGATTTCCTTGGACTTGTCGTGGCTCCAATAGTAACACAACCGGAGCAGGTTGAGGTAATGTCCTTGACCGTCCTTCACCATCTTCTCGTGAAGTGGTTCGTTGGTCATGAACATGTCTCCCCAGACGTTTGCAGAGGTTCCTTTCTTACCCTTTGGTAGATCAAAGACTTCATTGGTTGTTGGCTCCAACAAGTTCTTCCAGACGATTGCTGGATTGACGGCCATTGTTACTTCAACAATGATTTCATCTTCATTCAAACCGGTTCCGGTTTGCCAGGATTCCTCGCCCATGTCAGCTAGGAATGGCAAACACAGGTCGATGATTGACAAACCAGTCATTGGGTCAGCTCCAGTCATTTGGCCGTATGCTTCTCGCATTCGTCCACGGTCAGCACCGCGTGAGCCAGTAATCATGCGCAATTTATCGATGGAAGTTGGAACAAGGAAGCGGATGTCTGTGTAGTAGACCAGCGCTTGCTCACTGTTTCCAGCAGGTGCAAAAATATGCGAGAATGGTTGAGCGCCGCTGCTTTCACCAAGCATATCCATTGGGAACAGAGTCTTGAGTGCATTCGTTGCAACGGATTGAACAACACGTCGAATCAGGCGTTCTGGGGCTGCAGATACGTCGTTGAAGGATTCCATGTACTCATCAAGATTCAGGATGTCGTATCCTCGAACAGCCAAGATAGAGTGAACGTTTGGACCGAGAATCTTGTCACCACCAATCATAGCCTGACTGATCCATCGAGCACCCTTTGCAAAATCACTAGCGGTGACGAGGTCAGCATACGCCTTGTATCGGCGAGCAACCCGGTTCATGAAGTCCGCTTGGTCGAGCTTGGTGAAGACCGTAGCAGCATAGTTTGATTTCAATGCATGGTCAGCAACCTGACTCGCATTTACACAGGTCAAGAGGTTTCCTTGATCGTGAGGATACATTAGGAGACGACGTCGCTTTGCAGCACCACCGAGAGAGCCAACCTTTGGATCAGTAAGCATGTATCCGAGACAAGCAGTAACTTCGAAAAGTCGAGCATATTTGTCTTCATCGCTTGCGTTCTTAATCCACTCATCAAGTCCAGGCTCGATGCAGTGGAATTCAAGAGGAACCATTTCAGAACCGGCTCCGAACATTTGGCGAACAGTGGAGGAACTCATCATTCCCATCATTGTGTAGAGGGAGGTTTTACCTGTCGTCATGTAGACGTCGGTAATACCCTCTTCACCGAAAGAAATTCGTCGGTCAGGAAGGTTGACTAGTAGATTGAATGAGGTAGCAGTGTCTCTGTTTCCGTCAACAGCAGGATGAATCCACGTTGTAGGCTTGGTCATAAGGTAGCCACTTGCGTCTTTTCCAAATCCTGCAGGAGAGTATCGAATCCAACCCAGACGGTTGTTGAATGCAACACCACGGTGCATTAACGAAGGATAGTAGACCTTGTCCTGTGGATCGGAATCTGGTACAACACCTCGGTGACCAAGACCCCAAAGGATTGGCTCCCATTCGGAAACGCCGTCTTCTTCACCACTATTTCCTAAGAACGGATGGTTCCCCGAAACGGTTTCACCTGTCAACATAGATCCTCCTAAACGCTCTTCGTCACCTGTCGAGCAGAAAAAGAAGGTCTGTGTCGTTACGAGCTGTTTTGGTGTCCACATGTTTGCGTTAACCACAGTCTTTTGCTTTAGGAAATCAGACAACGTACTGATTCTGCGCTCGAATTTGAAACGCTCTGATTCAATCCAGGTTGATCCAAGGATTAGATTGGTGTTCAGCAGCTTTGGTCTGCCAGGTCCAATGTACCGTGTACGAGGGTCGCCCTTGGTATCATCTGTTTCATGAATTGGTTCCCAAGGCCCTTGTGTTGGAATGTACTTGAGGAATTCTTCATGGTCAAACGGCATCTTTTGTGCTTCTTTGACTGCGTCTTCGACTTTATCCATCAGCTGAACGTACGTTTCTGTTGGAGTAATTCGTCCACTTTCTTTGAATTGGTTATGCGATACTGCTCGGTGTTCCCACATATTTTTTCACCTCAAAATTTCCTCTTTTTTACGGGAGTTTTTTCCTCTTCTTCCGGCGAGTTATCGTCCTCAGACTGGTCGCCTTCGACTTCAGGCACTTCATCTCCTTCTTCAAGGCTACCCCCGACATCGACTTCTTCGTCATCTGCATCTTCATCGTCAATTTCGACTTCTACATCTTCCAAATCGGCCAGCTCATCATTTTCATCAGAGCCGATGTCTTCCATCATATCATCAACGACTTCATCGATTTCTTCATCTTCTTCAGGCATCGATTCACGAACATCTTCCGTTTCATGTCTTGGAAGAAGGAGTTGGAGAACGACTCCTAGCGTACCAGCGACTGCACCAAGACCAACAACTACACCATTGTTGATGCGCTGTGTGTCATCTGGATCGTCGTTGGTTTCCATACCAGTGACAGGGGGAACTTCGTTACCAACAACATTCGTAACGATTTCTACAGTTGCCCATGCGGCAAAAATAAGCAAAAGAACAGAAAGCAATTTTGCATTGGAGGTATTCTCTTTAACCCAGTTTGCAAGGGGCGATTGACCATCTTCCATGCTGCCGCCTCGCGACGTTTGCATATAACTTGTGTGCTATAAAGAAGAGAAAAAATTCCGTTCGTCAGGCATCCAAGTATGCGTTCCTAATTGGGTCTTGGTCCAAATGGAAGAACGAGAATGTGGCCCACCATGTAATTGTGTCAAGTGCATCCACGAGGTTGCTGGTTCCGCTTTGCTCCTCACCGTAATCCTTGCCGGTTGTGTCCATCCAATCAATCATCTCATCAACCGTATCGCACGTTTGATGATAACACCAATATCCGTCCACGAGGCCGCCGAAACCCATCGTTACAGTTCCTAGGTTGTCTTGGAACGTTGCGTGATCCGAGCGAGCAGTTGTGTCTTCATAGACAATAATCTCTGGTCGGTCTTTTGCCATCCAATCATCAACTTTCCAGGTTGCAGCATCGTACCCTTCACCCAACAATGGAGACATCTGCTCCTCAACTCCAATAGCATCAGAACCAATCCACATTGCAAGACCAACCATTCCAGGTTGATTCATGACATCATGGTCAAGGCTTGGGCCAATGTAAACGCGCATAGGCCAAACTTCCTCATCTTTCGGGTAACCATCTGGGTCAACTTGGGGCTCAGGATCACAGTTCCCTTCACCTCCACCATGCCCATCCCCACACGGCGCACCGCCGCCACCAGGCCAGTTTACACCAGCCATATCGAGATTGACATAATTGGTAACCTCAACATTTGGATTGTCTTCCTTCACCCAGTAATCAGTCCAGAAATCACTACCACGTTTCCCACCTTCTTCTCCCGACCACAGACAAAACACCATTGTGTTTCGCGTGTTGTAGTCGGCCATTGCTTCAGCTACGGTCAAAACCATACTGGTCCCTGCAGTATTGTCATAAGCACCGACTCGAGTTCCGTAGGTTCTACCGAAGATGTGGGGGTCGAGCATACCACCATTAATTGGCGGTGCGATGTCAAAGTGGGCGCCAAAAACCATCCATTTGTCGCGATCAACCTCTCCCCAACGATATCCACAAATGTTGTACGCTTCTGGATTTTGAGCTCCCGTCATCAACGAATCGTAAACGAACCGCTGTACAATCACTTCAAGCCCAAAGTTTTCCATCGTTTGTATGAGATACTGTGCCGCATCTTCGTAGGCTGCATTCCCCTGTCCCGCCCATCGATCGAGGTAGCCTACCGCCCCATCCGCTGCATCTGTCGGGTCGAGGGTCTCGTCCGACATGACGTTGATGTAATTGAAAACGGTCCTTCCATCAACAAGACCGGTGGAATGCCGACCCCCTTCGGATTCAGTAAAACCGGGTGCTTGTGGACGTTCGACTGAAAGTAGAATTGGTGTCGCTGCACCACCGTTCGAAACGGTTGTGTTGACGATGTCAATTGAATTGTTCAGACCAGCAACACGTGAGACGCCCTGCCCAGATTGCGCTTCGAAACCTCCGCGTTCCCACCACGTTTTCCAAGACTCATCGATTGAACGGATCGGCCAACTTTCCCGTCCATATTCACCAACCAAAATGACTGCTGTGTCCGTTCGAGGTGGTGCAAGCACGGTGAGTAGAACGCTCTCACCAGCCTTCAAATCAATAACAGTTGAATTTTGGACGAATTGCGTGTCGGTGTTGAGAATAAGGTAAGGAATGTATGCGGAGAGATCTCTATCAGCGGTGATTGTTAATCCTTGAAAGACGCCCCCGATCAATGTCTCTGGAGTGATGGTAACGTCGCCTGTACCGACCCTTGAATCTTCACCCGTTTCACCAAAACATCCTGCGAGGGGAGCGAGCATCATGATGCAGACCAGTCCAAGTGCCCTGCGTGCATCTCTCCCCATGAATCGATGCAAACCCTCTCTCTATCTCAATTCTTTGCATATTAGAATTCAAGGACGTTGGATTGTAGGAATGTCGAAATTAACTTTGGAGTCATTAAAGAACATACAGAATAGGTCATCTTCAGAGCCAACAAAATCAGTTACCAATTCTCTCGACTGCCTGTGCAGTAAAACTTCAACGTTCTTCCGATAACTGACGGCTTTTACCAAGTGTTGTCGAAGATCGCACCATCATCCTTGAACGATTTAAATTCGAGATGATTACCAGATGGGTCAACGATGAACATCATCGCCTGTGATCCAGGTTGATCCTTGAAATAAAAAAGGCCCCCTCAGGCGCCTGAACGCCTAAGAGGGCGGCTACATAGGGATGTAATCCCTATGATTTCATACACTCCATTAGGACTCGAGGAGGGATGCCTCCCTCAACGAGCCCATTAGAGGACATGAGAGTGTTCAACTTCAGTTTCCTTCAGCTGCAATTCTTGACTTCATGGTTGCCAAGTCTTGCGAGTTGAGAGGAACGTAACCGACATTCGAAACGAGGTTTTGACCGTCGTTTGAGAAGGCCCAGTCGATGAACGGTCCAACAGTATCCCAGTTGTCGTTGTTGATGTTCATGTACAATGAACGGGACAATGGGTTGTACGATCCGTCACGAACTGTGGTTGCACCAGGAGTAACCATGTCGCCGTTGCTGTTTTCTACAGGTGCAGAAGACAGAGTTGCTTGGTTCTCTTCGTAGTAGGCATATCCGAAGTATCCAATTGCATTCCCATCGCCCAAGAGAGCGTTGACGAGAACGTTGTCATCAGCGGATTGTGTGCCTGAGCGGAATCCTTCTGAAGCATAATCAAGGATTACATCGTAGAAGTAATCGTAGGTACCTGAATCTGCATCAGGGTACTTGATAGGAATTCCAATGTCTGCGCAGTCAGCACTGAGGTCGCTCCATTCCTTGGTGTTGTCTCCATCATCGTTTGATGGTGTGTAGCCAGAGTCTGCCTCTGCGGAGAAAATCCAGCGGAGTTGAGCAACAGTCAAACCACCAAGATGTGTGTTAACACATGTATCTGCGTTGCCACCTTTCTTGAAGACTACTGACAATCCGTCAACTGCAACTTGGAGTTGAGTGACAGTGATTGAGGTGTCGCCCTTCAAGCAGGACCAGATGCCGTTGTTTCCTTCGGTTGCTTCACTGGATTTCCAGTTTCGCGACATGTCACCGATGTCAACAGGTGTACCCTTTGCTGAGTTGGCACATACACGGCCTGCACCAGCGCTTGATCCGCCACCTTCAACGGTGATTGTTGTGTCTGGGCAAATGTCCTTGTAGTTCTCTGCCCAAATCTCGGCTAGAGGAAGTACTGTAGAAGAACCGGCAATCTTGACGCTTGTGGCATCTCCACAGTCGTAAGTCGATGCAGTGGATCCTCCACCAGCGTTGTTGGAGCCTCCAGAGAAGCTGTTTTGGGAGCTTTCATAGATGAGTTTGTTGGTCGATCGGTCAAGAACCTTAACTTGTACCGTACAGACGCCAACACCATCGCAAAGGTCGCTTGTTCCTTCCTTGATGATGACTTCTTCGCCAAATGCCCAGGAGCCGTCACCGTTGTCGACGACTGCGCATCCTGTGTCTACAGCCTTGTCAGGGTTTGTACATTCAAGGTACGGTCCATTCTGGGTGGACACTTGTACGATGACAGTAGCCCATGACATGCCTTCACCAGAGTCAAGGGACATGTATGCAATTTCTTCACCAGCTGCTGTAGTAAACTGCTGATTCGATTCCGACACTGTAAAGTCGTACATCGAGAAGTCACCGTCTGTGTTTCCTTCTGCTAGCTGCGATGCCCAGACGTAGAGTACGCCAGACAAAACAACAGTGATTGCAACCATCAAGATTGTTGCAATAACCGGGCTAACCGCTTTTTCATT
>DAPT01000095.1:0-6747 GCA_002502215.1 Euryarchaeota archaeon UBA124
GACACAACCCGAGAATGGTCTGACCTCAACGCAAACTGTGGTGACGCTGAAATCGTTCTCGCATACCCTGATGCAGATTCTGGTACCTACGAGTACTTCTATGAAACTGCACTCGACGAGGCATCTGCAGGATTCCGTGCAGGTACACAATCCGCTGACGACAACGTTCTCGTCAACGCTCTAACCGGTGATGAGACCGCTATCGGATACTTCGGATACGCATACTACCAAGAGAACATGGCAACACTCGCTGCTGCTGCAATCGAGAACGGTAACGGTGACATGATCACGCCAAACGCTAACAGCGTTCGTGATGGATCCTACAACCCACTCTCTCGACCGCTCTTCATGAACCTCCTCGTTGATGGTGCAACTCTCGAGAACACCATCCCATTCATGCTCTATGGATTGGACACCGATGCAGGACACGAAGCTGTCGGAGAAGTTGGATACGTTTCCTTGAACGATTACCAACAACATCAGATGGTCTATGGACGATTGGCCTACCTCCAGGGATTAACTACTGAAGGTAACTCCGCCATCTTCGAAGACATGTGCGGTGCTGCAGGAAGCATCTCCATTGCTGGTTCCTCAACCGTTCTACCACTTGCTGAAGCATGGGCAGAAGACTACAATTCCATCTGCGGTGACACTACCATCACGGTCGAAGGCGGTGGATCTGGTGCAGGTGCAGGACGTGTCTGTGCAAACTCCGCTAAGGGTACGCCTGTCGACATTGGCGACATGTCCCGTGACTGGAAGAGCACAGAAGGAACTGTTGACGCAAACGGACAACTCAACTGTCTTGTTGGTGACACATCCATTACTGTAACACAACTTGTTGTTGCAGTCGATGGACTCTCAGTTGTCTCCAAGAAGGGCGGTGCTGCTGACGTTTGTATGCAGAACATGGGCGGCATGACCGCTGCTCAACTCCGATGGGTCTTCTCTGCAGAAACCGATGCTGAATTGACAACAGCAGGTCTTGACTTGTCAAGTGTTGTACCAGAAGACGACGGCGACGGAGTCAAGGAATGGTCTGACCTCAGTGCAAACTGTAACGCAAATGCAATCGTTCTTGCTTACCCTGACGCTGACTCTGGAACATACGAGTACTTCTACGAAGAGATCCTTCACGAAGCTGCTGCAGGATTTGGTTCCGGCACACAATCAGCCGATGACAATGTGTTGGTCAACGCACTCCTCGCTGACGAGAACGCAATCGGATACTTCGGATACGCATATTATCAAGAGAACATGGCAACACTCGGTGCTGTTGCAGTCTCCAACAACCATACCCATGGTGTTGCAGACGCTCCTGAGGACGCTGTGGCCCCAACTCCACAGACCGTTCGAGATGGAAGCTACGCACCATTGTCCAGGCCGTTGTTCATGAACGTGAACAACGCTGTCTGGGATGATGTCACCCCATTCCTCCTGTGGGCGTTCTCAGGGGACGGTAGCGCTGTCATCTCAGAGGTCGGTTACGTACCTCTGGATGACGCCACTTACCAAGAGATGATTCGTCGTATCCTTGCTCAAGGCGTTTACGCTTGATTGAGTAAGAACGAGTGATCGTTGTAAACATCAAGAACACGTTCTTGATGAATCCGAGAGGTCGGGCATTCAGGTGCCCGGCCTCTCCTTTTTTAATTGCTTATATTTAGACATATATAGAATATTGACGGCTAAGCAAAGCCAAAATTCCCTTAGGTTCTTACAAGGCCGTGGTCGAAATGCGAATACGTGCCAGGATAGAAGAAGGTGCCCCGGGACTGGTTCTCTTTGCGCTCGCAGCAACCGTTGTGATGATTACTTCGGGCATTGTCTACGTCCTTTTTGACAACGGCTCAAAATTCTACAGAGGCTTTGCATGTGGAGCTGACGATTTCAAACCTCCACAAGATTGGGACCAAGACCTGCAAGCAAGCATCAAGGATGCTGCAAATTACTCTGATGGGTCGATTACCGACCCTTTGTGGTTGAATTCATTGTGTATCACTGAATTCGACATGGACCATGAAGTGGTCTTGGCTGATCCACTCATCGATCGCTTCCAATGGAATGCTGATGCAAAGTCCTACCCTGAGGGAGATGACCGAGAGCCATCAATCTTCACGCTCGAAGATGGGACGGAAATTCGGGGGCCTAGGGTCGATGAAGGAAGACCATACCTCACGGATTATTTCACAACCAATCCAGACAAATGGGACAGTGAACACCCACGAATTCCTCTAAGTGTAATTTCTGCAAATGAAAAGGCGCTTATTCTGCATACGCAAAATCCAGATTTGGCTCGAGATTGGTGGGTAACGATTTGGATCGGAGACGATGATGTCCGTATGGATATGGAAAACTATTCACTCGGATTGAATGAATATTCAACGGTCGGCGTATACAAGGAAGGAGATTTTGTTCGAGTCGAAATGAATTCATATTGCGGCTATGATTCAGCAAACCAATCCGATTTAGGAGTCCTTCTCAACGATGCTGATATTGAAGTTGTGGATGGTTGCTTCACTCAAGAGAATCACCTCTCAAGCGATATTCACGCCCTTGCGTCGACATATGGCCTGGAACTATCCGTCGAGTATCTAGCCTTCAAGGCCAATGCAAACATGGATGGTATCGCCGATGTTGGAGAAGAACTAGGCAACGGCTCCAATGCTTGGGACCTTATCGGAGACGATGATCTCCCGTATGATTATGACCAAGATGGTGTCTGGAACACGAAAGCCGATGGCCAAGGAGGCTTAGCAGACAACGACATCGATGGAGATGGAATTGCGAACAAAGTTGATCATGATATGGACAACGATGGCATCCCGAATGCCTATGATAGCGATCCTATTCTGCCCAATGTCGACTGGTTGGGTATTCTCATTGGATTGCTTACACTTGGCGTCCTTGTTGCATCGGTTTTCAGTCCGCAGTGGCTTCCGAAACTCTCTGTTGAGACCATCGATGCCATTATTCCAACACTTAAGAGCGTGGCTTATCTTATCGTTCTGATCGGATTCATGTCCCTTATTAGCCCTCCAAGTCCTGTCCTTCTGATGTTGTTGCTCGCACTGATGATCATTCTTACCATCATGGTGCGCCGAATCGATGGGGGCTATCCCGTACCACTGATTGCAATTGGTTTGACATCCCTATTCTTTGCAATCTTTTCAATGCACGAAATACAGACAGGGCACACAATTTTCTTCGGCGGATCGCTTATCTTCATGGGGATTGTCATTAGCGACAGTCGAAACCAAGCTGGAGCTGAACGGTATGCCATTATGGAAGGCGATTCTCGTTCGCTCATGATTCTCATTGTTTTGGTGACCTTGGTTCTGTGTTACTTCGATTTCGTAGCTCGCGTCAACGGTTCTCTCGGAGAATTCCTTACCCAAACCTGGTGGAAGACAGACGTACGCACCGTCAGCGTTGTAACGGTTGGTGAAGACCTCCACATGGGTGTCAACTCATTGCTACAGACCACGCTCCAAGTCGCTCTTGGGGCGCTTGTCATTGCAATTCCAATTGGACTGGGTACGGCAATCTATCTCTCAGAATATGCAAGTCAACGAACCGCCAATTTCGTCAAGCCAGTTCTTGAACTCTTGGCAGGAATCCCCTCTGTTGTCTATGGGTTCTTCGCATTCGTCGTCATCGCCCCAATCATCGTTGATGTGGGAACGTACTTCCTCGCACAGGGTTGGATTGCTGAAGAACCGCAATTGTTCAATCCACTGAGTGGAGCAATTGTGGTTGGAATTATGATTACTCCACTCATTGCTTCACTATCAGAGGATGCCCTGCGTGCAGTGCCTGACAACCTGCGACAAGCATCCTACGCTCTGGGCGCAACCCCTGTTGAAACGACTGCTAGAGTCACCGTCCCTTCTGCACTTTCAGGGATTTTGGCTTCGATCATCCTCGCATTATCCAGAGCGATTGGTGAAACCATGGCGGTCACTCTCTCGGTCGGTACACTTGCTACATTTTCGAACAACATGTTCCGTAGTGCGCAAACAATGACTGCTTACATCGCTCAGCGAATTGGCGGAGAATTACCGATTGGTACAACGCCTTACTACTCGCTCTTTGCTGTTGGATTTTACCTCTTTTTCATCACGCTTGGCCTCAATCTCATTGGCCACCGAATCATGACTCGCTTCCGGGAGGCTTACGATTGAAGGAAAGTAAGTTCGACCTATCGGACAAGGGATTGTTTGGTACATCCCTTCTTCCAAAGCGTTCACTCAAACGCAGGTACCTCGCTGCGAGAGCAGGACGAACAGTGTTTGTTGCTATCGCCATTACGTGTGGTATCATTCTGGTGACCTTGCTCACTCAAATCTCGAGTGAGGCTTTCGTTCCAACCGAAGAATTTGAGGTTGAGCGCAGTGAGACATACACGGAAAAAGGACCCAATTCAGGCGTGTATTATCACAAACCTGCGGAAACTCAACTCTCATGGGAAGCAGAAACCTGGAATCCAAATTGGGCAGAAGACGATCTTCGCCAAGAGCGTGAAAACATCACCATCAGAGCATCGTGGACTGAGCGACACTTCCAAGCTCTCAACGACGATGGTGACGCCTTCAATTTGAATGGTCAAACGACGTGGGATCTGGCTGAAGATTTGGAAAGAGCACTTTGCGATGAAGGAGATGCTCGGACAACATACAGGCCTGTTGAACCTTGGTCGCTTTCCCACCTTTTGTTAATCGGTTCCGCCGATGAATACGAGTACAAACTTGGTGAAGATTGGCGAATCACAATTTACTGGAGAGAAACTGCACCTACTCCAAACCTTGGAAATTATTGGATTCAAATCGATGACAACGATACTTCCGATGTAAGCGACGATGAAATTCTTAAGCGCTACATTTGGCGTGGACTACGCTGGGAAACTGTCGGAGAGGATGCCTACCTTGACGAAGCAATGGAACTTGCCGGCAACGACCAGTCCACATGGGGCGATGGAAAAATCCGACTTATTTATCGACAGGTTCCGTGGACAGGTTGGCAAAACGGTGACCTTCTTTTCTACAATACGGGTCAAGGAACAGATGTCGTCGCAGTAAGTCAAAAGGGGACTGACGACATCCCCCTCGACACAGTCGATGAGATTTTGCTCAAGCCTGCGGCCAACATCAAGTCGTTTGTTCCTGAATTCTGCACGATGGAAGAGACCTCGAAATATATCCTCGATGAAGGTCTAACTGGCAGTTACGTCATCGGAGAAGTCACAAACGAGGACGGATACGTTATCGAAGAACTTGATGACTCTGGGTTAAACGTCATCACGGAATTAGAGATTGCAATTTCCGAGACAGGAGATGGACATGATGAGTGGGTTATGATCGATGACAGGGGATTCATCAACTATGATCACGATAACGACGGTTACGGAAACATGTTCTGGGATTCGGATAGTGATGGTGACGGGGTTTGCGATTATTATCCTGAAGAAATTCCAGGTGGCCCGTTCAAGTGCAGCAAAGCTGCAGGCCCACTTTCTGAAGATGTCAATGGGGATGGAAGAATCGACATCAACGATTATGGACAAAACTCAATTGATTACGGAAGAACGGTAGTCGAAGATTCTGATTCAATCTTCCACACGAAGACAACGAATACTCTTGTTTTAAGCCCCTCAAGGAGTTCAGACAATTGGTTGTTCATCCTCCATGACTTGAACTACACAGTAACCATTCAACAAACCAGTGGGCCACCAATGGATGCCAAGGAATCATCGTACCAAGAGATCGGAGGCTTTGCTCTGGGAAGTCCAATCGATTGGTTCCAGCCGAAGTTTATTGGGGACGATGATCTTGACAACGATGGAATCATCGATTTGTGCGATGAGGATATCGATCAAGACAGCGATAGAAACCCTATCTATGGTGACCCTAATCAGTGCCCTGAAGACTATGAATGGATTTCGCAAAAAGATGACACACTCAACGATTTGAGCGAAGACTTAACTCAGGCAATTGCAGACGATGATGAACAAGAACGAGCCCGGATTGGGGCGTGGATGGACGATATCAACGCATCAGACTTCGCCCTCTTTGTTTATCTGAATGATGAAAACGGCGATGGTGTTCACGATGATACAAAAGATCGAGACATCGATAGCGATGGTGTTCCAAACCTCATTGACGGTCAAGGAACATGGGCAGACCGTTCCATGGAATCTACATTCCCGGAGGATGAACAAGAGGCAATAGACGAGTATGTTGAACAGCTTGTTGTGAATAAATGCAGTGATACTTACAAAAAGAGTAGCCTTGAATATGCAACAAAGGACTGCAGGAATGCAAAGGAATTGAATTCAACAAAGCCAACGACACCTCAATCGTTCTGCGATGGAATTCGGACGCTCAATCAACAAGATTGGTTGTTAAGTTGTGCTGCTCCTATCAACTTTGAAAGTGGGGCAGACGTACTCGACCATCGTGATCCTTGGTTGCCTCTTTTCGCAATGTTCGGCCTTGTAGGCATGATTTTCGTCATGCGAACTCCAGAAAAAGCCATTCGCAAACTTCGAGATGGTATGATTTGGGTTGGAACAAGTGAAGTCAAATCAGAACGTTACACCAAGTATTCATGGTTCTCTTTCTCCAGTGAGTTAGCCAACAGACTGATTAGCGCAACTGTGAGGCTCATCATTACAGTCATTGGAGCACTTATTTTCTTCTCAACCTTCTCTGAATCACAGCCTGTACTGCTCGTTCCATTCACGTTTAT
>DAPT01000095.1:7140-12044 GCA_002502215.1 Euryarchaeota archaeon UBA124
AAGTTACGACCAGAGAAATTGATTCCAAAGGCGGAAGGAGTTGTTGATCTCGTTCTGCTTGCCCTTACGTTCCTTACATGGTACATCGCCATCACATGGATTCTTGTCCAAGGCTGGATTGTTGGAGGATTATTGTTGCTCTTTATCCTCTCAGGTATCAAGAAACTGGTTCTTGGAGCACTGCAACTCACACGTTCGAACACATTCAAGGATGACAGATTGCGTTTGGTCGTGAAAGGGCGAGATGGATGGCTCATGGCTGCATTCGTCGCTTTGGTTATCGCCATGGTGTCTATACCTGTCGGCATTCACATTCCATTCATATGGTCAGACTTCACCTCTTCTGAACCGTACAAGGCAGGTTTGCGTGCTGCCTTCTGGGGAAGCGTCTATGTGGTAACCTACACCATGCTTTTCGCTATTCCACTTTCGCTCGGCGCAGCGATCTGGTTAGAAGAATACGCTCCAAACAACAGATTCCGAAGAGCCATTCAAGCACTTATCACCAACCTTGCGGGTGTTCCTGCAATCGTTTTCGGTCTGTTTGGCCTCGCCCTCTTCCTATCCGATAGAGGGATAGGATTAGGCCTTGGAGGTACAGTCTTGACGGCAGGAATGACAATGGCGACCATGGCTATGCCAACCATCGTAATTTCATCACAGGAAGCCCTGAGAGCCGTACCACCATCTCTACGTAATGCTGCATTTGGCTTAGGATGCACTAAGTGGCAAGTGACGAAAGACCACGTTCTGCCTCACGCCATGCCCGGAATGATGACGGGTACCATCCTCGCTATGTCAAGAATCATGGGCGAAGCCGCTCCATTGATTCTTGTTGGAGCGGTAGCATCCGTCTTCACAGAACCTGATGCATTCTTCTACATCTCGTATGATTTTGCTCCGAATTTCGATTATCTGTTTGCATGGATTCCTGGTGTTGAACCGTACATGCAAAACCTTCCTGTTTGGTCCGATCGAGAACTCTTCTCCGCAGACCCAAGCGCCTACACCGGTGCAGACACGAACGATAGAGGAGCATACACCGTTCTTCCTGTTCAAGTCTACCGCTGGACCGACATGCCTGCAACAGGGTTCAAGGTTGCTGCTGCTGGAGCCTCAATTGTCCTCCTTGGAACGCTACTCGTGGTGAATTCAGCAGCCATTCTACTCCGTGCTCACTTTAGGAGGTATTCTAACACATGACGACCGAATCAGATGAAAAAACGCTTACCGTTGGCGAATTACTCGCCATGATGAACAAATTAGTTGAAGTGGATGGTGAAATCGCTGATACTGAAAAAGAACGCATTGCAGAAATTATGGACGATTACGATGAAGAATCCCATGAAATCACTGTTGGGGAAGCGATGAGTATTCTCACCTCCCTCTCTGCTGCAGACGGCGACAAGGATACCGAAGAATCGATTGCAATCAAGGAACTGATTGAACAACACTTCAATGCGTCTGAGGAAGAGGGCGATGCTTCAGCAGAATCAGAAGATGAGAATGAAGATGAAACTACTGAAGAAGCCGAGGATGATGAAGAGGAATCCAATGAAGAGACCGAGGATGTCGCTGAGTCAGAAGAGGCACAGAAATCGGATAATGAAGACATTCCTGATTCGACACGAACGCTCAACATTGATGCTGAAGCACATATGTGGATTCATGATTTAGATCTTCATTATGGGAACGCGCAAGCCATCTACAATGTTTCAATTCCATTTGAACGAAACGCAGTCACAGCACTAATCGGGCCTTCTGGTTGCGGAAAGTCAACGCTCCTACGTTGCCTCAACAGGATGAATGATTTGATTTCAATCTGTAAAATCGATGGTAAAATTGAACTTGAAGATGACAACATTATGACGCGAGGTGCCGATCTGGTCACCATTCGTCGGAGAGTTGGTATGGTTTTCCAGAAACCAAATCCATTCCCGAAGTCGATTTATGACAATGTCGCTTACGGTGTTCGATTGCACTACAATCCAAGCCGTCGTGAGTTGGATCGGATTGTGGAAAGTGCATTAAGGAGAGCTGCACTATGGGACGAAGTCAGTGACCGACTTCACGAGTTGGGCACGAGTTTGTCCGGAGGTCAACAGCAACGTCTTTGCATCGCGAGGACAATTGCCGTTGAGCCAGAAGTCATCCTGATGGACGAGCCTTGTTCTGCACTCGACCCGATTGCTACTGCAAAAATTGAAGAATTAATTTTAGAGCTGAAGAAGCACTTTACTGTGGTCATTGTAACACACTCCATGTCACAAGCACAGAGAGTCAGTGACTACACCGCATTCATGTATCTTGGACGATTAATTGAATTTGACAAAACTTCGGTCATCTTCGGAGATCCAAACATGGAATTAACTCGGCGTTACATCTCTGGAAGATTCGGTTGATGACAAAGAACATGTATGGTCTCGCTGAGTGATGGAATCATGAAGACCAAGGCAATTCTCGTCGCCGGAGGAAAAGGCTCCCGTTTGTATCCTTTCACGAGATACACCCAGAAGACGCTCTTGCCACTCTACAATCGCCCAGTGATTGATTATGCATTGGGAACAATTCGTCGCGGTGGAATACGCCGAATCACCATCATCTCAAATGAACACATCGGTCACATTGCAAAACACGTTGGACAAAGTCTTGAAGGTGAACAGATTCATTACGTTTTGGAAGAAGAGCCACAAGGGGTTGCACATGCTTTGCAACTGGCACGGCCTCACAACGATGATTGTCGTTTGATGATCTATTTTTCAGACAACATCACAACCGTCGAGTTTGACAATCTTGTTCAAGAGTTTAAGAAAGCCAAACAACCACCCGGTTGCCTTTTGCTTGCCCGTGAGGAGGAGAATCCACAAGCATTTGGAGTTGCTGTCCTTGATGATGATGGAAACATCATCGATGTGGTTGAAAAACCTGAGAATCCTCCTTCAAATCTTGCAATCGGCGGAATTTATCTGTTTGATGAAACATTTTGGGACAAACTCGATCGTGCTGTTGAAGAGAAGGGTGAATCCTTCTCAATTTCTGATATTAATCGCGCTTACATAGCTGAAGGAAAAGCAAAGTTCGTTTCCGTAGGTGCGGATACATGGGTCGATTGTGGTACGCCAGAAACACTTCTTCAAGCCAGCATAATGGCAAAAGAAGGAAAACTGAATCCTCGTCCATATCGGGAGAGGTGATGCAGTGAAAATTGGAATAATCGGAGCCGGAATGGTCGGTGGAGCCATTGAACACTGCTTCGGGGATGCTCATGATTTGTTTGTCCACGATCCTGTTCGAGGAACGGATTTGTCAATCATAACCGACAACGTCGATTTCGCTTACATTGCTGTTCCAACTCCGCCCCATCCTGAAACTGGAGCATGCGATACGCACATCGTTGAATCGACGCTTGATGCCTTACCAGATGGTTTTACTGCAGTCATTAAAAGCACCGTTGTTCCAGGAACAACCCAACGTTATCACGAAGAATACCCACACCTCAAAATAGCCTATTCTCCAGAATTTCTGGTTGAACGTCAACGACTGGAAGATTTTGCAAACCAAGACATTCTCGTCTGTGGTACGCATCACGCAGAAGTTGCAGAACGCGTGTTTGAACAACATCGACAAGCTGGCGTTCTACGTCGTGACCAGACATTTCACGTCACGCCGACGCAAGCAGAGTTGGTCAAATACACCAAAAACACATTCTATGCCATGAAGGTCACGTTTGCAAATCAATTGTACGATATTTGTGAAGGTCTTGGTGAGGATTGGTACAAAATCCGCGAAATCATCACGGCTGAGCAAGCACAACCCATTGGTCCTTCTCACCTCGACCCTATCTTTGGATTGAATCGTGGGTTTGGGGGCAAATGTTTGCCAAAAGATTCCTTAGCATTGGGCGTTCTTGCAGAACAACTTGGTGTGAAGTATGAATGGATGGATGCCATGCAAAACGACAACAATCGTTTGCGAACCATTCGTACTGGAAAGCCAAGCGATGTGGTGACCAATGACGACTGATCTCATTCAGTTCCACGATCGGTTGGTGCCTCGTGGATCGTTGGGTCGCTTTGCTCTTGCGGGCGGTTTCAACAGTACTGTATTTTACCTTGCATGGACCACATCCATGTTTCTATTACCAGACGTGGACGTGCGAATCCTTTGGGGAACGTTCTGGGGCTTAACGGGCGTCATGGCGCATTTCGTTCATCGGTGGTATACCTTCGACAGTCACAAATCCCTTGCTTGGACACTTCCTACCGCTATCCCGGTATACGGGGGGAGTTTGTTAGGTTCAAGTTTAACCATCGGATGGTTGTCAGAACGCTTTCCAAACCAAATCGAATGGTTGGGCCTTCCCAACCTTTTGTGCTGGGGCATTATTATCTGGTTGACGATGCGGATCTTTGTGTTCCAATTTTCATCGCTTAAACCGCATGGGTCTCAAGTAGATCAAACGGAATAATGCTTAGTGCTTCTTCATGGGTTGCTTCCAAATCGACCGGACACGCGGCACCTTCATTGACAGCAGCAAGCCATGTTCGTGCGCAGACGCACCAAGAATCTCCTGGTTTCAAACCTGGAAAGGAAAAGTGTGGCGCCGGAGTCATGAGATCATTGCCTTGGGATTTTGCGTATTCAAGGAATTCCTGTGTGACCACACAGCAAACGGTGTGAGAACCTCGGTCATTTTCATCTGTGTTGCAACAACCATCTCGGTACCAACCGGTAAGAGGGTCGGAGGAACAAGTTTTGAGTTCAGTGCCTAGAACGTTAATTGAGGGATGCATGAACACCCCTCGATGCACTCCCCTATCAATAATGGTGTGGAATCATAGATTCCTGTTAGAAATCATTGGTTTCAACACTGTATAGGCGAGAGGTTCTTGATGGAGAAGCAC
>DAPT01000106.1 GCA_002502215.1 Euryarchaeota archaeon UBA124
GCATGGCCAGGGATTGAACCGATGCCTCTCACCACGGTTGTGAGTCCATAGGATAGAGCGACAACTTCGCCTGCAAAGAGGCTGAACAAGATGTACTGCAGATTTTCAAGGAGAGCAAAGCCTAACCCGACAGTGAAACCAACCTGAAATCCACGCTTTTTTGAATCGATCAGACCCGCAAGAGAAAACACGGCCAAGGCTTTGCAGATTTCCTCGCCGACAGGTGCAGAAACAATTACAATAATGTTCTCGACCAGAGATGCGGATGCATTACCTCCCGAAACAAACAACACAGCTCCGGGGGCAATGAAAGAATTGATGACGATGGCAGGGAATGTCGAAAGCATCCCTGCAATGAGCATTGCTTCGCCTTGCTGCCGAGTTGTTGACAGATGAAAACGTGAGGATGAGAAGCTCCACCAAGCAAACACGGGTGTTGAGAACCCGACCAGCCAAGCAGGGATTGCTACAAACAAGGCCAAGAGGATGAACATCGTATTCGTCGAATCCACCAAGAGCGGTGCGAATGCGACAGAGGAGATGATCACACCCCCCAAAAAGAGCATCCACAAGTGTTTGGCGACAGGTACCCGAAGAGGGTGTCTTGACCGGACAATGAATTGACGAATACGTGTCGGTACAGGTGTCTGGAGGATTTTGGAATTCGGAAGCGAGTGAATATGTTGGCCTTCAGCAGTCGGTTCTGCAATGATGAGATGCTCGAGTTTTGGTCTTCGAATGAACAACAAAAGAACAACCAAGGGTGCCGAACAAAGCGTTCCTGCAATGATCAGAGTTCCATCAAGCGGCCCAAAATCACCATCGAGATTTCCATCGAGGAATCCTGCTGCAATGAGAACGACAAATTGCGCCAGTACCCAGAGCAGAATGACGATACCCAGCATTCGACCGACGCTGCTCCATCTCGATTCCGTGTTCAGATGCGAAGTCGATGAGGCGATTGACTCCTGCATGACCGTGGATTGGAATAGGACCTAAATGAACAATGGGGAGGAGTCCCGCTCAGTTCGCCCATCAGTCTTCACGGAAACAGCAGTCGGCTTCGAGCACTCATCATTGCGGGGTTGGGCCTCCACATTGCAATCAATAAGACTTCGCTAGCACTGAAACAGTTCTTGAAGAAGGAAATGGTACTAGAATACCTCATGAGCCTCGTAAATCGACTATTTGCTCCTCGCATCGATCATCGAGGCATGTCGACCCCAAGCGAAGCATCACGCATCTTCCTTGTCTTGACAATGATTGGAACAGGTGTCTGGTCTTGGAATGCAACCGATGGAAACCTCATGGTCTGGTTTTCATTAACCTTGCTGGTGGCTACGCCGATTCTTTCCATAGGCTGGTATCTTCTTTCACTTGTAGCAAGGAACCGACGTGGAGAATTGCTTACACCGAAAGTCCAGAATGCACTTGAAGCAAAAGGACGATGGCCGCATCACTCAAGGAAGCCATAACCCCAAGACTTTGCTGGGCTAAACGTCTCTTTTATTGAGCGTGGTGATACCCAACGAAGTAGGTTAAGCGGGCTACCGGCTTTGTCGTTTGTTCCACTTCCACGTGCACCACCAAACGGTTGTTGCCCAACAACTGCACCGGTTGGTTTGTCATTGATGTAGAAGTTTCCAGCGCTAAAACGCAGGGCATCCTTAGCGACTTCAATGTCCTCTCGATTGGTTGCAAAAATCGATCCTGTCAGCGCATACTCCGACGTTGAATCGCATGTGGTGAGAATCTCTTCGAACTTATCATCATCGTAGATGTGGATGCTCAGGACGGGGCCAAAGATTTCCTCTTGCATCGACTCGTACATAGGATCCGAACAAACGATTGTTGTTGGTTCCACAAAGTAACCCGTTGATCCGTCGTAGTTTCCTCCCGTGACAATCGAGCAACCATCGTCTGCATGTGCTCGGTCGATGTAACCGGTTATGTTCTCGAAGGACTTTTTGTCGATAACTGCGCCAATGAAGTTCGTGAAATCAGCGACATCGCCCATTGTTATTTTTCCTACTTCTTCAACATACGTCGCTTCGATTCGTCCCCAAACTGAGCTTGGGATGTAGGCCCGGCTCGCAGCGGAACATTTCTGGCCTTGGAATTCAAATGCACCCCTCAACAATGCGACAATGAGGGCTTCCTCATCGCAATTTGGATGTGCAACGATGAAATCCTTTCCACCGGTTTCACCGACGATGCGTGGATAACTTCGAAGGTTTTCGAGATTGTTGGCAATGTCTCTCCACAGTTTTCTGAAGACTGCAGTTGAACCGGTGAAATGAATCCCTGCAAGATCCGGATGCGACATACAGATGTCACCCACAACCGAGGCGCGGCCAGGAATGAAATTGATGACGCCTGCAGGTAGGCCCGCATCCATCATGAGTTTCATGATTCTGTAATTGGAAACATACGAATTTCGACTCGGTTTCCAAACGCCTGTGTTGCCCATGATGGCTGCACAAGATGGAAGATTTCCAGCAATGCTTGTGAAATTGAAAGGTGTGACAGAAAAGACGAATCCTTCGAGCGGCCGAATTTCGCTTTGATTCCAAACTCCCTCTGGTGAGATAGGAGGCTGAAGATCTTCGTAAATTTGTCGTGCATAATCAACATTGAATCTCCAAAAATCAATCAACTCACAAGCTGAATCAATTTCAGCTTGGTGACACGTTTTGGATTGGTTGAGCATTGTAGAGGCATTGATTTCTTGACGTCGCTCTCCAGCGAGCATATTGGCAGCCTTTAGAAAAATTGCACCACGTGCTTCCCAGGGCATAGTCGACCATGTTTTGTGTGCATCAAGCGAGGCCTGGATCGCATTATGCACTTCCTCTTCTCCGGCCAGATGGACTCTGGCGAGCGTGTGACAATGATTGTGCGGTAGAACCTGTTCAACAACATTGTTGGTCCAAACCTCCTTACCATTGATGATGCAAGGGATTTCGATTACTTCAGACATTTGACGAGCGAGTTCTGCTTCAAGTTCGGTGCGTTCATTGGACCCGCTGACGTATCCCTTTACGGGCTCATTGTGAGGTGCTGGTGGTTGAAAGATTCCATTGACCATGATGCAGCGACAAGAAATCACTTCTTCAACTTCGCGTAGGCGTCGTCTGTTGATTATTGATACAAATGAGCCAATTTTTTGCGTACTTTTGCTAGTTTCGGGCCGACAACCATCGCACAGTATCCCTGAGTGGGATTTCTTGCATAGTAATCGTGGTGATAAACTTCAGCGATCTTGAGATGTTTTGCTTCTTCGATGGTTGTGACAATCGGTTTGTCAAAGAGAGAAGCAAAGGATTCAATTCCATCCAATGCTTGTTGTTTCTGTGATTCACTGGTTGGCATAATACAACTGCGATATTGCGTTCCCACGTCGTTGCCCTGACGGTTCAGTTGGGTCGGGTCATGGACTGTGAAGAAGACTTCGAGAATGGTTTCGAAGGAAATTTCGTTTGGATCATAATCGACAACAACGATTTCAGCGTGGCCAGTGGTGCCACGGCAGACTTCCTCGTAGGTGGGGTCAAGTCGGTGGCCGCCAGCGTAACCAGGTAGCGCTGATTTGATTCCTTTGATGCGTTTGAATGCACCTTCGACACACCAAAAACAACCTCCGCCAAGAATTGCCTGTTCCATGAAGAAGCCTAGAAGATTTCATTGATGAACACTTGTATTGAGTGAGTGTTTCCTCACAATCTGGCTATGATTAAGTACTCTCGACTTTCTTCTATATATGCATGAGAGAAGATTCCGACACCACTGTTATCGTTTGCCGCCAAGACTTCGCAGAAAACCGTGTTCTTTACACATATGGTCGTCATGCAAAAGAACTGAAAAACGATGGAAAAACGTTCCTTGGTCCTGTCTTCGAATCCATGATTGAGCAAGCAGGTATCGTTGATGATGCAGAAGAAGTGGGACTGTTGGTTCACATACGATTGCGTCCAAAACCAAACGATGACCGATGGTATCAGATTGACTTCGTGATGCAAGATGACTCCATGGCCTACTACTCAAATTTTGATGGGCGCCTTCCACCAGAAATGGTTCATGTTGTCCCACTTAGCGGGGGCTTGCCGCAACAAATGTTCATCGCAGTGGAAGCTCTTGATGAGGTGGCGTATGCACACGCTGTTGATGCGAAGTTGTTTGAAGAGAACGATGAGATGGGCCTTCCTCAAGACCAAACCTCGTTGCGAGACTTCGGTATGGAAGTCGATTTATCAACCGAGCCAACGGACAATGATGGAGAAGAACATTTCGTTATCAAGAAGGTCGAAAATCGTGCGGAAACGCTCCCTCTGCCAGGCCCAACCAGCCGCGCTACTGGTGGAAAATAAGAGCCGCTCAATACATGAATTGATATACCGTTTTTACACGGGACAAACATGGAATCGGTCACCGACCCAAAACTCCTAGAAGACCGTTTTTTCTACAAACTCGGCGAATTCACTTATGATCGTCGCAAGGTGGTACTTGCTGTTGGCCTGATTGCGTGCCTTGGAATGGCCTCAATGATCGGCATGGGCGCGAACTGGGCCGAATCTTGGGGCGAAGGGGATTTGGAATCCGTAGAAGCCGGTGAGTTGCGAAACAGCGCCTTCATTGCCGAAGACGAGGGTTCACAGAGCTTCATTCTCCTTGTTCATCATAGTTCTCTTGACGACTCATCCCAAGAATGGAGAACAGCAGTGCAGGATGCCCTGACAAGTTTTGCTTCGATGGATGACGTGACAATCCAATATTCATGGGACATTGGCGGAGACGAACGCAATGAGTATGTCTACGAAGGCGATGATGGTTTTTGGGCAAAGAATCGAGTGACAATTAATCAAGATCGCAAAGAAGCAAAACAGCTGTTCGCTGATAACAAAGAAACCATCGAAATGGATAGCGATTTCGAATCTTGGCGAACGGGTGAAATCGCTATTGATGTGACCTTTGATTTACGGATTCAAGAAGACTTGGTGAAGGCTGAACTGATATCCGGCCCCCTCACGGTTATCATTCTTGGAATCGTATTTGGTACCATCATTTCTGCCCTCCTTCCGTTCGGTGTCGCAGTTCTGACCGTTCTTTCAGCGATGGGAATAACCATCTGGCTTTCGAATACCATGGACGTAACGCAATATGCCATTAACATCATCACGCTCATTGGGATCGGGGTCTCGGTGGATTACTCTCTGTTCCTGGTGAACCGGTTCCGTGAAGAACTCAATCGGGGGAGGGACATTCGGACTTCGACTGCGATGACTGTCGCAACTGCTGGCAAAGCTGTATTTTTCAGCGGCGTGACCGTTGCAATTGGTCTGATGGGGATGCTTTTCTTCGAAAATACGGGCTTGCCCAGCCTTGGAATAGGTGGTACGCTCGCAGTAACCGTGGCCATGATTTTTTCAGTCGTTGTCCTTCCTGCTTTGATGGCAATTCTTGGGAAACGGGTATTTTTCGGGAAAATACCGTTTTCGTTCAGTACGAAAAACGATGATGGAACTGGAATATGGGCGAAGATAGCAACAACGGTAATGGACAAACCTTGGGCAGTTCTCATACCAACGCTTGTCATCCTGCTGGGAGCAGGCTTGCCGTTCCTTTATGCAGATTTCTCGATCGCATCTCGAGATGCTTTACCACCTGATGACGAAACTCGTGTAGGCTTTGAGCTCATGGACGAAAAATGGCCTGAAGAGGCTGTGAACGTCGCGATGGTCGTTCTTGACTTCGATGGCACAGACCCACTGTCCGAAGAGAATCTACGAGCAACGCACAGTTGGATGCAGCAACATTTGGCCGATGAGCGTGTCATCAACGCCTTTGGCTATGCTTTACCCGATGCAAGCATGAATGAATCATCCGTGGTCGCATATTGGCAAACACCCGACGAATACCTCACAGCAGAGGAGGTAGCCACTCGTGATTACCTAAGAGATCAATTCCTATCAAACGGCGTGACCTACATCGTTTTCTCACTGAACGGACCAATCACTGGTGAGGATGGGCGAGGTTTCGTTGCCGATGTTCGGGAAGATCGAGACAATTTCCTTGATGGTCTCACCACTGGCGAAAACGGGCAATTGCTGGTCGCAGGATTTGCTGCCTATTCACTCGATGTCCAAAACGCAATTGAGGAAAATCTTCCGATCGCCCTGGCGTTCATCTTTATCTCGACGGTTATTCTCATCTTTATCCAAGTCCGAAGTGTCATCATACCAATCAAGGCCATCATCATGAACATTCTTTCAATCTCGGCAACATTCGGAATGCTTGTCTTCGTGTTTCAGTGGGGATACGGAGAGAGTCTACTCAATTTTACAGCTCAGCCGATCGAAACTACAAATCCTGTCATCATCTTTTGCATCGTCTTTGGTTTGTCAATGGACTATGAGGTCCTCATGCTCTCGCGAATCCACGAAGAATGGGAAGTAACGGGTGACAACACACAAGCGGTAGCAAACGGTTTGCAAAAGACCGGCCGCCTGATTACCGGCGCTGCTGCAATTATGGTTGTCGTTTTCATGGCATTCGGACTTTCTTCAGTCGTCATTCTCAAACAAATCGGTCTTGGTTTAGCCTTGGCGATCTTCCTCGATGCAACCATTGTTCGAGCGTTGGTGGTCCCCTCAACCATGCGCCTTATGGGCAAGTGGAACTGGTGGTCACCAAAGTGGATGAACTCGTTGTTTGGTAAGGATAACGTGTCCGAAAAGAAAGAATTAAAGTAGGAAATTCTTGGTTTGATTTCGATGGAGGCGTTCGATCAATACCACGCCAATGACGATATAATTCGAAGCATTACGACATTGTTTGTTTTGGGCGCCTTGGCTCTTTTCCTGCTTTTTGTATTCGACATCCCATCGATGCTGGAATCAACCGGTCAATCACTCACTCCTAACACATGGGTGTTACCAATTCTCATTTGGCGTCTAATTTGTCTCTGCGTGTGTGTTTCAGCACTCGTCTACATGCTTCGAATGAAAAATGGGCACATGGTGGTTCGCTCCCATGCTCAAAAGCTCGACGAGGTCGTTCATCCAGTTGGGATTGAAAATCTCGTCACATTTAGTAGCTGGACGCTTGTTTTGAGTATTTTCTACTTTCTCTTCGCAATGTTCGCCTCTGTTCAAATGTGGAGAGATTCAACTCCTTCGGCATTGCTTGACGTTCTCATAAGCGGTTTTTTTGTTGTTGCGTTGGGTGCATCGTTTTTGACATCAACAGTTGTACGCTTTGTGATACTTCCTAGAAATCACGAGGATGAGGAGCATCATCGCCGCCAATTTTGGTTCCACAATCAAGTGATGCACAATTTCTGCACACTCTTTTTAGTTGCTGAAATCTTATTCACAACACCACAATTGGAATTCAGCTACATGCTGTTTGGGATTCTAACCGGTTTGTCGTACGCTTTCTTTGCGTTTCCTTTTGCGATGTTTGGTGGAGGATACTATGTCTATTCCTTCATCGACCCTCGACTTCAACAAGCGCCTTTGTTCATCTCAGTATTGGCATTTGCAATCTCATTCGCTTACATCGGTGTATGGATTGTGTCTGCGATGATTTCACTGAACTATGCCCTCGGAGCAATCGTCCTGATGGTTTGGAGTTCTTCGATTGTTCAATTTGCACCACTAATTCGAATTCGTGGTGGACGTGCCGAGATTTGAACTCGGGGCCTCTACCATGCCAAGGTAGCGATCTTCCAACTGATCTACACGCCCGTTTGGGTGCTTACGCAATCTTTGCGACCGTCATGCCGATGATAAGCATTCCCAAACCAACACCTATGAGGAAGATGCACAAGGGATTGACATGGCGGGAAAGGCATCCGGGCTTCTTGCAGATACGCCTGAACCGGATGAAGATCCATACATCCCTGAAGGGTCTGTTGAAGAAGTCATCCACACGCTTTCAGGCGTTCTTGATGCGGTGTTTCGCCCCTGGGTTGCTGACAGGTTCTCTTTGGAGTGGCTTGAGGTCACAGACGACCGACTTGGCATGACACGTTTTGATGAGGGGAGCAATGAACTGGTTCGAAGAAGAAAACTCCGACTCGATCCCGGTCCAATTACCATCGGACTGCATCCTGCACTTCTCCAAGACGAAGCCTTGTACAAGCACACCTTTGTCCACGAGTTGCTCCACGCAGCTGGATTGACAATTCACTCCAAGCAACACGACAAACTCGTCTCGCAAATTGCTCCCGCTCCCTCACTGAAGGAATCCCCGCTGCTTCAGAGAATGCGAGATGCAGTGCTTGGTAACCAAACAGTCCAATCGTGGACTTGTGGCCATTGTGGCTTTGAATGGAAGCGACGAACGGTGCGTAAACCTCGCCGATGTGTGAAGTGTGCTCGACCGCTGTAATCAATTGTAACCTTCTTGAAGAGTGAGCCTCCGCATTGAACAAGGACGTATAGTGTAGTCTGGATATCACTTTGGCCTTCTAAGCCGAAAACCCGGGTTCGAATCCTGGTACGTCCGCTCCCCATTTGAAGTCCGTACCCCGCGAATGGGGTACGAGGGACTTGTGGTGATTTGGAGTCCGAACCTTCCTGAATCGGTCAAGCCATTCTGGTTGTGCCGTGCCATCTGTCGTGTTCATGGTTGCACGAACATGTGCTGCTTCCCATGCTTTCCTGAAGGAGGGTGTCACGACCAGCTCGGAATAGTGTTCCTCGATGGTCGCTACAGTATCCCCGAGGATTCGAGATACATCTTCATAGGTTGATCCACTATTGAGAAATCGCATAGCGAGGGTATGCCGATAACTGTGGGACGAATATTTTCGAATGCCTCCTTTGTAATACGGGGCTGCACCATTTCTGACTTTGATCAACCATTCGTAGACTGTCTTGTCGCTGATATGTGGTAAAATCTCTTTGGTTGTGCCCGAATGCCCTGCAATGGTTTCAGGAAAGAGGTATGTGGTGTCATGACCTTCATCTTCCAACATGCGTTTGAAGTTCTTGAAAACATGAAGGAAGCGCGGTTCAATGAATGAAAAGCAGCGCTTAGCGTTCTTATCGGCTGAAAATTGAATGATCCCCTCATCCAAATCGATGTACTCCCATTTGAACATAGACGAATCTTTCCTTCGAGGTGCGATATGGTAGTGTAGGAAGTGGAGAGTTGCGAGTTTCAAGGTCTTTGGGTCCTGAGCTAAATCGAGTGCATGCTGGTGCATGGCTTCAGTTTCTTCGAGATTCCAATACCTGATATCCTTCACTTCTTTCTTTTCCTTCCACATTTGCACAAACGCCAGAGTTTCATTCAACTGCATTGCCTTAAGCATTTGAACCAAGGCTTCCTTTCGTTTTCTGATGCTGCCTTCGGTAAGTGGGTTCCCGCTTCTCGTCTGTCCAGCTCGGTATCGCTCGACGAGTTCCAGCCAGTCCGTGTCTTGGATCGTTTCAGCGCTCATCACGCCCATATCCATGAAATCACAGGCCACCCAAAGGGAAACTCTGCGATCATTCTTTTTTGTTGATTTCCGATGATTTCGCAGTTCTCCGAAGTGGATGCTTGCATCTCTCGCTCTTGCCCAATCTTCGGTTAACTCGTGCTCGTGGTACTGTTTATTGCCCATGTCAGGAAATACCCCGTCAGCCGTTTGAACCCTTCGGCTAGAGTATGCTTCTGGAAGTATCAAAGTTTACGTAATCTGACGATATATTCGAAATTCATAGACTCTGAAACTTCACCCGCACCATCTGCTACACCATCGTTGGAACTTCTTATTGGCTGTTTTTTCTTGATTACATTTCTCTCAATTATTTTGCCAATCAATTTGAAACCATTTTTCTCAAATGCCCATTTTGTAAACAGGTCCAAACGAAGCCGTTTATTTCCCGCACCTTTCCATGATCGGTTGCCAACAACATAACACACAATTCCACCTTTGTTCATCATTGCTGCTACATTGTTGATTGACTCCAGATACTCAAACAAAAAGGCCTTGTTCTTTTTCCGAATTTCAGATGGCATCAATTCCAGTGTTCGATCTGTTGTGCGATGACCAAATTTTTCCGGTAACTCCTTAGGAATGGTGCCTCCTAACATTTCTCTCCCCAATGCCCCATCAGGTCTTTTGTCTAAACCAAGGCCATTATTTGCAAACCATGTGAATTGTTCGTAAGCAACAGTCGTTTTTGAGTCTCCATATGGTGGAGAGGTTACAACTAAATCTATTTTAATTGCATCACTAGGGAACTCCGAATTAGTTGAGCTGTTGAACAAATGGACAATAGGGAGGAAATTCGATTCGGGGATGCACTGTTCAAACTTTTTTAATGAATCAAGAATCAAGTCTAACCGTTCTGTGAAATGGGGGAAGACGGGTGTGTATCCTTGATTTTGTTTGAAATTTCTCCATCCCTTTTTTCGGTACTTTTTGGTTTCCTTTGGCCTTTGGTACGACAATTTCCTCAATAATTCTCCAACAGCAGAGGTTGCGTTCGTTTCTGAGTTCA
>DAPT01000128.1 GCA_002502215.1 Euryarchaeota archaeon UBA124
TGGTCATCGTGGCCGTCATGGTCACCAGTATGGTCTCCGTGATCGTCACCATGGTCACCGTGGTCGCCATCATGGTCGTATGATCCATCATAGAGGTCACCATCGCTCGAGTTTTCGAATTCTGAATCCTGGCCCAAGTCGTCTGTGCAGAACCAGTCACTTTCGTGCAGTTCACAGTAATACCACCATGTGTCCCAGTCTGAATCAGAAACATCGTCCTTGCAAGACCATCTGTCCTCATCACCTGAATCGCCTTCCCATTCACAGTATCCTCCGAAATACGGCTCCCATGAGAGATCAATTTGAATTTCATCGTCACCATCTGGGCAATCCTCAACGCCGTCGTTCACATCGGAGATCCATACTTGACTTCCATCCATGCAGTCAAACCAGTTGGTTTCATTTCCATCAGCATCGTATTGCTGCTCATCTGCTCCATCATCGCAATCGTCCATTCCATCGTTGACGTAATCGAATGGAATTTCTACACCGTCACCACAAATGAATGTGGGTCCATCATAATGGGTTTCGTCGTGTCCATCGTCCATGTCAGGCATTTCATCGTCACCATCAGGACAATCTTCGGTTCCATCATTGACTTGTGCGATCCATACTTGTGAACCATCCATGCAGTCAAACCAGTTGATTTCATTTCCATCAGCGTCGTATTGCTGTTCATCTGCTCCATCATCGCAATCGTCCATTCCATCGTTGACGAAATCGAATGGGATTTCTTCACCGTCTCCACAAATGAATGTGGGTCCATCGTGATGGCTTTCGCCGTGATCGTCTCCATGGTCGTCGTGGTCATGGTCGTCCATGTCGGTTTCATCCTCACCGCCATTGCAGTCTTCCATACCGTCGTTAACCCAATCCATTGGGATGGTTTCGCCATCATCACACACGAACTCTTCATATCCGCCCATGTCTGTCTCATCCTCACCGCCGGCACAGTCTTCCATACCGTCGTTGACCCAATCCATTGGGATGGATTCGCCATCGTCACAGTAGAAGTAGTCATCTCCTGCCCATGGATCATCATCGCTTGAAATTGTGAAAGGAAGCGCAACCAGCTCACCTGCATCGACGCTAGAGAAGAGTTCATCCACCCTCTCTTCGGTAAGAACGTACATCTTCATGACCGTTCCATCCATGCCCATTTCAAAGTATTCGATTTCACCAGCGCTGTTGAATGCAACGGCCATGTCTGGCATAACTTCAGCATCTCGGTCATCATGGTCGTCTCCGTGATCATCACCGTCGTGGCTGTCACGATCATCCTCGAGGTCGTGCTCGTCAACAGAATCAATGAATGCTCCGAGTTCATCAACGGTGAGCTGACCGTCAGAATCTGTGTCGGCCTCATCAAAGGCTGCCTGCATAGCAGTCATGTCTTCTTCATCGGTTTCATCAATAGAAGTGAATTCTTCAAAGGAAACACTGCCACTGCCATCAGTATCGGCCATACAAAGTGCCATTTCTGGTGAGGGTCGTTCGTCATCCATTCCTTCCATTGATACACTGAAGATTTGTAGGCCGTCAACCGATTCGACCGGTGTGAAGGTTCCTGAACATTCAACAAATGTGAAGAATTCCAACATTTCCAATGGATCCATATCTTCACTGTTGTCTGAGGTCTCTTCAGCCATTGCAGCAATCACTTCGGTATGGGTTGTGGTTGTTGTCATCGAGTAGGCTTGAGGAGCGGCTAAGTCACCGTACATCATCTCGCACATCTCGGTCTCTTCTGGAGTGTCTTCGCCGCCACACATGTCACCTACTGTCTCGTATCCCATTTGTACATACATCGTGGTGCCAATGTGGGTTACAGACGTTACGAACTTGATTGAGGATTCATTGTCAGCCAAACCCATAATTGAAGAAGAATGGTAGCCTTCTGGGGACCATGCTTCGGTCATTTCGATTGTGATGACCGCTTCTGAGTCTTCTTCGACCTCGAGCATATCCATACCCATCTCCCTTGGATCCATTTCATACATCATTGTGATTCCAAAAGATTCGTCCTCATCAACGGTCATGAAATCGTTGATTTTCTCGATGGCGATGTCTTCGTTGACTTCGATGTTCATCGTTTCACCATCTTCATTGGTAGTTAGTTCAGTACATCCTGCGAGGAGGAGGGAGGCTACAATCAAAAGTGCTAGTGACTTGTTCATTATCCAGACCAAGAAATCTCATTTTATTAATCTATCATACACGTATTAAACGAAATAAAGACGCAGATTGATGAACTTGGAGGTTATCGATGCATCATGAAGGCGAATTCTGTAGAGGAAGAACTTGAGCATCTTGCCATGCTGGTCAAAGAAGCTGAAGAACTCGGAATCGACCCTTGGCCCGAAAAGAAACCGCCGCGTCCATGGGCGAAATTCGCTCTTGCCTCCTTCATGATCATCATGATGCTTTCATGGGTTTCACGCTGGATGTACCGCTTCGCAGATGTTTGAGATTACGGCCACCGTCGATTTCAAGAAGTGAATCAAATTGGCAGGGGTATAGTCCCTTAGTGTAGCGGTCCATCATGGAGGATTCTGGTTCCTCCGACCCCGGTTCGAATCCGGGAGGGACTACTTGCCGCTCACAAAATCACTCTTCTTCGTCTGGTTTAATGAGAACGAAGGAGGTAACCATGGACATTGGGTCGCCATGCGTTAATTCACCCGAGTACTCCTTGGCTTGCCCATATGTTACGACACGCAGACGGAATTGGCAGGTCTTTTTGCTTCGCCGCTTTCGATGATGTCGGTAGAAATGAACGCCAATTTTGTATTCGCCATCGGGTGCTTCGTTGGTCCAAACAACGTTTTCAATGGGTTTTTTCGATTTTGGTCGAACGTTCATATCAACGTCAAGTTCACCTCCGCAAGCGCTTTTTCGATTGTTGAAATAGATGCGCTCACCAGAAGGACAGAACACGTGCATGTCAAGGTCATTGTAGTCATCCCATGCGAGACTGATTTGAACAACACCAGACTTTCCACCCTCGCGAGCGAGCCGCTCCATGAGTTCGCGGTCTTCTTCTTCTGTTACTCGTACAGAAATACCCGTGCCAACCTCTTCTTCTGCAACCAAGTTTGCGTGAGCATTGAGGTTGTCCTCATTTTCAGCAATCCACGTCGACCGATCCTCAGCATCGTCTTCTTCATCGTCATCAATTTCAACAGCGTCTCGCTCGGGAATGAAGATTTCATCCATAACCAACTGTAGATCGGAGTATTGTGAAACACGACGTTGTTGCCGTTGCTGGTAAGCTTGCTGCGCTGTGTCGCTGAGTTGATTCAATTGCAATCCTCTCGATACGACGTGCCTCCGTCTATTGCGGCGATCACTTCGCTGAGAGCGCATGCTCGACAAAGGCGCTCGACTCGCATTATGGAGTCGTAGTTGCTGCTTTCGTTCACGTTGTTTCCGGAAGCGATTGATCAAAAACAAAATGAGGAAAAAGAGAGCAGATCCTCCACCAATGATAATTCCAAGGAGGATGTTTTGGTCCACAATCCTCACTTTGTCCTGCTCCCTTTTAGGAGATTTGTTGCATCATTGGTTCAAGAATTCCTTGTTCATGGTATCGAGCATGTCCTTGGAAGGTCGCAAATCTTCATCACTCACATCGATGAGTGGCGTATCTACAAGACCAAGATCTTCCGCAAGTGAAGGCTTCGTGGCATCAAAATACAGAAGACCAGTCACGTGTTTCTTGTCAACCTCTGCTTGGTGGAGAGCGGTCAGCGCAGCCATGGAATCGCTCGGGTCGTGATTTGCTGAAATCGTCTCAAGTCGAATCGTCGAACCATCGTGCAAAGTGATGTCTGTGAAGTGACCTTCCGGAACTTCGACTTCCACCATAGGTTCGAAGTGCGGTATGTAGTCGGCCATGTGCAGTGTAATCTCGTTTTCCTTGACGTACTGGTACGACCGCATGGATTCATCGTTGTTGTTGAAGGTAACACAGGGCGAAATGACGTCGATGAGTGCGAATCCTTTGTGTGACATCGCAGCCTTAAGCAACGATGTAAGTTGCTTCTTCGAACCAGAGAAGGAGCGAGCAACGAAGGTACATCCGAGGTTGATGGCGAGTGCACAAAGGTCGATCGGTTGGGTTTCGTTCACCTTTCCTTTCTTCTTTTTCGAACCGATGTCCGCTGTCGCAGAGTATTGGCCTTTTGTGAGCCCATAGACACCGTTGTTTTCGACGATGTAGACCATGTCCATGTTTCGACGAATTGAGTGAATTAATTGACCAATCCCAATCGAAGCGGTATCACCATCGCCTGACACTCCGAGGTAGAGCAGGTCCTTGTTGATGGCGTACGCACCCGTCGTGACAGAGGGCATTCGTCCGTGAACGGTGTTGAACCCATGGGATTGGCCCAGGTAATAGGCCGGGGTTTTGGAAGAGCATCCAATACCCGACATCTTCGCGATTCGATGGGGTTTGATTCCATTCTCCCAAGCAGCGGTCACAATGACATTGGAAATCTGGTCGTGACCACATCCTGGACAGAGTGAAGAGGGTCCGCCTGTGTAACTGTCCTTTGGCTCGTTGATGACGTTCAATTTGATGGCACGTGCAGGTCTATCGCTCATTGGCTCACCTCCTCGATTGTTTCGAGAATTTTGTCAGCATAAATCCGAGCACGAGGCGGCATTCCGTCCGAGTATGCGACGGAGTGAACCATACCAACAATGTCGTTTGGAAGTTCTCGACGTAGAATACCCCAGAGCTGTCCATCACGGTTTATCTCCAAAACAATGGTCATTCGGTGCCGGCGAATGAAGGCTTCAACATCACTGTGAAGTGGTAGAGAGCGCACGCGGCATTGACTCACCTTGAGACCGGTTGCTTCCAGAATATCATCAATTTCCTGAATTGTATTTTCCATGCTACCGTAGTAAATAACGCCAACATCGCCTTCAACCTCTTCGCGCATCAACGGAGCAGGGAGGTTGTCTCGCGCACCATCGATTTTGTCTCTGAGACGCTTCATGAGTGCGAAATAATCGTCAGGTTTCTCCGAGTAGACTCCGTCCGGATTGTGGCCAGTTCCACGGTAGAGAATCGGGGCCATGCCGCTTCCTGGCAGCGTACGGTAAGGGATTCCATCGCCGTCAACATCTCGGTAGCGTCCAAAGTTCTCCATCGCATCAAAGACATCTTGCTCACGAATTGTTTTACCACGATCCATGGGCGTGTCAGGGTAGGTAAGGCCTTCACATGCCCAGCGATTCATTCCGAGATCGAGGTCAGAGAGTCCAAAGACCGGTGTTTGATAACGCTCAGAAATATCGAACGCTCTCCATCCGAATTCAAAGCACTCTTCAACGGTGCCTGGAATGATGACAATGTGTTGCGTATCACCGTGGCTTCCTTCATAGAGCATCGAAAGATCGGATTGCTGTGTTCGTGTTGGTAGCCCTGTGGAGGGCCCGACACGGTTGACGTCCCAGAAGACAGAAGGAATTTCAGCGAAGTAAGCCAATCCAATGAATTCCTGCATGAGCGAGATTCCTGGTCCTGAAGTTGCGGTCATTCCACGCCCTCCGGCCCAGCCAGCCCCGAGAACCATTCCTGCGGCTGCGAGTTCATCTTCCGCTTGAATGACTGCACACGTGGATTCGCCTTCGTCGTTGGTGCGTAAGCGAGGCAGCCAACCGATGATGCCTTCAGCGAGGCTTGAGGATGGTGTGATCGGATACCAAGCGAGGAGTTGAACTCCACCGAAGATGCAACCAAGTGCGGTTGCTTCGTTCCCTTCCATGAAGAAGCGTTGTTGCTCTGTCGCCCGTGATTCGACAACATACGGGTCGCTCTTCGTGAAATTCTCTTTTGCGTGATTGCGTCCAAGTTCAAGTGCAGTTGTGTTGAGTTCAATCGCCGATGCCTTTCCTTTGAATTGGCCTGCAACCGCCTTGTGGAGAGCTTCGTCAGTGATGCCAAGCAATTCAGCCAAAACCCCGACGTAAACGATGTTGGTCACGAGTTTCGCCAGCTTTGGACTGAGAGAACGAGCAAGTTTTGTCATGGGTACAGGATAAGAAACGACGTCTTCACGGTCCATGGGCATCTTTGAGTCCATGTTCCACACGACCACCGATCCAGGTTCAAGTGCAGCCAAATCTTCGGCCCATGTCGCCTTGTTGACGAGGACTTGGATGTGCGTCCGATCACCGGGTGCCTGGTATCCTTCATCCGAGAGTCGAACGATGTACCACGTTGGCAAGCCGGAGATGTTGGAAGGGAAGAGGTTCTTTCCGGATACAGGGACGCCCATGTCGAAGAGAGACTGCAAAAGAATCAGGTTGGCTGATTGTGATCCGGTTCCGTTAGCGGTTGCGATGTTGATGGTGAAGTCGTTGGCGATGGTATCCATCTATTGTGTCTCCTTAGGCTCTGCGACGCGGGTCGCGGCCTCCTGATTTACGCCCATCGCTTTCATCACTTCAATATGTTGTAGTAAAAACCTCATCATTCCTATCCGTGAAAGTCAAAAATGGAAGCGGTTCTGAACAACCATGGCGGACGATGCATTAAGCGAGGCTTGGGAAAAAGCAGCGAAGGACATCACGAAAGGAAAGAACGAGGGTGCGCTCCAAACATTACGGGCAGCGGACCCCCAGGCGAGTGACCCAATGACCGCACGATTGGTCGGTGAAGCAACGTGGAACATCGCCAAAGCAAACGATTCAAAATCCGACTATCGAAAGGCCGCTATGTTCCTGCGAGAGGCAAGCAAGAACAACCCTAAGGACAAGAAAACCAGTTCTCTTTACAACAAACTCCTCAATGAAATGCAGGAAAAGCGCATATCTGAGACCTTTATTCCTCGATTGTTCAACAACGGAGGGCCGACACTGGCTGGAATGGGTGCCATTTTCGGGATATTCATCGTTGTTCTAGCAATTTTGTCAGGTGCAAACACCTCGGAATCGCCTAACAATAGCAATGTTGTAATGGAGATAACATGGACAGACACGAACAACGTTGACCATACTGGAAAAATCTGGATTGAGTTTTATGATGATGAAACACCAATGCACGCAGAAAGCTTTCGAGCGAACGCAGAAGCAGACAGGTACGACGGGACCATCTTTCATCGAATTGTAGACGGTTTCATGATTCAAGGTGGCGACTTTGAGAACGGTGATGGAACCGGTGCCCATGCAGGTGAATTCTTCGGGTACTGTGCAAACAGTCAACCTTCTCCATTCAGTGAATCGGACGTGTGCCAAAATGACATGACCAACTGGGTTATTCCTGCTGAGTTTGGCCAAACCCACGAGCCAGGAACAATCGCTGCGGCTCGCAGTTCAAGCGAAAATTCAGCAGGGGGTCAATTCTATCTTGTTGATTCTGATGGTGCGTACAATCTCGACGGTTCGTATACAGCTTTCGGAAAAGCCTACCGTGGTGAAATCGATGGCATGAGCACAAGTGGTGTTGAAGTCATTGATGCCATATCAGAAGTTGGCTGTGGTGCCTCTCAAACCGTATGTACGGACAGCAACAAACTCTCTACGT
Source organism: Euryarchaeota archaeon UBA124 (assembly GCA_002502215.1). GTDB lineage: Archaea > Thermoplasmatota > Poseidoniia > Poseidoniales > Poseidoniaceae > MGIIa-L2. Next base: position 7,541 of record DAPT01000128.1, read on the forward strand.
TCCCAGTGACTGTGGAATCGGTTGAGCTCATCGATCCTGAAGAACCGTGGTACAAGTTCTGGTAGGTAACGCTCAGAGAACAGAATAGCACGGTTGATTAGGGGGGCGCGAGTCCGCTTAACCATGAGCGAATTGGACCCGTTTTTGGCGAAGCGAGAACTCGAGGTTGGAGGTGCGTATTATGCGCTTTCTGCACTTGATGATGCTGGAATTTCCACCAAGCATCTTCCTTATTCAATCCGAGTGTTGTTGGAGGGTGCACTGCGCAACTGCGATGGGTTCTTGATACGAGAAGAGGATGTCAAAGCCATTGCTGGATGGCAAGCCGATGGCGAACGTGGTGAAATTCCGTTTCGTCCTTCCCGAGTCATTCTTCAGGATTTTACAGGCGTTCCAGCGGTCGTTGACTTGGCTGCACTTCGTGATGCTATGGTCCAGATGGGTGGAGACCCAGAAAAAGTCAATCCCCAAGTTCCAGTCGATCTTGTCATCGATCATTCTGTGCAAGTCGACATTTCTGGAGCAAACCCTGATGCATTGAAACTCAACCTTGACATTGAGTATCATCGCAATATGGAGCGCTACACATTCCTCAAGTGGGGGCAACAATCCCTCGCCAATTTTCAGGCAGTTCCACCATCTCGAGGAATCGTCCATCAGGTCAATCTTGAATTCTTAGCCAGTGTTGCTCGCACAGAGAACAATATCTGGCTCGCTGATACCCTCGTTGGAACCGATTCTCACACCACAATGGTCAACGGTCTTGGTGTTCTTGGATGGGGGGTTGGTGGAATCGAAGCAGAAGCCGTCATGCTCGGCCAACCGATTTACATGCTCTCTCCAGACGTTGTAGGCGTACGATTGACCGGTTCGCTCAACGATGGAGTTACTGCAACAGACATGACGCTGAGGATCGTCGAGATGCTTCGAGAGCACGGTGTGGTCGGAAAATTTGTTGAATTTTTTGGGCAAGGGATGGCAGCATTGTCCCTTGCTGACCGTGCAACAATTGCTAACATGGCGCCAGAGTACGGTGCAACCTGTGGATTCTTTCCCGTTGATGAGCGTACCATTGAGTACCTCCGGTTGACGGGCCGCAACGAAGAGGCTCTTGCAGGCGTTGAGGCGTTTTCCAAGGCGCAAGGACTCTGGTACAATGCAGGCGATGCAGAAAAAACCTACACCGATGTTTTGGAGCTGGATTTGGGCACAATTCTTCCTGCACTTGCAGGTCCAAAGCGACCACAGGATCGTGTCGATTTGAAAGACATGAAATCTCATTTTGTGCAGTCGCTCACCAATGAGCTGGGTTTCGAGGGTCATGGACTGGATGAATCCGAACTCAACAACGGAGCCATTGTTGAACGCGATGGAGAAATTTACGACTTGAATCATGGTGACGTTGTGATTGCAGCAATCACTTCGTGTACGAACACCTCAAACCCAGACGTCATGCTTGCTGCGGGACTCCTTGCTCGCAAGGCACGCTCGCATGGACTTGAAGTCAAGCCTTGGGTTCGAACATCCCTTGCTCCAGGAAGCAGAGTGGTGACTGAATACTACGAAGCAACCGGACTCCAGGACGATTTGAACGCACTCGGCTTCAATGTCGTTGGGTATGGATGCACGACATGCATTGGAAATTCGGGGCCACTACCCGAGGAAGTCGATGCTGCAATTGATGAAGCAAATCTTGTTGTCGGGAGCGTTCTGTCCGGGAACCGAAATTTCGAAGGACGAGTCCATGGAAAAGTCAAGGCATCGTACCTAGCATCACCCCCACTTGTTGTTGCATATGCACTCGCAGGTACCCTCGAAATCGACCTTACAACCGAACCGATTGGACAAGCAGCCGATGGCTCGCCTGTCATGCTCTCAGATCTTTGGCCTTCAACTGCTGAAATCGAGGAGGCACGTTCCGCCATCACGCCAGAAATGTTTACTCAACGTTATGCTGATGCGATGAATGAGCCACGTTGGGATTCCATTCCCTCCGAACCCAGCCCACTCTATCCATGGCAAGAAGAATCAACCTACATACGCCTTCCAACCTTCTTCCAAGATCTCTCGCCAGAGGCTGACCCAATCCAGGGCATTCACGATGCGAAAGTGCTGTTGAAACTTGGCGATTCGATTACAACGGATCATATCTCTCCTGCAGGATCTTTCCCGACAAGCGGCCCGGCAGGGAAATGGCTTGTTGAACGCAACGTCGAAAAAGGCGATTTCAACTCATTTGGAAGCCGACGAGGAAACCACGAAATTATGATGCGTGGCACGTTCGCAAACGTTCGAATTCGTAATCAGCTTGCTCCCGGAACAGAGGGCGGATATGCCATCGACCATTCCACGGGTGAGATCACCTCTGTTTACGAGGCTGCAATGAGCAACGATGGCCCGATGGTCGTCCTAGCAGGATCGCAATACGGAACAGGCTCTTCACGAGATTGGGCCGCCAAGGGCACTTACTTGCTTGGGGTAAAAGCAGTTCTTGCGACCTCGTTTGAGCGTATTCACAGGTCGAATTTGGTTGGCATGGGTGTCCTACCGCTGACGTTCAAGGAAGGAGAATCGCATGAATCACTCGGACTCGATGGGACAGAATCGTTCACAATCCCTGTAACAAACGATGTTCAACCTCTACAAGATTTGACCGTGACAGCCTCACACCCAAACGGTGCGAGCAAAACATTCACTGTTTCAGTGCGGCTTGATACCCCTGTTGAGGTCGAATATTATCGAAACGGAGGAATTCTCCATACTGTCTTGCGTCAACTCGCAACATCCACAGAATCGATATCTTGAAATGGAATCGGATGGAGCTGAAGTCGTGGCATCTGGAGACGTTCGCTTCACGTTTCGCTCTGATGAAACAGATGTCAATGTAATAATTGAAGGCAAAAAAGGGTGGGTCGAAGGTATCGTTGATGAACTTGGTCTGTCCGACGTAGGTCTCACAATGCCGATAGGCGTACAAGTGCGCTCCAAAGAGCCCGATGCAATATCTGAAGACATTGATGAAGAAGACACACTCAAAGCACCAACCGATATGGGGCCAGAGCCTGATCCAAGCAGAATCCCGGTTGTAAAACGTCCAATTGGCGCATTGAATGTTGAAATCGAAATTGAAAAAATTGGTCTCGAGCCACCCAGCCAAAACGACGTTTTTGAGTTGATGGATGCGTTTTCTGAACTTGACGAACCCCGGCCGATTCAAGGAGAGATGAGTGTTGATCCCATGGCAGAGGCTTGGCTGAAGGAACTCATGCGCCTTATTGTCCGAGAAGGGGGGCGTACCGCACTTGCAACCGAGATGATTGAAGAGGTGGCGAGCACCAAACTTGGCGGACGAACTGGAGTTGAGTTAAGCGTGTGGCTTGAATCGCTGTTTGCTGCAGGAAAATTGGTTAAAATTCACGGCGGAGATTCGACGGGTTGGGGTCCTTCCCCGCGTTGGCTCGGATAAGTAACAAATGGGCCGCAATATCGCACATTCGCATCCCGTTTGGCGAAGCGTAGCATCAAAGGGGTTATAGTGGAAGTATGAGTGGCTTAGATGAGTGATATTGATGCAAACAAAGACAAACCAAATCGGGGCAAAACTTCGAAGCGTATTCCTTGTACTCATAATGGTCTTATCGACAACTGCCGCATTTGCAACCAATGCAAGTGCTTCTGCTGCACGAAACTACACCACAAACCGAGATCCGATTGACATCGGTATTGCGGATTTCAACTGCGATGGCCACAACGATATGGCCATAGCGACCGATGGTACTCACACCATCACTATTCTGTTGAACGACGGTACAGGGGATTTCACTGAGCGTTACGATGTGTGGGTCTCAAAGAACACCTCCCGAAACGCAGAGTGGGACGAGTTCTCTAACGTACAATTCCTCGAAGTTGGTGAATTCAATGGAGACAGCGCACCTGATATCGCCATCTTCCAGCGAAACAATCCATTCAAGACAGACGACAATGGCGCACCAGCAGGTGAGCCAGGCAACCTCACCATTCTCGAAAACGACGGATGCAACTCTGACTCATTCACCATTGGCCAGCGATTCACTCACTTCTGGGCGTGGGATCTTGTTGTTGGCGATATCAACCAAGACGGTAACGACGATGTTCTCATTCTCGACCTCCTAAACGATATCTCCAACCAACGTGTTGTGACCTACATGGGTCCAATTGGAGCAAGCACTGCACCAATGGTAACAGCGCTGGGAACGGCAAACACAAATTCCTATCGGAGTCTTGAAGTTGGTGATTGGGGCGAAGGACAGCAAGGTCTGGGAAGCCAATGCTACGATGAGGACATTTGGCTTCTGCGATCCGAAGGTACGGATTATGCAACCGGCCAAACCACAAACCCCGGGAACGATGACAACGTAACCGTTATTGAATTCAATTGTCAAACAAACCTCTTCCCTGCAACCTACACCTTCTCAACATCACCGCAAGCAGGTTCACACGTCGTCAACATGGCGAACACATTCGGTGAATTCGACATCGGCGACATCGACGATGACGGAACAATCGACACCATTGCAATGACCCAAGGTAACCTTGAGAACATTACGTTCTCGACATCATCCGCTGTTGGAACATGGTCCACACCCGCACTTGCTTACTTCGGTCCATACATCTCCTACGACCTTACAATTGCAGACATAAACGGAGACGGAGAACCAGATTTCGTCAATCCAACCGTTGCTTATCAGCAAAACACTTCCGACTCTGCTGGTGGTTCAACATCCTCTTTCTGGCTTAACTTCCCAACAACAGTACAGGTTACACTATCCGATGGATCAGGTGGGCACGTAACACCTCTGTCCTACGAGGCGGGTCGCCGACCGAACATTGCAGCGGTTGGCCAACTTGCTGGTTCATCAACTTCTGCTCCTGACATCGTTGTTGGACACAGCTCCTACAACTTCGGAAACTGGGTTGACAACCTTGGATGGGATGGTCAATACGATTATGTTACAGTTGTCGAAATGGACAGCAAAGACATCGCCGTAACGGGTATTGATATCAATCCAGTCGACCGATTCTTTGGCATTGTTGGAGAGGGTACTCGTGACATCAACGTCACCATCACCAACACAGGAATGGATACACTTACACAATCCGCAACCCTTGATGTCGAACTCAAGGTTGTTGACGAGACGAACTCATCTAATGCTACGGTATTCACTCATGATTTCGATAATCCAGCAGACGCCACCGGTTGCGGTGGAGGCTGCACATGGTCCTTTGATGAGTACATCGACCAATCCTCAAGTTGGATTTTGGAAACCAACCACTCTGTCGGAGCAACCGATGGCAACAATGCTGCAAACTTCTCAGCGAATTACCAAAACCCAACGGATTTCATGTGGGCTGGTGAATACAAGACCAACAGCAGCGGCGATTTGTGGTCCGGTTATGGACGACATTGGGACGACGCTCTCACACTCAAAGACGTGGACTTAACTGGCTCCGACCGGGCTTTCCTCAGCGTTGAGTTGTTCCGGCACCTCGGCTACGGAGCGCTTGGGTCTGTTGATGCAACGACTGGACAATGGCTCATTGGTGATCTCTGGGATGACGTTGCTATGATTGAAGTCGGTTCAGAAGAGACAGGCTGGTCGACCATCACATGCCCAACCTCAGCTCAAGTTGCGGGCGAGTGTCTCTCCGGCTCCTCGGTTTGGGGCGGCTACGACAATGATCGCGCTTACAAAATCAACGGATACGGCGGCGTCGCTGAAGGACGATATTACTACGGTGTTTTCAGTTCAGGCACTTACTATGGATGGAGCAACTTCACACAAGATGGCGTAGGCGAATTCGACCTGTCCCCGTGGGCAGGTGAGACCGTCGACGTCCGATTCCGCCTCCGATCAGGCTTTGAAGGCTCAATTGCAGACGACAACGAGTCACTTTGGAGCGGACGTGACGGTTACGCAATTGACAACATCACAATCTACAAGCAAAACACTGCTTACTACCCGAACCCACAAACACTCCAAAGCAACCTGAACCTCGTCAACCTCGGTCCAGGTGAAGAAGAGACAGCATCGATTTCAGCGAGTCTACTCAACGATACCATCTATCGAATTTCAGCTACGCTGAGCAACCATGCATGGGACGAACAGACCGTCAATGACGAGATCATCGGTTACATCCAACCGTTCAACCTGTATGACCCTGCTGTCGAAGGAATCGATTACTTCAATCCTGGTGGCCTCTATGCAGAAGGAATGTTCGACATCGACGTCACCACGAACAACTGGGGGAACACAATGGTCGACTTCGACGTCAAGGCGACTGTCTTTTCAGCCACCCCTTCGGACATTCTGTGCAGCGCTCCCGCAGTGATTTGTACGGAATCCTTTGAGGGCGGTGCAGATGGATACGTTTACAGTGACGATGGAAACCCTCAGGGTGCTATCTACAACGAAGCAACGTGCAACGACCTCATCTTCAACAACAACGCCTACTGGTTCGGCCACCCATGCGATACAGCAACGCAAGGATACGGCGACCTGTGGGAAAACGAAACCCTCACAATTCCAAGTGTCGACTTGACAAGCATGTCTGGCGACTTCGTTTCGCTGAACTTTGAATACTACGCAGACACCTTCTACGGAATCGATGTGGATGGAACCTCGATCGTTGACGTCAACGACTACGCTTCAATCAATGTTGACTTCACGAAAGGTACCGACTCCTATTCCTCAGTAATCCTTGGACAATGGAACGATTACGACGAGGATGGAACGTGCCAAAACGATGACAACAACGACGGCTTCACCAACGCAAGCGAATCCATCAATCAAGCTGAAATTTCCTTTATTGGGGATGCGGCAAGCACCGATGGTTCCGATGGCAACTACAACGTCTTCTTCAACACCGATGATTTGATTCTCACCCGAAGCATTGACCTGACGCACCTCTACGTTCTCAACAACACTGCAGCAGACAGTCTCCAGTGGTTCCGTGAATGTATCTCCCTCGCCGGTTCAACCGTTGATATCAACTTTGAATTCCAAAGCGACGGTGATGGGCGTAACGGAATCAACGATGGATTCAAAGGAGTGGCATTTAACAACATAACACTCCAAGAATTCACGTTCTACGAAGATGCATCCTACACGGTCTCTCGTACCAACGTCGACGCAGAGGATGTCGCAACCACAACAATTGCAAACCACGAGTTCTTCGCAGGCGTTTACATGATCCGTGCTGAGACCGTCTTTGACAACACAACAGCTGGCGTACCTTGGTTCAACGATGTTGAAGTAAGCAACTCGAACAACATCGAGCAAGTCATCTTCAATGTTGAATCCGTTGACATCACTCTTGGCAAGCCAAGCACGCTTTCTTGTCTTGACGATGGTGTCTACGAATGTGTTCTACCAATCGATGGCAGCCTCACGCACAACTGGGACATTCGAGCGACAAACGGTGTCTTGGCAGGCGACTACATGTTCTACATGACGGTCTTCGATGAGACGGATGGAGCACAAGTTCACCAAGCAACATCTTCTACAACCACGACAACGCTTGCATCAAACGAGCGAATCGATTTGACCTTCCCTGCTTACAACGGCTGGATCGATGGACACGGGTACAACATCAGTTTCCACGCCGAACTTGCGAATGGAAACCCAAGCGGAAACGTGCGATACTTCCATGCAACCTTCGCCGACCAAATCGACGTGGCTATTCTTAGTGACTCAACCGCACGTACATCGACCATCAAGGAAGATCTCCAGCTGCTTGGCATGAGTTACACTCAATTCGCCATCAACGATTGGACCACTTACCTTGACTCCGGTTGGATGACTCACTACGACAAGATTCTCCTGCCGTGGCAAGAGGACATCGCCGCAAAGGACGTCGAGAGTGGTGGACGAGGTTACTATCAGAAGCTCGGTTCCACTGCCAACCGTCAGACGCTTGAATCTTTCATGTCTGCAGGTGGTACTGTACAAGCGCACCTTGGCCCACAAGGTAGTCAAATCTACGGCCTTGATGTTGGACTGAACGGTCGATTGCCATTCGGAATGGATGTGCAAAGCCGCAACACACCAGATACCAAGATTCTGTACACAGACCTCGACATCGCTGATCCATTCCACCCGATTATGGGCGATGTTTCCACCACTGCCTTCCAAGGCTTTGAGGGAGACGGAACGGTTGCAACAGCGGTTCTGAACACAAACTCAGTGAGCACGCAAAACGTTCCGGGTGTCTGTAATGGATACATGGAAGACGGTGGCTTCTTCCAGAGCCTTCTGCGAACAAGCGCAAACAGCAAGGACGTCATCATGGGTACGTGCAGTTACTACCAAGGCGGTATGATTGTATCGACCATCGATGTTGCGACCTATTCATCTCGAGCGGACAGCACAACCTTCCCGCTCCTCGGAAACATGCTTGAATACACTGTCACACCGTACCCTGAAGGATTTGGGGCAATGGGACAGGATCTCGGTCTGACTGTCAACGGCGACACGCCAGGAATCGACCCTTCAACCGGTGGATACGCAACGCACTACATGAAGAGCGATGCAACCGTGAACTTCGGTTACACTTCAGGAACCTCTGCCCCACTTACAGCGGACTGGATCCTTGACGGCCCAACCGATTGGGCGGGTGCGACCATGGCAAGTGGCACCGATCACATCTCAGAAGCATCACCTTCGGCGACCTTCTGCAAGACGGACTTGTCTTCTGCAACTGGTTGTCTTCAAGGAGCACAATGGACGGTGACTCTCTTGCTCCACGACGATGCAGGACACGCTCGAATCATCTCCGTTCTCGTTGAAACCAACGATGTTCTCGCTGATGCGTACGCTCCTGAAGCCAACATGAGCATCGACATGCGTGATGAATACATGGACAACGTTGAGTACATTGGCACCAAGACTGTATCGAATACAGAATGGGATGTCAATCGAGTGATTCTCACCGAAGCAGGAGAACTTGTTCTTCACTTCGATGCAAGCGAATCCTACGATGCAGACGCCATCGACGGAAGCAACGGCATTGTTACCTACGAGTGGAAGGTCTTCTTTGACGCGCCGTACGGTGACACATCGTTCAACCTCGAGGGCCACA
>DAPT01000084.1 GCA_002502215.1 Euryarchaeota archaeon UBA124
CGTTTGGCGTACGTAGCTCCCAGATTCTGTCGGTGTCTTGCTCTCCCAATTGTTTAGGAAGAGTTCTTTTTGCTCAGAAGAGAGGCCCTCCCATGGGGAGAGATTCCCTGCAGGTTCAATCAAGTCGACCCGGTACATTGTAACATCGAGTTCATCATCAATGACAAACAATTCGGCATCAATACCGAGATTGTTGGCTTTTCTGCACCAGTCGAGCAAATTCCTCCAATCCAATTGGTCATGCGTTGTCGCTATCGCGACGGATGACTGGTAGGCTTCTTTCAAGTGATTGCGATCACGATGCCAACGCACCCCCCAAGCCAGTTGCTCACCATCAGGCCGATGGATGGTTGGAACAATCATCTCTCCTCCATTCCTCCCAACATCCATGATGATGGCTTCATAGACCAATCGAGGATTTTTCATAAGTTCAGACTCAAGCCATTCGGCGTTTGGAAGTGGAACGTGTCGATGCCAATGACAAAACAACACTTCAGATGCCGTAAGCGAAATCGACCCGTCAGCATGACGACGCCCTAGGGCACTTTTTTCATAAAGACGTGCTGAGAGTGGTGGATGGATTTTCCAAAAGGTTCCATCCTCAGAAGGAGGTTGAATCTTACCTTCTTCCTGTTTTCCGGCTGATTCAAAATCCAACTCTCGCGATGTTCTTGCTCTCGGCTTGAACTTTCGCCGTTGCCGGACCATGTTTCGTCCTATGATTCCCCCCATATTGTTGCGTCGATGACCGATTGTCCTAAGGACTACCACCCCGACATAGAAAACGGGGAGAAACATGGTTAGCGGGTTCTTAGGAACACTTACCACAGAAGAGCGAACGCTTCTTCATCTGCTCGATCACCAACTCCCGGAAAACAACTGGGAAGCACCTATGGAACTTACACAAGCTGGTATATCCGCTGCTGTGCATGTGCAAAGAAAGCATGTTCCAAGAACTCTAAAACGTCTTGAACAACAAGCATTTCTTAACACGACCAGCCGCCATGTCCCAGGTGCTCGTCAGCGACGTAGAGTCTATTCTCTGACAAGTGAAGGTCGAGAACGGGCTCAATCAATCCTCAACCGTGTGCAATCCACGGCTGTACAAAACAATGGTCAAACAGTCTTGTTGGAATCCCTCCTCTCTGGCTCACAAAACACTTTGGAAACACTTGCCCATATCGACGAACACATGGTTGTCCACTCGGACCCGGTTCTGTCCCCAGTTTCGCATCCCGAAGGTTCAGCATCACTCGATGCTCAGGCCGGTGAAGCCCTGGTTCGTCGTTTGTTTGCTCGAGCATGGCAAGATGGTCGAATAACCAAGGATGAGCAACTTTTGCTGAACGAGGTCGTTGATTTTCTCGGAATGCATCCCGATCGAGTCCGACGTCTTTCAAGCGAAGCACGGCGTGAGATTGATGTACCACCACCCGAAGAGATTTATTTGGATATGCTACGTCAAGCATTGGTTGACGGGATAATACATGAAGAAGAGGAGGTTCTTCTCCGTACTGTGCAAATTGCCTTCGACATTGATGCAAAGACACATCAACGAATCCTTAAACAGGCACAGCAGCAACCGTACAGGACGCCGGAACTCGAAGCATATCGCTCAGTTTTACGAACAGCACTCATTGACGGTGTGATAACGAACGATGAATCCGCTATGCTTGAAACCCTGAGAAAAGAAATAAAGATCACAGAACAGGAACACGCGATGTTAATTGCAGAATTACAAGATGGAATTGAGGGATAATTATGGGTATGAGTGATGATGACGCAAAAGTTCACGACGCTTTGAAAAAATTGGAACGTGGTTTGAAAAATATGAAGCCGTCAAATGTGCTTCTCGTAGGCGACATCATGATGGATTGTTACATCCATGGCTTTGCCAACAACTTGAACTCTCGAGCACCTGTGCCTGTCCTGAAGGAAATTTCTCGAGATGTGGATGTTGGTGCAGCCGCTCACGTTGCCCGGGGACTCGACTCTTTGGGATTAAAGAGCCGATTGCATGGCGTGGTTGGTGATGACGATTCAGGACTAGCTATCCTCGAAATGCTCGAGCAAGAAGGTGTGGACACATCTGGGATAGCGGTTCTTGAGGATAGGATAACCACGGTCAAAACACGTCTACTGGGTGCACGTGAAGGATTGGTGAAAGGAGAGCAACTTCTCCTCCGATGGGACATTGAGGATGATGAACCAATTCCGTCTTCAGCATTGACAAGCCTCATCGATCGGACGATTGAGTCAATACCGAATTCATCGTGTCTGATTCTCTCGGACTACGGACTCGGAGTTCTTGATGATAAGGGCGCAGAGCGACTCATTGCAGCAGCTAAGAAGCACAATGTGCCAATCATTGCCGATCCGAAGTTAACTGGACTGCATAGAACACAAGGTGTTGATTGGGTTTTGTTCCAGTCCAAAGGGCTGGAATTAATGCGCCGAAGACTGGGTGCTGCAACTGGTTCCGAAGCAGCATCAATTCTGCTTGAAACTAATGGGTGGGAGCATTTATTGATCCTTGAAGGCCAAGATGGTGTGACAATCCACTCCAAGGGAGAAAACACCGTGCACGTCGAATGCTTGCTTGAAGAAATTAAACAAATGATTGGTTTAATTGATGCCGCTGCAGTGGCTGTTGCAACAGCAATTACTCTCAATCTATCGGTTGAAGAAACCGCCCAATTGGCAAATGCAGCGAGTGAATGCATTCTGATTGCAGATCGAACCGATCGGTTCGTTCTACGCTTGGACGATATGATTGACCGTATTGGAGAAATAGCTTGGTCTCTGCAAGTTTCGAAGCGTTAAGGTGAATCAATTGAGTTCGTGGCCGAGGCCGACTACAGCCGATGTTGGTTTGCGTTCCTTTGCGATGACTCGAGCAAGATTGTTTGAAGAGACGGCTCTCGGTATGCAATCCTATTTGTTGGCAGCCCCAATCCCTAAAGATGCAATCCATCATTCAGCCGTTTGGACGGTTCATGTACCTGCTCATGATGACTCAAGCGGTTTGTTGCTTGTAAAGTGGCTAGAAGAGGTACTGTTTATGGACGAAGTTGAAGAGAAGTGGCTCGTTGATAGTGCAGTGAAAATTCAGGAACATGAAAAAGCACTGCATCTGGAAGCACAAGTTCGGTGGGTCGAATCGAATTGCATTGAAAAAGAGGTGGAAATAAAAGCAGTCACTCGGCAAGACCTCGTTGTAACAGAAATTGATTATGGTGAAACACTCCACTCACCGTGGAGTGAAGTGCCAACCTTCGAAGGGCCAGGGTGGTACAGCGATGTTGTATTCGACATATAGGTGGGAATCCCTGGGTGGACGCTCGTACCCATAGGCCGTATCTGCACACTTCCTCCGTCCCGGATCCCCACAGCACCCATGGCCCCAGGTAGGGATGCTCCGTTCCCGGCCTGACCTGTTCCCCCGGTTATTTGATTCCCGTTTCCCTCCGGAAACGGTTCACGACACCCGGATCATGTGGGGGCGAGACATCTACGTCCGCATGCAGGAACCCACGAGCCGCTTTCGCCGCCCCAAGGCATTCAGCCCACCATGAAGACGATTTGTGGTGTAGGGTACGCCTAGCTCCCCGCCTATCCCATTCGGTCCTGCAACATGCTCTATTTCAAGCAAACGATGTTGATTTCAGACCTCTTCCTCATATTTTGAAGGACAAGAGGTCTTGATTACGTCTGCTTCAACGACATAAACTCCATCAGAAGTCTTGAACAAACCTTCTGCATAGACCGTACGATTATCTCCGAGACCGTTTGAAATCGATCCAGCGTTTGAATAATCCACGACCAATGTAAACTCAGCGCCTTCAAGAACGAACGTCATTGTTGACTCATTGATGCTTCCATCGCGTATTTCTCCGCGGACTGCAACTTCTTCATCAATGTGGTCTGTTTTGTTTTCGATCAATTGATCGACGGTGAGGGTGGGTGCAGGCGCTTGTAGGAAAACAGTACCTAACACTGCGACAGTAACCACTGTTCCTATGAGGAGCAGGCGATTACGATAGGAGAGCATAGTATCATGTGGACCTAGAAGACTTCCATATTTGAACATCTGCTCGGAAGAATTAACGATGATAGGCTCCTACAGCATCATCAATGGATTCAAATTCGGAATCTCTTAGTTTCCTATGCAAACCGTGGACAATTGATTTGGTCAAACTTGGGCCTTCGAAAACAAACCCTGCATAAGCTTGCAGCAACGATGCACCTGCTGTTATTTTTTCCCATGCGTCATCTGCATTCATGATGCCTCCAACCCCAACAATCGGAAGTTGGCCTTTTGTGTAAGCATAGATGTGACGTATCATGTTTGTACTCCTATCTTTTACTGGCAAACCTGAGCATCCTCCTTGCTCGACGTAGACAGGGTGTTTTTTGTTCGGTCGCGAGAGGGTTGTATTCGTAGCTATGATTCCATCGATTTGGCTTTGAATTGCAGCATCGACAATTGCCTCAAGTTCCTCATCAGATAAGTCGGGTGCGACTTTGATCAGGATTGGTTTCCTCCTTTCACCGTGTAAATCAGCACATTGCTGATTGACTTCGATGCATGAATCAAGAATGCCAGTCAAATGATCACCGTGCTGTAATTCTCTCAAACCCGGTGTATTTGGTGACGATACATTGATGACAAAAACATCCACAAAAGGCCACATGCGTTTGAGACTGGTCGAATAATCGAATCTTGCTTCTTCAAGTGGCGTAATTTTCGATTTCCCCAAATTTGCCCAGACTGGTATATTTTGCTTACCAGCTTTTTGCAGAGTTGTGACAATCCTTTCGCTACCAGGATTGTTGAATCCCATACGGTTGACTAGGGCTCGATCGGCCCCGTGACGAAACATTCGTGGTTTTGGATTACCATCTTGCTCATGCATCGTGACCCCACCGATTTCAGAAAAAGCCAGTCCGATGGATTCCCAACCGCGAAGGGCTTCGGCTTTCTTGTCCATACCAGCAGCGAGGCCAAATGGGTGGTCATAATCCTGACCGAAGCAATGGATTTTCAACGATTTCTTTGGTTTGTAAAGCAGACGGAGAACGAACCGAAACATTGGGTTGGAGGAGGCGAATCTCAACATCAACAACGAACGGGAATGAGCCTTCTCTGAATCTTGAACAGCAATGATGGGCCTAGAAAACCATCGAAAGAGTCTGCCCATGGCATCTGGTCGAACCGATATCCTTCAATCCTTGCGCTTCCTCCGTACGACATGGAGGAGAATTCTCGACGTTGGTTAGCACTTCGCGAAGCAGGTCGTAGGATTCTTGTCGCAGACAATCTCGAGGTTTTTGTGCCTCAATCGGAGGTAGAGAAGTGGAATCGTCTGGTGTTGAATATGGCCGATTCAATGCCGCAACGGTTGGAATTCCCGATAATCAAGGTAGGAGGCTTTTCAGCATCGATACGAGAAAGGGCCATCTTCCACATTGGAACGACGCCTCCAATGGAATTGGACTGTCTTTGGTTGCCCTACGAAGCGAGTAAGACACTTCATGATATCATACAAATGTGTTCTGAATTGTTGCTTGCGGGTTATCCTGGGTGCAGTGGGTGTGGATATCGAGTTGAAGAACAGGAATGGGATGAAACAGAACATCGAAAACAGTTACAAAATTTTGATGATGAATCGCAGATAACATAAGTTATCTGTTTAATTTCAACTCTGGCGAGCCTTCAAGTACAGTCGACAAACCCATTGAAAACATGAGCATCGTCGTCCTTGCTGAGAAACCAAGTGTTGCCGAAGATATCGCAAAGGTGCTCAACATCAACAAAAAAGAGGCAACACACTGGAACGGAGAAGACGTAATTGTGACATGGGCAGTCGGGCACATGTTGGAACTAAAGTACATGGATGATTACAATCCTGATTTCAAAAATTGGAGAAAAACTGCGGATGATTTGCCGTTTATTCCTGAAGAGTTTGAATTTAAGCCAAAGTCTGGTTCAACACGAAAGCAACTTACCGCAATAAAGAAACTCATGGCTGACAAAAACGTCACGGAAATTGTCAATGCATGTGACGCTGCTCGGGAAGGTGAATTGATTTTTCAAACAATTTACCGCCACTCCAAGTCCAAATCCCCTGTATCCCGAATGTGGTTACAGTCGATGACCAAAGATGCAATTCAACGAGCATGGGACGAGCGAAAAACCTCAGAGGATTATCAAAATCTCTCCGACGCTGCGTACAGTAGAAGCTACGCTGATTGGCTTATCGGCATGAACGGATCACGAGTTGCCGAAGTTTTTCTTCCAAAGAAACGAACAGAACGAATATCGTTGGGTCGAGTGCAAACAGCAACACTCGCAATAATCGTGGACCACGAAATCGACATTCTTCAGCATACAGCAACACCATTTTGGGTATTGTCTGCCGAATTTGAAGGTAAAAACAGCAAATGGACAGGTCGTTGGGAAGGCGGAAAATCCGGTGAAGAGACCAAGCCTCACTGGATTTTAACATTGGAAGACAAAGAGCGGATTCAGGCGCTTATTGATTCTGGTGAGAAAGCAATCATTACGCAGAAAAACACAACAAGCAAGGAACGACCTCCACTCAATTATGACTTAACCACTCTTCAACGCCAAGCCAATTCGATGTTTTCCTGGCCTGCGAAGCGAACTCTGAATGTTGCTCAGTCACTGTATGAGCGTCACAAACTTACGACATATCCACGAACAGACTCACGATTTCTTCCTACAGACATGAAAGAGAGCATTAACGAAACTCTTGCTAATTTGAGCAGCGTTGAAGAAGTGAAAGGGTTCATACAATCGTTGACAACAAACGGATTGCAAAATGTATCTCGAAACTTCAACGACGCAAAGGTGAGTGATCACTTCGCGATTATCCCTACAGGGAAATTACCGAGTGGGGCGCTTACCAAGGATGAACAACGGTTGTACAACATGATTTTGCGTAATTTCATTGCTTCATGGTACGGAGAGGCTACAATCGATAAACAAAAACGTACTGCTGATTTAAAGGGTGAAATTTTCAATAAAGAAGCCCAGCAATACAAATCTCTTGGTTGGAGAGAAGTCGTTCCCAAGGCCTTGAACTTGCCAGAGGGATGGGGAACATTCTCCGTTAACGATCCCGAAGCAAACATTACATCGCACGATTGGAAAGAAGAAAAATCAAAGCCTCCTGCTCGAATCAAAGAAGCTCGCCTTCTTTCTCTAATGGAAAAAGCTGGTAAAGACATCGAGGATGAAGATTTAGCAGAAGCAATGGCAGGCAAGGGGCTTGGAACCCCAGCCACTCGCGCCGACACAATCGAAAAATTACTCTCAAGAGGATACGTTTCAAGACAGCAATCAGGTGCGCTCAATGCTACACCTCACGGTATTCGGATCATCGAACTTCTTCGCAGAATTCCAGTCGAATGGATCGCTTCGCCGGAACTTACTGGGGAAATGGAAGCGTCACTTACTGCAGTACAACATGGCGTACTCGATGCGAGTGAATACATGGATAAAATTATTCAACAGACAAGGGACCTTGTCGAACGAATACGTGACCATGATCGTAGCAAATTGTTTGAAAACGATGCTTCCATTGGCTCCTGTCCATTGTGTGGATCAAAAGTGATTGAAACTGCATTGTCCTACCCATGCGAAAACAATGAAGGAAAGGACAAGGGCTGTTCCTTTGTATTGTGGAAGGACACAAGCGGTCGATGGTTCGATCGTAAAACGGCAACGAGACTGATGCAGAAGCGTGAGCTTAACGATTTGCACGGTTTCTTTAACAGAAATGGAGAAGCCTACGAAACATCGATTGTCCTTACTGATGAAGGTAAAGTCAACTCTGCAAAGTCGACAGGAAACAGATCAAATGCAACGGATGAGGAATTATGTCCATGCCCATCGTGCGATGGAACGATTCGTGAAACCGATACCCATTTTGCTTGTGATCAAGAGAACTGCAAGTTTGCAGGCGTAGGAAAGATGATTTGTAAGCGTACAATTCAACCTGCTGAAGCAAAGGCAATCATTGTCGATGGAAAATCTCCACTCATTGATGATTTCATCTCACGCCGTGGTCGTCCTTTCAAGGCATTTCTTGTGCTCGAAGGAACGAAAGTCGGGTTTGAGTTTCCTCCACGTGAGGCAGCAGCGGATGCAAGGAAATTCGAGGTTAAACCTGGCATCGTAGCTATATGTCCCAAGTTTGGTGCCGAAATCTACGAGACAGAAACACACTACAGGCCTCGAACAAGTGCTACAGGATGCAAGATCGATATACCTCGAGAAATTTCAAAGCGGGAAATTACTCGTGATGAGGCAAAGGAATTAATTGAGAAAGGACAAATCGGTCCTTTCGATGATTTGATTGCTAAGAAAACAGGTAATCCATACACTGCAATTCTTTATTTGAAGAAGAATCAGCGAGTAGGATATCGCTTTGCAAAACGTGAGTGAAGGAAGAAACTTCTTGAAGTTCAGGTCCTAGTGTGAAATCATGGACTTCGACTATGATGTCATCATCATTGGGGCCGGGCCTGTAGGAGGATACACAGCCCGAGTTCTATCCGAACGGGGTTTGTCTGTATTGATGGTTGAAGAGCACAACGAGGTTGGACGACCGTTTCAATGCGCTGGTCTCGTTACACCGAGTGCAATGGATGCTGTTGAAGCATACGATACTGTTGTAGCTGATGTTGACGGTGCGTTAATTCACGGTCCTTCTGGAACCCTTGTTCCGGTTGGTAAAGAAGGCGATTTAAGGACGTACGTTGTTTGTCGAAAGCGATTTGACCAAACTGTGGTCCAACAGGGACTCGAAGCAGGTTCAGACATTATGCTTGAATCTCAGCCTGTTTCAGCGGATGTCCAGCCAGACGGAGTGGTGGTTGAGATTGTCAACCAACGAACGAATCAAACAACAACGCTTCGATCGAAACTACTTATTGGCTGTGATGGGGCGCATTCCTGGGTTCGCCGACGTTTCAAGATGGGTTACCCGAAAGAAATGATGATTGGATTCCAAACCGAAGTTGTTGGCTACGAAGGACAAGAGCGATGGTTGGAAATGTTCAGCGGTTCGAAGATTGCACCCGGCTTCTTTGCATGGGTCATACCATCCGGTAACGGCACACATCGGATTGGTTTGTGGTCAAGAGCTGATCTTCTCGAGGGGAGAACAGTTCTTGATTGCTACAATGACCTGCTCAAACATCCGCTCTGGAAAGACAGGTTCGCTAACATCACAGAAACCGCACGCTATTGTGGCCCTGTTCCTTCTGGTATGATTCGGCGTCCTATCAAAGACCGTGTTATGGTCATAGGCGATGCGGCTGGAATGGCTAAACCAACAACAGGTGGTGGTCTTGGTCCCGGATTTAAGCAGATTTCCTCCATTGCTGATCGATTGGTAGAACAAGTCCATCGTAATCAATTGAGCGAGAAGAACCTCAAGTCAATTACAAAATCATCCTGGTCGAAATTGAAGAAGGAGCAAGATCGAGCACGCGCATTACGAGACCTTCTTGTGTCAACAAGGACAGATGATGAACTCGACATGCACTTCACAAATTTTGCAAAACCCGAAGTAATCGAACTAATCAATGAAATAGGCGATATCGAAAAACCGGTACCTCTTGGGTTGGCTCTGTTAAAAAAAGTCCCAGCCTTCCGAAAACTAGCCCTGCAAGCCGGAGTCAAACTGCTGTTCACATGAGGCTTTTCTATGTCAGAATGGGCAGTCATCCATCGCGTTCGATATCCCCCCTTCGATGATAAAAGAATCAAAGCTGACGCTGCACCAATTGTAGAAACAATTGTCGAATCCAATTTGGATGATGACCAGATTTTGAAATGTCTTCCCCCATACAAGATCCAAAGTGGCCAAGGTTGGCTCATCGAGCGTCTTATCACGAACCAAGATGGAATTAACTTGGAAAAAATGACAGTTGCACGAAAAGACGAGCGACCGTTTGTTGAACTCATCAATCAACAACGTAGAGGCTGGTACATTCTTCCGAACAATCTGCACCGGTATG
>DAPT01000007.1 GCA_002502215.1 Euryarchaeota archaeon UBA124
CCAACTCCTGGTGCAGAAAACTGAACCAAGTGTTGCTAAGAAACGTTGATTCCTTGCTTGCAAGGTAACTGTGCATGTACACATGCGCAAAGCCGCCCCTGTACACATTCCGGTGTGTACAGGGGCCTTTTTTTATTATAAAATTCGCTTCATTAGGATATCCCAACACATTACCTTGTGAGTCTACCCACATCTTCTGGAATATATTCTCATAAAATTATAGCGTTCTGCTTATACACTAGTTGGATAAGGCGCATTTATGTCGATTATTACCGCATACAATGAAGCTTGGAGAAATGGAGATACGGAAGCACTCAATGCCATCGTTCACGAAGATTTCGTGTTCAATCCGCATGTCGGCGGCCAAACAATGGGTAAGTCTGACATCATGCAGTTCGCAGGTTCAGGACACGTTACCTCTGAGAACGATCGAATCTTGTTTGAGAATGAAGAAGTTGGCGTTGCTCACTCCATCGTTCACTTTGCCAACGATTCTGACTCCGAGGCTGTTCTTTCCTTTATGCGTTTCAAGGACGGACAAATCATCTCAATGGAAACAGGGGCGACACCTCTCTCGGACGACTACAAACTCGTCGGACAGGATTGAGTTCAATAGGTGTAGAAACCTTCTCCGGTCTTTCGACCGAGTTTGCCTTCCTCAACCATTTGGATGAGCAGTGGTGCAGGTGCGTACTTCTCCTGCTTTAGTCCTTCATAGAGGACGTTCATGATGTGAAGGACGGTATCGAGGCCGATCAAATCAGACAGGGCGAGTGGGCCGATTGGATGGTTCATTCCTAACTTCATGATTCCATCTATGGCTTCCGGCTCTGCAACGCCTTCCTGAAGCGTAAGGATGGCTTCATTGAGCATTGGACAGAGGATTCTGTTGGAGACGAAACCAGGGGAATCGTTGCATGAAAGAGCAATCTTTCCCATCTTTTCCGAGGCTCCGATCACAGCTGCATTGGTTTCTGTACTGGTCTTGTTGCCGTTGATGACTTCGACCAACTTCATGATTGGAACTGGGTTCATGAAGTGCATGCCAATGACCTTGTCCGGACGATTCGTTGCATCAGCGATGGTGCTAATGGAAATCGAGGACGTGTTGGAAGCGAGAATGGTTTTTGGCTTGCAGATTGAATCAAGTTCTGCGAAAATGGATGTTTTCAAATCAACAATCTCAGGAACTGCTTCAACCACAAGGTCGCAATCAGCACAGTCTGCGCGATCGGTTGAGAGGGAAATACGAGCAATGGTTGCATCTGCATGTTCCTGTGTCATCCGTTCTTTGGATACGAGTTTTCCAAGCGATCGTTCAATGGTCGCTAGGCCCTTGTCCACATATGCTTGTTTGATGTCGATCATGGTCACGTTGTATCCGGCTGCTGCTGCGACTTGTGTGATACCGTTCCCCATCTGTCCTGCGCCTAGAACGGCGATGCTCTGGATTGTCATGTATTGCTCCAAACGAAAGCAATTCATGAAGTTGCGTATTTACAAAGTAGCCCGACTCGGATTCGAACCGAGGTCGGCGGGACCAAAACCCACCATGATGGACCACTACACTATCGGGCTGTGAACTGTGGGCAGATGTTCTTGTTTTTGTCCTTGTCGGCTTGATGCCCTCATTCAAGCAAGGATGCGAATTCTGTACCGTCTGTTTTCGAGCGAGCGCTGGTGATAAATTCGCTCAAATCAAGACCTTGATGTTGGTAACGCATCGCTTGCAAACCCATGTCGAGTTTGTCCATGCTCTTTACGAATTGTGCCTCCTTGCTTGTTCCTTGCTCGTATTCATCAAACAAATCAACCCATTGCGGAGCAATTTTGAGCATTCCAGCACGCTCTAGGTCATGCTTTTCCTGTCCTTTGATGGCATCGTGTGGTGTAAGGTCACCCACAACAATTTCTGCTACGTCGTGGACAAGACACATCGAGAGAACTCTGGACAGATCGAGATGATCTGGACACAAACGTAAGGCCAAGACAGCCATTCCCCATGAGTGAGCAGCCACTGACTCAGGGTTCTCGACACCTGCTCGTACCCAACCTGTTCGAGGTATATCTTTCAATTGTAAAAGTGTGAGAAGTTCTTCTCGCATGAGCATGGGAGTGGACGAGTACTCAAAACCCCTGTGCTTCTCGGTGAAGGCATGCAGAAAGGTGAACCGTCTTGGTGGAATGAGGCAATTACGTACTTCCAAGATGATGGAATCATGTCGGCATGCATCGAAACATACGGTACAGATGGCCTGAAAGGAAGAGGCGATTTGTTCTACACGATCGTTCGTTCAATCGTTGGCCAACAGATCAGTGTGATTGCAGCAGAAAGTATCTGGAACCGATTCGAAACCATGGTCGGACAAGTTACTCCAGAGCAGGTTCGCCAATTCACCAAAGAAGAAATTGCCTCATGTGGAATTACACGCCCAAAAAGCGGTTACATTCTCGGCTTAGCCAATGATTCGGAAGAACTTCTCAATTTTCCTTACTCGACTTCGACCGAGCCTGAGGTTCGCAAACACCTTATCCAATTCAAAGGGGTTGGACCATGGACGGCTGAAATGGTGATGATCTTCGCGCTCCTACTGCCCGATGTTTACAGTCCGAAAGACATCGGCTTGGTCAATGGCATCAAACGATTGTTTCCTGAGGTGGAATCCATGGATCAGGCAGAAAAAGTAGCAGAACGTTGGGCTCCTTATCGTACAATGGCTTGTTGGTATCTCTGGAGAACGCTTGACCCGATTCCAGTGGAATACTAATCTAGAGTTCGCAAAATGATTATATCTGTTCTGTTTCTAAGCAAAACATGCCAAAAACGTTTGACAGAGCCCCAGAGTTACCAAAAATGCGCCGTAGAATCGGTCGAGACACGACTGAACTAATGATCACCACACTCGCCTTAATGGGAACTGCAGGTCTAGTTGGAGTAATGATACGTGCTTCAGTCTTCGATATCACTACTCAAGAAGAATATGATTTTATCAAATATTTCTTTATCTCATCTACAGCAGTTCTTTGGTTGGTTGTCGTACGTTTGGAGTTAACTGCAAAAAAGAAAGCTGAGCAATTGTATGATACGCAAATGAAGGAATATGAAATCCTGAGAACGAAGTGGCTGGAAATTGCAACCATGAAGCTTGAAAGAGATGCGCAGAATTCAATGAATCCAAACGTGATGGTTGCACCAAAGGTTGTTGAAAATCAGATGGTTGAGATTAAATCTGAGCCTGTTGTTGAAACTGGCTCAGATGAGGAGAATTAGCAAAGTGGTCAGGGAACGACCTCGTATGCACCACAGCCTCGACGGCTGGTCAAGTTGAGCATACTTGAGTACGAAGATCGTCACATTCCACTTCCGCTCTTTTACTCATCAGTTGGTCTGATGACCGGGTTTACACTCATCTTTCCACTGCTTGGAATCATCACCCTGCCATTAGCGATTATGATCGTATTCTCTATTGTGAGTGGAGATATCTCATTCATCGATGAGGAAATAAATCCTTTCGTCACTGAGGAAGAGTGAGATCATCGATTGATTGCTTCGGAATCTTTCGCAAGATCTCGAGTAATGTTCTTCTGGTGCGATTCAAGGGTTCCTCCACCGATTTCGAGGAGTTTGGAATCTCGCCACAATCGCTCGACGTGGTACTCGGCTACGTAGCCATAGCCACCCATGACCTGGATTGCAGCATCTGCAATCTCCTTCGCAGCGGTCGTGGCGAAGAGTTTTACGCCATCCGAGTCAAGACGTTGACCAGAGGTTCCGAGCTTGATGTTGTTCGCCGTATCGTAGACATAGGCCCGCATGGCACGGTACTTTGCCCATGACTCTGCTATGTGACGTTGCATTTGTCCAAACGAGCGGATTTGCACGCCAAAGGCTTCTCGCTCTGATGCATACTTGTTCATTTCATGGAGGCAACGGCGTGCAATTCCGAGTGACATTGCACCAAGGGTTAGGCGTTCAATTTCGAGATTGCCCATCATGTGAAGAAGAGAACCGCCTTCTTCACCTACAAGATTTGCTGCAGGGACAATGCAGTCATCGAAGACAAGCTCTGCAGTGTTGGATGCACGCATTCCTGTTTTGTCGAAGATTTTCTGCCCAACACTGAATCCGGGCATTCCTTTCTCAATAAGGAAGGTTGAGAGTTTAACACGTCCCTTTTCATCGAATCCTGTTCGGGCATAAACCCAGACAACATCCGCAGGTGTTCCTTTATCGTCAATGCAGCCGTTTGTAATCCACATCTTTCGTCCGTTGAGTACCCAATCGCCGTCAGCGTTTTTCTCGGCGGTTGCGGACAATCCGAGAACGTCTGTGCCTGCGTCGGGCTCCGACATCGCCATCGCTCCTATCCATTCGCCAGAGCAAACCTTTGGAAGAATTCGAGTTTTCTGTTCCTCGGATCCATTGAATGCAAGGTTGTTGACAAAAAGCATTGAATGGGCTAAGTAGGCAAGTGCAAACCCAGCATCTGAATACGTAAGTTCTTCATGAGCAATGGTGGCTGCAACCGCATCGAGTCCAGCGCCACCGTATTCTTCTGGCACGGTAATACCGAGCAGGCCAAGTTCACCGAGTTCTCGAAACAGTTCAATGTTGAATTGCTCTTTTTTGTCGTATTCATGAGCCTGCGGCTCAACGAATTCTTGGACAAAGTCACGAATCATTTCTCGAAGCATTTGGTGTTCTTCACTCGGATTTGCAAGGTCGATCATGGTCTCACCACTACGACCGCAGGGTTCTCCCTTTTTGACGGTTAGTCTTAGGTGCGGGGAACTCGTACACTTCTCTTGGTGCGCTCATGGCCCATGGGAGGCCTGTTGCGTGTTTGTGAAGGGGCACGAGACGCACGCTTGACTTTCCGCACTCTGGGTTTGTTGAGTGGAATTTTCCGAGCCCTTTGCCCAACATGACGCAACGGTGAATTGTCCTCAGATTGCTTTGGTGCTTCAAGACCGATATCAGCAAGAAGGTTTGAAGCGGCAGATTTGTGCGTCACTCCGCTGCGAGCATCGTCAACAATTCTTGATGCAAGGGCAGAAAAAGAGGAGTCTTGAATCGGCTGGTGCTCGCTTTTTTCTCGCTCTTCCCGTAGGTGTTCCGCCATTAATGCTCGGAGCATAGCTCCGTTTAGTGCATCCTGCTTTCGCTCAATCATATGCATCCCATCCAGCCGGAATTCAGCCTTTTTACATATGAAGATTCGGACTCAAAGGCGGTTGATGCAAGGGATTTCATTCCTGTTGATCATCCAGCCGGGCTTCGACAAAGGCGTTGAAAGCCTCCTCTGTATCAAACTCGATAACAATCGGAGAAATCGTCTCACAATCCTGACACTGGTATTGTTGGCCGGTCATAAAACCCATGTAAGGATAGATGCGGATGCTGAGACAAGTTGAGCATGCCATGAATGCCATGGTTTCCATGAAACACTGCGGTTTATCAGGTATCGTACCGAATCAAGCAGCATCAGGCGATTTAGAACAACGTTGTTTGCATCGAAATGGGCTTTTTCTCTTTTTCAGAATGCAGTTTCCAGATCAGCTCCAACGCCGCAAATTCAGCAGACTTCAAGGATGCTTCAATTGTACCAACCGGGCTTGCCCACGCATCGCCGGCGAATGTGATGCGTTGATGATGCCATCGATCTGGTTGATGCATTGGACGGGAAAACCGCCATCGATGTGCATGAAAGTCAGCTTGCTCTAGCCAGTCTGAACCAAGGGGTTTGATTTCATTGAGAATTAAATCCGTGACCTCTTCTCTCGATAATTCAAGGTGCTCTTTGCTCCACGAATTGCTCATCTGTACAATCATAACATTCGATTCAGGTTGGTCAACACCCCTGCGTATTAATTCTATAGAATCACTTGTATAGTTGATGAAATCGTTAACAATTGCCTCCTTTCCAGTACAAATAAGGCTCCAGTTTGAAGCGTAAGGAAAATCCCTCCAGTGTTCTGGTGCGAGCTTCTGAAGGATTGAGTGAAGTTGTGGAATCGGACAGGTCAATAGTACTGCTTCTGCTTGGTAGGTGAATCCCTTGTCATCCTCGAGCACAATGTAATCCTCTTTCTCTTCTACGGTCGCAATGTGTGTTCCGCAACGTACATCGATACCATCGAGCATTGATATGATCGAATCATCCGCATGCAGATTTGTTTTTGGATTCATTGCATCGGTTCCGTGATTGTATGACCCACTCTCCCTTCTTTTGGTAGAGGATCGCCCACCGGGGATGGTTCCTTTGTCTAAGACGAGAACGTCGTACCCATGTTGGTTCAGAATTTGAGCGGCTCGAGCACCAGAGAAGCCTGCTCCACCAACAATGAACGGGCGTTTCTGTTGGTAAGGAAGACGTGTGACATGTCGTTCGTAAGCCGTCATATCCAATCGGGATTGGTGGGTTTCAAGTTCACGCTTGCGAACCACACCCATGACAGGCAGCGGAGGCAAAAAGGGCCGATCAAACAATCCATGACACCAATGAATACCTGCAATTGAAGATGGGTCTCTTCCATCGAGGGCGAACTTATCGTTCAAATGTTGGCCAATTTGAAGGGACTGTTCAAGCGATGGTGTCCAATGCGGCGTCGCCTTACCCCACGTCATTCGAAGATTGTTGTGCAGTTCACCGTGTCGATACAATGAGGTCTGACAAAGGTTCCAGAGATGGTTTGGAGATTGGCCGATTTCAAATTGTTCCTTGCTCAGAATGGTGGTTCGCACATCTTGAGAAGTGTCATTCCATGACTCGAGGGCCCAGTTCGGAAGGTTGTGCGCTTCGTAAGGTTCAGCTCTTGCGTATGCATGGTGCCAGGCATGTTCTCTGAAAATGAGCAATTCGTCGAGGAATTTCTCTGCTGACTTCGTTCCAACTTCATGTGCTTCGCGTACAATTTTCATCACAGAAATCATTCCGTAATGAATTGCCATTGAGAGACGAGAGACGCCATCTGGATCCGCAGCATTGTTGCGACGACGAGCATAACCAGACAATCCCTTCGCAAGGAACGTTTCCCATCGATTCAATGCAGCACGTTCGCCGCCTCGCTGTTCCCAGACCGGATGAACCGACATGTCGATGTTGCACTGATGCAGCAAAGCCAATCGGTCATCCATGGACGCAAGTTTCGTAACATCCACCGGTGTGAAAGGCAATTCCCTGTTCAATGGATGTGGAGGTTCGACATGGACTTTTGGCCATGGCATTCCAAC
The DNA here is from genome assembly GCA_002502215.1 of Euryarchaeota archaeon UBA124. Classification (GTDB taxonomy): domain Archaea; phylum Thermoplasmatota; class Poseidoniia; order Poseidoniales; family Poseidoniaceae; genus MGIIa-L2. Next base: position 7,235 of record DAPT01000007.1, read on the forward strand.
ACGGCGTTTTCTCAGTTTCTTTGTCGCATCTCGGTATCGAAACGGCCTATCAACTGATTTCCCAAAAACAGGAAGTGGGACCACACAATGGCAATCAATCTCCATGACTGGGCAACCTGCGTCTCTTGCAATTCGATCCACCCAATTTTTCCAAGGCGGAAGTGGGAACAGGTCGGTAATGATGATGCTTGCATGCGAAGCGAGGTCCTTCAGAACTGGAGTTCGATATCCCTCTCTTGCTATGTGCAGGGCGTACTCAATCCCGAGTTGTTTACACCCACGGTGTAAATCCATGGCAGCATCAATGAGTATGCTGTGGTGACGAGCATTTGCGTGAGGATACCGTTCGTCGATGCCCTGGTAAACGAGGAGCGGAAGATTGTAGCGGTCTGCGAGGATTCGACCAGCATCAATGGCCGGGTTTTCGTGGGTTCGCAAGGAGGATTTGAGCCAAACAACGACAGGACCGGTACCTGTGATGCCTTCAACAGAATTGGCCATTCGGCATCGTTCTGCAAGATGTTCCGGTAAATCGAACATGATATAAACTGATGGCGTTGGTAAATATACTCCTGTTTGGGTACAACTCAAAACCATGATTAGATGTCTTGGTGTCATTGCAACATGGGCAACAAAACCTACCTCGTCACAGGGGCCTCGAAAGGTATTGGTCGTTCGATTGCAATGCGACTTGCAAAAGACGGAATTCAAGTCGTTCTCTTGGCTCGGCAATCCGAAGAATTAGAAGATGCATGCAGAGAAGTCCAATCACTCTCATCGTCATCGATTATGATAGCATGCGATCTTGCTCAATCGGATTCCATCGACACTGCCATAGAGTCGTTCAATGGAATTGATTCGATTGATGGGATTGTACACAATGCAGGGACGATTGCTCCGATTAGGCCGATGTTTGAAGCAGAAACGGATGCTTGGGAGAGGAACATACAGGTAAACATAACAGGTGTTCAACGTTTGACAAAGGGACTCTATTCGAAAATGAAAGCGTCCGAGAGATGCAGGGTGACAACGATCTCCAGTGGTGCAGCATTGCGTCCTTTGCATTCTTGGTCTGCTTATTGCGTATCAAAGGCGGCCTTGGACATGTGGTCCCGATGCTTAGCCGAGGAGGGTGAAAAGGATGGAATTACTTCTGTTGCTGTTGCACCAGGAATCGTCAACACGGATATGCAACTCGAGATTCGAACATCTTCGCAAGAGGATTTCCCAATGGTTGAATCCTTTGTTGGTTACCACCGAGATGGACAATTAACCAATCCTGATGATGTGGCCAACAAACTTCACAACCTAATCCTCAACCATACAACCGAACAATCCGGTCAACGTTTTGATGTGCGAGAACTTTGATATCCTTTCTTAGGTAACCGAACTGTCTTAAGCCACCACCACAGCGTAGGGCCATGCCAGGAACCGATCGTGTCGAGATTCGAACCCTCAAAGTCGGACGATTTTGTGTCGTCGATGATGAAGCCTACAAAATTTTGAGCATCTCTAAATCCAAGCCAGGAAAGCACGGTTCTGCAAAGGCACGTCTCTCCCTTGAAAGCATCTTCACAGGTAAGAAAATTTCACACGTTGGTACGGTTACTGACTCGATCAGTGTTCCAATGATTGAGAAAGGAACTGCGACCGTCACCCACATGGAAGGCAACGAAGTCCATGCTATGAACGACCGTGACTATTCGATGATGATTTTGCCAATGCCGAGTGCTGATGCTGCAATGAACATCGAAGCAGGCCAGAAAATTATGTGGCAAGAAGCCCTTGGCCGTTTCATTATCATTCGTGATCATTGAAGACCGAGTGATTTCGCTGCGGAGAGAATCATTTCTTCATGACTGATTGACTCCCATCCGGTTTTTTCAATGGTGTTCGAACAATCGTAGTAACTGGTTGTACCCAAACCTCGAGCGACCAATCTTGCTTCTTTGATGAACAGAGCCATGAAGCGTACCGCAATGTTTGGAAGCGCCATTGTAGGCACTTTGTATCCATTGGATTTCAGGCAACGAGCAATTTGCGGCATGGTGATTGGAGTTGATGCCATCATGAGTCGCTCACCGTCCAATTCACTGTTCTCCAATGCTTCTGCATGCATCCATGCAACATCTCGAACATCGACAGGTGCGAAGCTAATTTTTGGGTAACCAGGGTATGAACTTTTTACGATTGTTTCAATAATTCTCAACGAGGTGCCTGACCGGCCACTATGAAGCGGTCCAAAGATGACGTTTGGATTCACGGTCGTCAATGTTACATCCTTGTTGGACTCTGCAAATTCTCTGGCAGCTCTCTCAGCAAGCGTTTTACTCTTTGTGTAGGCGGAAACTTTGGTGCTCAGATCGGTCCAATCCCGTTCACTGTAGGTTTGATGTTTTGTTGTCGGTGTTGCGCCAGATATAGCAGCAGTCGATGATGTAATCACAAACTTACGTATTCCTTCAGCGTAGCCAATGTTGAGAATTCGAAGGGTTCCTTCCCGAGCAGGACGGATCAATTCCATCTCGTCCTTGGGCTCATACGCAGTAAATGGGGATGCAGTATGGATGACTGCATCAATGCCTTCCATTGCCTCCTGCCATCCCTCATCCATGTTGAGGTCAAGGGTGCAAAGTTCCAACGCATCTCCAGCAGCAAAATCAGAGTGTATGGATTGGTGCATCTCCTTTGGTGTTCTTGTTGTTCCGCGAACGTTGTACCCTCTTGAGAGAAACTCCTGCGTCACTTGACGCCCCAGAAAACCCGTGCATCCTGTAATCAGGATTTTTTTGAAGTGTTTGGGCATGAGTACCCCTGCGTGTTTTTCTGTTTGAAGATTTGTTGCATCAACGCAAACGGATGCGCTTCATTCCTTCGTAGGTGTTGCTTTCATAAACCAAGTCGAATATGGTGTGGCTGGGGATACCATGAGCGAGATGGCAAATTCAGGGGATATGAAGACCACAAAAGAGATCATGAACGCAATGAGTGATGATGACAAGAAGGCGCTGAAAGGCTGGTATTTCTATGACTGGGCCAACCAAGCCTACGCTCTGACAGTAATGACGGTTATCGCTCCAGCACTGATGGCTGCGCTGTACAACACTGCTACTGGAACACAAGCTGGAGACACGTTCTACGCTTTCGTTTTGACATTCTCGATGTTCTTTGTAATTTTGACAGCACCTGCG
>DAPT01000023.1 GCA_002502215.1 Euryarchaeota archaeon UBA124
CAAGGAAAAGAAATTGTTCGAACTTGGCTGTATTACACATTGCTCAAATCCACGCTCTTGCTCGAACAACCTGGATTCAAGCACGTATGGATCGATGGACTCGGTATGGACCCATGGGGGAGGAAGATGTCAAAGTCACTCGGCAATGGTATTGATGCAGACAGCGTATTGGAGTGTGGAGCCGGTGGCCGAACCGGTTCGTGGAAGGTCCGTGGGCCTGATGGCTCTGTCAGTCTGAAGGCAAACAAAATTGGGTCGGAATGTTTCCGTTTATGGAAGGCATGCGAAGCACAAGTGGGTGATGACTTTCACATCAACCCCGAAGAAATCGAATCCAAGTATTTCGGTGTCTTAACCAAAATATTCAACGTGGCTCGATTTGCGAGCCAGTTTGAACGTCCTCAATCTGAACCGTCAACATCCTATCCAATTGAGGATGTATGGATTCAATCAGAATTTTCCGCCATGATGACCGTCGTTGAAGATGCTTGGAAAAATCTCGACATATACACCGCAACGCAAGCGCTCAAAGCATTTGGTACAGGTGTACTCCCATCGCATTGGCTCGAGATGGCGAAGTCACGGCTCTACGATGGTGATGAACACGCAGCATGGACCATTCACCGTATTTTGGAAGATTTCCTTGCAGCCTTGAGCCCTGTGTGCCCCTTCTTCTGCCACTACATATCGACGACACTCTACGGTAACAGCGCTGTTGACGTGGACACATTCCCAGAACTCCCTGAGATTCAACCCGAGTTGAATGCCAAAACTTCTGAAATAGAGGCATTCAACAGCGATGTCTGGAAAACGAAGAAGGAAAACGGTTTGTCACTGAATGCTGAGATTGAAGGTATTGAAGTTCCTGAATCACTCGAAGCGTTCCGTGGAACACTTACTCGGATGCATAAGCTACTCTGACTCTTCATTGATATCCAGTGTTGTTTGTCGAGTATCTAACTCTTCGAGCTGGCCCATCCGGAATCCAATCAGACGTATATTCTCACCCTGATGGACGTTTTCTGCAAACAACCTACGAATTTGTCGCAAGAAGACATCTGTGTCATCCATTGCAACAGGAATAGAACGTCCATGTGTATGGGTTTCGAACCCAGTATAGCGAATTTTTACCTCGGCAAGACGACCAGCAATCCCTTCAGTTCGAGCTTTTTCTAAGACACGCATCGTTAACTGTTCTAAGAGTTCGAGAACGTGTTCATGGTCGCTTTGATCCTCGGAAAAAGTTCGTTCTTTCCCAATCGACCTGCGGGATCGCAGTGGGCTTACTTCGTTTGAAGTTGAACCATCAACCACTCGCAAGAGCCAGGTTGCGAAGCGCAGAGAAGTCATTCGCGACAGTGCTAATTCACCAAGCTCAGCGGCTTCATCCATTGTTGTAATCCCCCACTCCGCGAGTATGTTGGCGGTTTTCGGACCAATTCCCGGTACTTCACGAACCGACCTTGCATCAAAAAAGTCTAAGATTTCATCCGGAAGAACACGATGAATACCGTTTGGTTTGTTAATCTCGGACGACATTTTTGCGATAATCCGAGTTGATCCTATCCCGAACGAGGCTGTAAGTCCGACCTTTTCATGAATGGTTCGCTGCAAGCGTCTTGCAAGTGCCATCGCTTCATCCCAGTCGCTGTCCACAATTTCTGTGATGTCGAGGTACGCTTCATCGATGCTTGCTTGTTCGAACTTGTCGGAATCGTTCCGAAGAAGTTTCATCACGCGCCGGGAAGCCATAGAGTACAAGGATCGCGTTCCACGAATGAATCGTGCAGGTCCAAATGGATGACCAGGACACCTTCTCCATGCTTCGGAAATAGGCATTGCTGAGCGTACACCGTATTCTCTTGCTGCATAGTTGCAGGTCGAAACAATACCTCGACCTCGGCCTTGCATTGGGTCTGATCCAATGATAAGAGGTTCATCCTCTGGGAAGCCATGATGGAGCGTCTCAACCGATGCAAAGAAGGCATCGAGGTCGCAATGAATGATGATTCGTTCCTTACGCACACAACGATACACTTGACGGCGGTGTTTGAAATTCATCCTTCACTTTTGGCTTACTCTCTACGAAAAGACTGAGGTTTGAATTTGACGATGGGTAATACTTGGTGAGTTCATGCACCCAGCCAAACCCACAACTCGGAACTTGCAGATTCCTTCTTCAGGTATTACACTGCTCGAAGGTCCTGGCTCCTTTGGGAAAGAGGTTCGCACTGTGGTTCAGAATTGGTCAGCTCTGCTACTCTCCCAAGGTCATGCTGTTCATTGGATTGACGGTGGTCACAGATTCGATCCAAGCAAATTCTTTCCTGCTATGCGTTCCCTAAATTGTTCGATCGAGGAAAGTTTGCGTCGGTTGTACATAGGGCGCGGATTTACGTTGCATCAGCTGCATGCTCTGATTGTACGAGTTCGCCATGAACTGGCACTCACAAAGGCTTCAATCATCGTTATCGACGGAATGTTGGCCATGTTTCTTGATGAACAGATTAAACGGTTTGAATCTCGATCAATTCTACGTCATTGTTTAGCATCGCTTGAAGATTTGGCGAGATTTTGCCCTGTCATAATTCTCGATGGGAGGACAACAACGCCTCTGCATCAGCAACTAAAGCATACAATGCGCCCTTATCTCAGTCAACATTTCAAAGGTCAGTGGGAAAATCAGAAGCAGCGAAGACTTCGGTTTACTAGCAACGAGCAGCACTACCTTGTTGACATTGAATCAAAGAAAATGCAAGATGCGCAACAGCGTTTCGAAGAGATTACATCCATTGATCGAGTCGAGTGATGGATGTTTCAAGGAGGTCTTCTTCAGACCAACCAAAAGGACCTAACACAGCCCATACCGCACGGACGGCTAATCGACGATAATAATCCAAATCAATACGGCGAAGAGGATGCTCCAGATGTTCGCATTCTTGGGCGAGAATGACACGCTGCATGGGATTTCTTGAATCTTTTGGGCAGACAATGAAGCGAACTTTTGAGGCGAGTTCAATGGGAAAGCCGAGGGATTGGGAGCGCTGATAAGCTAACATTGCGACCGTTTGAGATGAATTCGACGTTGGTTTACGGGAGATTCGCTGGGAAATGATCAGTTCTCTTGGAAGTAATTGATGAGTATCTAGGCGTTTCACCTCGCCGAGGAGAAATCGTTGAACAGAGGATTGGGCACGAGGACTTGGAATACCGTCCAGTAAATCGTCCGAATCAGCGAGGATTTGGAGTGCCTGTTTCTGCAATTCACGTACCCATGGGCACGTCGAATGTTGTCGGAGTTCCAAACCCCGAACTTTCATCCCATTCTCGCCATAGGCCCAGTACTTTGTCAGTGACCCACCACTGTGCACCCGACTTGGAAGAAATGCAATGCAACGGTAGGTGGCTTCGTATTCAAGAGGTATTCCGGTCAGTGCATGGACCTCTTGAGCTAAGTCCATTGCGGAATCGTACTGTTCTTGAAGCGAACGTCCTTGGACATCCCGAATCCATATGGAGTCAACAATGGCGTGCAGAACCTCCCATCCTTGTTGTTGAGCGAGGTTGATGGTTTGCAAAAGAAGCTCTCGAGCCCAAGCACATATCGCTTCATGTGCTTCAATTCGGCCGAAACGAGCGTTGCGATAACCTGTATAGCCGAAACAAGTGACAAGGAGCCATTTTAGTGCATTCTGCTGGCGATCAGCCGTATCGCCTTTGGAAACAATTTGTTGCTTGAGGTGACGTCGACGTTCGATGAGAGGGGCAACGACACGACCAAGAAAACCATACCGTCGCCCACATGTATGTGTCATCAACTCCGGCACCCGAAACGCTGTTGAGCACTGTTGTGGAAAGGCGAGACTGGCTGATTTCCATGATTTCCCCTGAACCTGAAATCTCTTCCTTGCCTCGTCAGGATGAAGTGGAATAGGTACGCAGTTCTGCGCAGGCTGACAGCAACTACAGTTCAGGGTTTCAGGAGAAATATTGCGCGTTGCAATAATACTGGGGAAAAGGCTTGCATAGTCCAATTCGATTACATTTGCATAGATGCCTGGACGGCTATCAAGGTAGAGACCACCTCGATCTGATTGCAACAAATCCCATGCAGATTTGGTATCTTCTGGCCTTGTTTTTTTCCAAGGTACGAGGACCCCATCCTCCATTGCTACTCTGTATTGAATTGCACTAATGACTGAACCCGGTGATTTTCTTGCAGCATCACTTATGCGGGTAGCAGAAACACAAGCAAGTTCGTAAAGACCATCGAGTCCACCTTCTCGAAACATAAAGCTTGAACTGAGATCGATATGGATGCGACCCTCAAGAGGGAATTGGGGGTCGCTGCGCAAAACTTGACCATAAGACGAGAGAATTCGGGTACGACCAATCTGGCGTAACGGGGCTTTGTTTCGCCCAAGGCATAATGACAGCCTCCTGGCTTCAAGATACGACATAAGATGGGGAAACGCTTCTGTGTTCCCACGAATTGAAAGAACAAGGTCTGGATCCACCTCCTGAAACCATTGCTCCAATCCGCGAATTTGGTCGGATTGATTGAACGCAAATACGGATTCGTCACCAATAACCTTCCCTAAAGTGTCGCACTGAGCAACGCGAATTTCGCTAGGTTGCCGACATGACGTTGCCCCCTGTCCAAGTTGTTGGAATACAACTTCAATTCGACAGCAACGCCATTCACGACGCTGCCGATTCTCCTCAAGAAGCACCAATTGATTGTCCTGAAGTCGAACGAATGAACCAATAGTCAATCGTTTTGAAGTAAGGTATTGCTGTTCAGGACGCACGTCCACAGAATAAAGCGTAAATCGCACATGCTCACCGCGTGCATCGATGTGTTCTGCGAGCGACCGTAATGTGGCACATGATTCCAGCGTAATGGCAAGCATACGCTCTGTGTCGTGTGAACCCAATTCTGGTCGCTTCATTTCAAATGCATACGCACGAAGACCGTAACGAAGACGAATTTCTGGCAGCCACAACCAGTCGACCAAATTGCGCAGATGATCCTGACGGCCACTCACATGAAGCACTGGATGCCACGGTTCACGAAAGGATACCACAGAATTCTGTTCCGTTGCAACCCATACGACCATTTCCAATTGTGCCGAACAGAGATGAGCATCCAGAATCCATCCAACAACATTATTGTTCATCGCCTTCACCCAGCGATTGAATTTTTTGTTGAAGCAGCGTGTGTTGCTGCTCGAGGGCCTGAATACGTTCATGTGCCCCAAGAATCATCGACAAAAGCATTGGTTTCCATGCTTCATGTGCAGGTAGCATGCCTCCGGCAGCACGTCGCATTCGCACGTCGTGAAGCATGGCGTCAAAGTGGCATCGATCGTTGGTTGAAAGAGCGCGTCGATACGGTACAAGCACTTCGATTTCTTGTTCTACTCGGCCACGCCATGTCGGTACTGTTCGTCCCATATCGAAAGCATCAGCAACCCATAGGGAAGGCTTCTGCGAACCCCTTTTGAAAAGTGAAAATGGTTCAGGATATGTCCTTTCGATTGACGGTCGTTTCAGCGACGCCTCCATCAAGAACAGTAAGAACAGCGTCAACAATATCGAGACCAACACGGCGCTGCGCTTCGATTGTTGCAGCGCCAATATGAGGCGTACCGTGGAAATTGTGATGTTGCAGAAGTGGAGATTTGGCGTCCACGGGTTCGTGTTCGAAAACATCAAGTGCAAGCGATGCTAACTGACCCGATTCTAGTGCTGAAAGGGCTGCATCTTCGTCTACGATACCGCCACGTGCGCAATTTACGATGTGATTACCACATTTGAGATTGAACGGATCAACGCCTGGCATCATGTCGATTCTCTTGGTATTGATGAGATGATGCGTCTCATCGGTTAGGTTGCAATGAATGGAAATATGTGTGCACGTCTTGAAGAGATTGTCTACATTTTTGTGCATGGTAACGTTTGCTTTTCTTGCAACAGATGAAGGAAGATATGGATCATAGGAGTGGACTTCCATACCAAATGCTTGAGCCACTTTTGCGACCCCTTGGGCAATTCGCCCAAAGCCAATAAGTCCCAATCGTTTACCGAAAAGTTCCGTTCCTTTGAGCTCTTTTTTCGCCCACTCTCCCAAGCGCAGAGAGCGATCCGCTCTAGGGATGAATCGAAGTGAACCGAGCAGATGTCCAATCGTCAATTCGACCACGCTTTGTGTGCTCGCTCGGGGAGCGTTAACAACCGGTACACCCAATTTTGAGGCTGCAGGAATATCGATGTTGTCAACGCCAACTCCAGCACGTGCAACAACCTTCAGGCGAGGTTGACTTTTCATCAACATTTGCTCGGTTATCTTTGTTGCACTACGTACGATGATCGCGTCAAATTCAGCAAGACCTCCTGCATCAAGAACATCGTGCTCAATAAACCCTTGAACAACTTCACAACCAGCTTGTTCAAGTTTCCTGACTGCTTCTTCAGCCATCCCGTCTGTGACTGCAACCCTTCGCATGGTTTGAGGTGCGCTAACCAGTGTTAGAACATTGGGTTTGAACCAAAAACCTCACAATGGATTCATAGGAAGGGAAAATCTCGGTTGAAACGGCGAGCCCATGGCAACTGAACTCGATATTCAGGCACTCATTTGGGCACTTGGCATTCTTGCGGTGCCTGTTTTAACAGCCATACCATTACGATTTATTTGGCGATATTGGGTAGGGGGCAGTCACGAGGAATCAGAATACAGAACAACTGTTCGTCAGATTATTGACTCGGGTCGTCAGCTCGAGAGTTACAGGAATTCTTTGAACGATGTTGCTCGAAGTCTGCGTTTGACGCCTTCACGCCAACGGTTGATTGAGGCGGATATCTTGAATCCATTATCAATTTCTCACTTTCTTATCCTTCCTGCTTTGATTATTTTTCCACTCGCCTTCGTCGTTGCGCTTCCGGTTATGCTATTGGGCTTGCCCGTGATTCTGTTGGTAGAATTTATCCTCATTCGACAACGTATCCTTATTCGGATTATGGAGTTCATTGAACGAACAATGCACTGGCAAATCATTCACATCCCTCAGGCGCATCGAGGAAATCCAGCTCAAGAACGGAATTACACGGAATTTTCCCAGCACATTGAACACTTTCACAAAGTACCACGCGGCGTTTTCCTCGGCCTCTTTGCTTACCTCATCGTTCACTGGATATTCAAGTTGGAAAATACAGGTGCTGAGATTATCTTATCATCACTTCTGTACATCGCTCTGCTTGCATTGATCGGTGTTCTATCAACTGCATTTGAAACCGATTTGGTGTTTGTAGACCCTGCAAAAGGCCGACTAATCCCCATTGATCAATGGGTTGAGTCTTTACTGAAGCCATTGGTAGGCGTCGGTCTTGTCTTTCTTCTGGGCCGAGATTTACTCGAAGAAGCAAGGGGTGGAAATGCTGCATTGTTCGCTACAACGTTCTTGGCCATTCTCTACGGATCAGCTATTGTCGGCATAGCATATCAGTGGGGTTATTCATCATGGAGAGGGCAGAAAGTGCAACGCTCATTTGAGCAACAAGTAATCGAAAATCTCGATCCGCTTTCCTATGATCTCACTCGAAGCAAGGGTCGAATCGAATTTATCGTTCGTAAACCTATGGCTGAACGATTGCAAGAAATTGAAGAAATACATACGGGGCAACTCACCTTTGAGGATCTTGACTCCATGCCAAGAAGTGCCCCGAAGGAAGCACCACAAAACCCGCTTTAGTCTTCTAAGAGTTCGGCATCAATCGAAGTTGAGATTAACACTTTTGGTTCATCAATTCGACTTGATCTCACTAGGTACCCAATTCCCAAAGCGCTTAGAATTACGAACAAGAAAAAGAAACTCGCAGTTCCAAAATAATTCGAGAACAGGTCGCTAAAGGCCGAGAAGAATCCATCGTTGTCGTCCGTTGATTCAACAACCTTTGGTTGAATGAGCAACGCAACTGCTTGTTGATCGTACACGGGACGGGTAAATGTAAGCATACCATCGTTGTCTGAATCATAAGAATCCGAAGGAAGAGCTGGATCGAGGTCGGAATAGAAGTCAGGTCGTTGTTCGATGGAAATGTCAACAGGTTCACTCAAGTCGAGCGTTAGGGTGACGTCCACAGTGTAGGGGATTCTGGATTCAAAGAATTCAGGGTCGTTCAGTAAACCAAGGAAGGTGAAGGCTTGGCCAACCACATCAAAGTGGGCCCAAGAATTCCAATGCGATGTTTCCACATCCAAATCACAAATCCATGCGTCAGAGACTCGACTGCAAGATCCTTGAGCGTCGTTGCTACCGTCCTCACCCAAGTCGATTTCAAGTTGCAAGGCTCCTCCCTGAGCAGTGTCGAGGTCAAACTCGGTCGGTACAAACCGGGCTTCGAGTTGTGTAGTTCCATTCGGAATCCAAACATAATGGGAATCCTCGGTGTAGTACACTGCCCCACTGGCACCGTTGTTAAAGTGGTTCCAATCACCCTTCCAACTGTGACTAACACGGTCGGTATTGATTGGAATCGATGTTTCAACCATCATCGATTCGTAAATGTCCCAAGCATCCCATACGGTGTACTCAGGATGGTCAACAAGTCCGTCTTCATCTTGGTCGCGCATTAATTGAAGTGTGCGAGCCAATGCCATTGCAGCGTCGACATCGGTCAAACCATGTCCAATCCTCCAGTCGTGACACTGTCCGGTGGCTGAACGATAGCATTCGGCAGGTATGTCATTGCATGAATCATCGCTGTTCCCGTCTTCGCAGGCATTCTCCATGCCCTCGTATCGTGCAGTGAGTTCGAGAATCAATTCGAGTTCATGTACTCGAGAATAGTTTCCAGTGTCCCAATCGTCAAACTGGCCATATGCAGCGCTACCTTCACCGCCAACAAGGCTGTCTCCCTCATCGTGATCTTCTCGGTGATAGTCAGCAACACCCAATGAAGGAGCGATATCGAGGATGACTCCAGCCATTCCACCGACATGAGGGGTTGCCATGGACGTTCCGGAGATTGCCATGTAGTAGAGGTCACCTTGTGTTCGGGTACTTGCATCAATTGCTGTTCCACGAGGTGCGGTAGCCCAGATGTCGCGTCCAGGGGCCCCCACATCCGGCCAAGTATGTTGCTGATTCATGCATCCTCGGGAGGAAAAAGAAGTAACTTGCGTTCCGTCGTGTGTCAATGCAGCAACGGATATTGCAGACGGTGTGTTGGCATAAACATTGGTTCTCAAATCTCCTCCACATTCGGCTCCTGAACCACCAGAGTTTGATGCAGCAAAGATGACTGCTACACCGTTCTCAAACGTGAGTCTATCTGTAATTGTTGCAATTGCACCATCAGGATCGTAATCTCCATCGGTACCCCAAGAATTCGAAACCACTCGGATATGATATGGATTCTGAGAAGGGACCGAATGCTCATAGGTCCACTCAAGTCCTTGCTCTGCGGCAAAGATTGAAGCCCCATCTCCGGTTCCGAGGGCCACCATTTGGCCGCCTTTGGCAACACCTGCCCTACGACCGGCTGATGCATCGCCGTTACCCGCAATGGTACCACCGACGTGTGTTCCGTGTCCAGAAGATGTATCGGAATTTCGCGTTTCAGTCCAAACGCCGTTCCATTTCGCTGAATAGATTACTTTCTCACCAGTCCACGGCTCAAGATAGTCAAAATCTGGATGCCCGGCATCGACTCCGGTGTCCAAATCAACTACAGCCGTTCCATCCCCGTCCCATTCTGTGAAAGCATTGTCAACATCAAATTGCACATTTCCATTGACATCGATGATAGCGCGATGCCATGCATCAGTTGCACGTACAATATGGGTTGTCTCATGCATCATTGTGGTCGGATCGGTTGGATCGCCACCCCATTCTGTAGGCAAATAGAAGAAGTCCAACTCACGATTGAGTTCGAGATACTTGATACGCTCCCAGTTTGAAAGTTGACGGATGACATCGGACGTCGCCTCAAGAAGCCCTCCATTGATGAGTTTTGCATCGTTGAGGTGGACTGCTCCGAGATCTTTGAAATGATTCAAATCCTCGTTTGAAACAGGTGATTGGAGTTGAAATATGACCTCAAAGGATTCATCCAAATCTCCGACAGATTGCAGTGCATGTTCGAGCGCATCGTCCATTTTTTCGAGATCCCCGTACGGATTTGTTCCTTGAACCATAGGCGATGATAGCGAAATTAAAAACACAAATTGAAGGAAAAAAACCGTACGAATTTTATCACGCTGCAATTTGGACATAATCCAACCACATGAAGCCACTTCAAATGTGTTTGCACTTACTGTGAGAGCCAAGGAATCTCTTCAGGTACTTCAGCAAATAAGTTCGCTGGTAATGCAGTTTTTATTTTTGAAACCGAGCCGAGTTTTTCCGCTGTTTTCTTTTGCCATTGTTCGAATTCATTGTATGAATTCATTGCAAGAATTGGATTATGCATTCGATTCCACCCTAAACTTTGCAATTCAGTTCCGGGAGGTTCATGGCCGCTGCAAACCAAGACTTCATCAGGCAAAGGAGTCAAAGATTGTATAGAATTCCAATGCTCAAGCAAGCGTCCACTCGGCAAATCATCACGTCCTACTCCGGCATTTCCATTGAACAAGAAATCTCCTGTGAAGATGTGGCCATCAATCTCGATGATGACGGAATCTTGCGTATGGCCAGGAACGTGACGGAATGCATACTCAACACCTGCGATGGTCAGTTTTGTGGATTCATCAACGTAGTCAGTAACCCCGAGTGACGCTGTGTCTTTCCACATGTAGAACGGGATGTTGTTTTGTTTTGATAGAGAAAAGCATGCCGTAATGTGGTCTGCATGGGTATGAGTGGCCATGCATGCAGCCAATTCAAGACCTCGCTCCTCGAGGATTTTACGGTAATGATCGATGTAGTCCCATACCGGGTCGATGAGTACAGCCTTGCCTTCATTTGAGATGAGATATGTGCATGCCCAACCTTCTGGACGAATGTCTTCGACTTCCATGTTAAGACGAGGATAAGGACCTACTTCAATTCATGCTAGCGAAGACGAGCCTTCATGAGGGATTGAATTTAGCCCTGCTCATGCACCCCTCAATAGTGGTCTACCTCGAGCATGATGGCAAACTTCTGTTGGTTGATGAGAACGGTCAAGGTCCACAAGATTGCATAATGGGGCGGCAGAGTATCGAGCATTCCATCCGTTTTCCGAAGATTGAGGAACTTCAGCGAATGGATATCCCTTGGCAAGAGGAGCGCCAAACGGACGTCCGTTTTGGTAATGAAAAATACACAATCGTTCATGGCAACCCGTTAATCGATTGGCCTGAACACTGGACATGGAAAGACAAAGTCGTTTCCGACAATGCAGTCCACCCTCTGGCTCGTGAGGCAGTTTACCGATCCATTCACCGACTTGTTTCCAAAGTAATGATTCGCAATGCCAGCAATCAAATCTTGATGGCGAAAGTTGAAAGAGGATTTTTCAAGGGTTATTGGGGCTTGCCCGGAGGTTATATGAATCACAGCGAAGAACCTGCGGAAGGCTGCGTGCGCGAGACCCAAGAAGAACTTGGTATTGAAATCGAACTTGAAAATCGGGAACCGGTCATCACGCAACGCACATTTTACCGAGACGGCGTATCATTCATGAGTTTCACATATTGCGGCAGGTGGAACGGTTCAATCGATGAATTGAAACTCAAGGAAGGAGAAATCGCCGATGCATCGTGGTTCTCACTTGAGGAAGCCATTGACAATGCAGCTTCTGAATTTGATCGGATTGCTTTGGAATCGCTTCAGGATTGAAGCAATTCTTTGGCTGCTGACAAGGCCTCGTCGAGGCCACTTGCATCAGACCCTCCACCTTGTGCCATGGTTGGTCGTCCACCACCTCCGCCCTTGATGTGTGGGATAATGGCACGGAGTATATCGACCGCATTGTATCGTTCAGAAGCCATCGTGCTCTCGGTGGTCGCAACCATAAGCTTCCCTCCACCCTCTCTGGAGCCCAGTACTGCCAACGTAGGCGTCTCAACGTCGCGCGTTAACTCTTGCAACATAGAGGTGAGTTGTTTGAGATTTCCTTCAACCTCCATAATGACAACTCGAACTCCGTCAATTGTTGTCATATCGTTGCCTCCACCAGAGGTTCGTAGTCGTACGATTTCGGCCTCAAGTTGCTCTATTCTCTTGCGCTGTTCCTTCCATTCTGAAAAGAATCGTTCAGCAGTTTTTGGTAAATCATCCGTAGAAACCGCAAATGTCTGAGATGTGGCTCGAAGCAATTCATCCTGTTCACGAGCAAATTGCAGTGCTGATTCTCCTGCTACAATGTGCAAACGTTCGACGCCATCTTGAACCGCAGTCGAACGGACAACTCGAATGGAACCAATTTGTCCTGGCTCATCGTGGTGCGTACCTCCACAAGCTTGTACATCATGATCGGATATTCGAAGTACTCTGATCTCGTTTCCTTTTGGAGCCCCACCTTGATACAAATCAAAGCCATGTTTTTTGTCGGCTTCATGTCGTGGGAGAACCGTTTTCTCCGTCCGAGATACTTGACCAAGAACCTCATTTGCAAGAATCTCAATGGCGTCAAGATCCTCTCGAGAGAGACGACGATAGTGTGTGATATCGAGACGAGCGAGTTCGGTTGATTTGTTTGCACCTGCCTGATAGATGTGGGGTCCAAGAATTCGTCGAGCCGCTCCTCCAACGATGTGGACAGCCGTGTGATGGTCCATCAACTGCTTCCTTCTCCGCCAGTCGATGGAACCATGGACGAGATCTCCAATTTCAAGAGAACCGTCGCAAAGATGGAGAATCAACCCACCTTCTTTTTGCGTGTCCAACACCAAACGAGAAGTCCCATCGGTAGTAAGGGAACCGTAATCGCCTTCTTGACCACCACCTTCTGGATAAAAGCAGGATTCTGAAAGGACAATGGCATGCGTAGCACCATCAGGTCCTGCCCCTTCCAGTAAAGGGATTGATGCAAGCACACTGGCGTCGAAGCTTCTCTGTTGAACGTCGTTGTAATACAATGGGACGGTATCAGGGAAGGAGGGTAGGTCATCGACCAGTGAGGTTTGCTGCGTTGTTGCTGCAGCCGCTTTCGCAATCTTGGCATGTCTTTCTGCCATTTCTGCGGAGAAACCGGTTCGTAATCGCAACTTTTCCCAACCACTTGTTTTGGCCATGTTAATCACCATATCGGGCGGAAGGCCGTGGGAGTCGTTCAACTGGAAAAGCAGTTCGTCCGGAAGTTCCACCGACTCCTTCTCAATGGATTTCAAAGACTGGTTGATCAGGTTCGTTCCCTTTCGAAGCACCTCTGTGTATCGCTCCTCCTCGAGATTCATAATCGTGAGCAATCCATCTCTGGTCTGTTTCATATCGTGTCCGTCCATGTTGACGTCCAAGTGATGGTTGATCAATTCCGATAACGATAGGTCTACTCCCAAATCATCACGCATACGGAGAATTCGTCGAGCAAGCATTCTCGCAAGATAACCTGCCTTCGCGTTGGAGGGCACAAGACCATCGCCCAGCATGTGTGTGAGTGCATGCAAATGATCTGGGATCGCGTAAATTCTAGACAATGGTTCGGTAACGGCCATGAATTGTTCCTGTGTGAGTTCAACACCTCGCTCCGCTAATCTTGTGATGAACAATTGCGACAGCTGCTCGCCATCGACCCCTGGTTCAATGTTCATGATGCCGTTCAAACGGCTCATCTCACCGAGAAGGTTGTCGAGGTCCAAACCTGCCAGTTTTGCGGCGACATCGGAAAAACCTGAGATTGTTTTGAGCCATTCAACTGTTTCTGGATAGATTGCTTCGTAAATTGTTGGTGTCCCTGCAGCAGCCCAGCAGAATCGTTCCAATCCATATCCCGTGTCGATAATCTGCAGTGGCATCTCTTTGTAGCGATCACCCTTGAGTTCAATATCGCCGTCTTCTGACTCCTCAAGATTCATGAACACAAGGGTTGCGAGTTCCAAACCACCAACGATTACTTCAACAGCTGGTCCTGCATTTCCCCCACCGCTCCAAGGATTTTCCACGTATGTGATTTCCTTGTCTGATATTCC
>DAPT01000022.1 GCA_002502215.1 Euryarchaeota archaeon UBA124
TGTGATTTCCTTGTCTGATATTCCAAACGTCTTGGTCAACATCATGTGACAATAGGCAACACATTCCTCCATCCAATAGTACATCTCTCCTTCATCTGGACGATTGAAAACGTGGTGCGCCATCATCTCAAAGGTTGTCAAGTGACGCCCAGAACGGCCAACAGCATCGACGTCAGTTAAGCGGATGCACGGTTGAGAGATGGTAAGAGGATTGGCTGGAGGTGCAACTTGACCAGAAGTAACGTGTGGCTGAAAATCAGCGATGGATGCGATGGTAAGATGAATATCATCTCGCCAACGAGCGAGGACAGGATAGGGAGCAACACGATGATGTTCATGTGTCTCAAAAAACGACAAGAATGCTTCGCGCATCGAATCTTTCAGGGACTTTCCACGTTGTTCGAAGCCGCCGATGAGTGGTTTTCCAATAAAGGTGTATTCGTCTTCATGCGTGTCACCGCACGTTGTCCTTTGGTCATCGCATGTCCAAAACCACAAGTCGGTGATTTTGCATTGACGTCGTTTGTAACCATTGTCATGGAATACTTCCAGGTCAATCGATGGTAGACTCAAACCAACGCCTCCAGTTTGCGGGTAGTCCTCAATCCTTTCAATGCTCCCTCTCAATATCGTGGAAAAGTGGAAATCATCAAATGAAAGATGCTGAACGACAACCATGGCCGCCGAATGGACCAAACACGTGGACTTGTCCTCGCCAGGTGTTGTCCGTATCAAAGCTCATGACCGGATGAAGGTTGATGCAGCCATCGTATCCACGATGGAGGAAATTGAAAATTATCAAGACGGTCGTGGCCCTATTCAATTGATGAATGCTACCGAGTTACCGGGAATTGTTGGGACCGCTTGGGGGATGGCGGATTGGCACTATGGTTACGGATTACCCATCGGCGGTGTTGTTGCCACGGACATTGAACACGGCGACCAAGGTGGAGCGATTTCACCAGGAGCAGTTGGTTTTGACATCAACTGTGGTGTGCGAGCAGTTGCCCTCAACATCGAGGCTAGGGATATACCAAATTTGGAAAAGTTAGCACGACGCCTCAACGGACGTATACCGGCTGGTGGTTCTGGAAAAGGTGGCATTGAAATGACGGAATCCAAACTCAACACAATTCTTCGAGGTGGTCTCAACGAATTGGAATCGATTGATGTCGATCAACATCACGTCACGGGAACGATTGAATCCGAAGGTTGTTTTGATGTTGATGAGTTAACCATCAGCCTACGTGCGAAACAACGCGGGATGAGAGCTCTTGGAACACTGGGAAGTGGAAATCACTTTCTTGAATTGCAACGAGTTTCTGAGATTGTTGATGCAGAAACAGCAAAGAAATGGAATCTTTCGGAGAATCAAGTTGTTGCAATGATACATTCGGGTTCTCGAGGACTCGGTCATCAAGTATGCAGTGATCACATCCATCAACTCGAACTTCGACTAAAGCAACGTGGAAACTTTTGGGTTGATGATGAATGGGGTTATGAATTACCTGATCGGCAACTCGCCTCCGCTCCGATTAATTCCAAGCAAGGGCAGGCTTACCTCAACGATATGAAGACTGCCGCAAATTATGCATTCACAAATCGAGCCGTCCTTACAGATCGATTGTTCAAGGGTTTGAAAGCTGAATTAGGTGAAGAAATTGAGTTGTCCACATTGTACGATGTATCCCATAACATAGCAAAAATCGAAGAACACGTCATCCACGGAAAAAATTGTACATGTGCAGTTCATAGAAAAGGAGCGACAAGGGCATTCAGTGGAACGCAGCCTGATTTGCACGCAACCTTCGCTCAGACGGGGCAACCTGTCGTTGTTCCAGGAGATATGGGGAGGGGGTCTTGGTTAATGGCTGGCCCTCAGACCGAACAAAATCAGGCGTTTGGTAGCGCCTGTCATGGTGCAGGAAGGGCTTTGTCGCGTTCTGCAGCGAGAAGGAAAATCAATTCCGAAGCCAAGGAAAAAGAACTCCGAGATAAGGGAATCATTGTACAAGCAGCGACAAAGAACATTCTTTCAGAGGAAGCCCCTGAAGCATACAAGGATGTGGACAGAGTCATTCAGAATACCGCAATTGCGAATCTAGCTCGACCCGTACTTCGGCTAGAGCCTATGGCCGTGATCAAAGGCTAATCACATGCATGTGTTCGCAAGAGGATGCCCGTTGGTCGGTGCAGATCCTGTATGAACCCCATCGGGTTCTTCGACGATGACAGAAAGAAGTGTGTTAACCAGTTCTTTCAAGTCATCAACTTGTATTTGTAATTCTTTGATTCTCGCCCGAGTGTCGGTCTTCTTTTCAGTAGTGTTGCTCATGTTCATCCCATCCAAAGAAGTTGCCTTCTTCAGTTGAAAATAAACTACGACAACACTTAATGTTTGTTGAGTAACTTTGCACTATTCCACGATTTGTGGATGGAGCCACCGGCGAGGATCGAACTCGCGACCTCCTCATTACCAATGAGGTGCTATACCACTAAGCCACGGTGGCGGCGTCCTTGCCACCAAGCATTTCGATATAACCGCTTCGCGTCTTGTTGAAACGAGCGTCCTCAAGGTGAAATGGCGCCGAGAGAGAGATTTGAACTCCCGAGGGACAGGCCCACGCGATTTCCAGTCGCGCGCACTACCAGGCTATGCGATCTCGGCTCGCATTCGGTCCCAACCATCATCAGCGTTTAACGCTCACGCCTCTCAAGGTTGCAACGCAAGAACCTCAAAGGGGGACTGTTACGGAGGGTCATGGACGGTGGCGAATCAACCCCATTCTTGGGAGGAATTGAGGACGCATCACAAGATGCACTCCCGTTCCGACTTGGTGACGTTCAAATAAAACCATGGATCATTGATGTGCATCCAATAATTTCCCAAATTCGTAACGAGCTCCTCTTCCAATGGAAGCTTTTCCGTTTGGATTGGAATACCCAGTACACAGTCGCTGTTGCCTCTGCGATTTTTGCAGTTCTCCTCGGGGCACTTAACGGAGATATATTTGATGGCGGTAATGCGAAAATAGCTGGATTAGAGGGCCTCCAAGTTGCTGGAAGTACCGCTTACTTCCAGATGGTCTTGTCGGTTGTATGTTGGGCATGGTTCCTGTTTTCTATGCTGCAATTGTTCCCAATTATGCGCACACACACTGTTACCCTACTGTTGATATGGGGGGGTTTGGGGATTGCTCAAGTTTACTTTCATTCAAACAACAAAGACTTCCCACTTTCCTTCTCACTTTCGGATATGATGGGCGGTTTCCTCATCACACTCGTCTGTATTTTCTTCTTGTATTTCTTCATCAAAGCCGTTCGAGAAACCCGGGATCTTCATGTTGAGACACATCACATCCACGAAGATGTACGAGTCATGGAGGCCTCAATGCGAGAACACTCACTGTCCGGATGGACGTTTGTTTGCTTAACATGGACTGCTGGTGCATTGCTGAGTGCTTGGACAGGAGCGCATTACATCGCAGAGCGAACAGGGTCTCGCACATGGGCGCTTGTTCTCCACTTATTGTTCTCGATTATTACCATCCCACTCATGGTGTGGACGATTTGGTTCCCGCAGAAAATGCTTGGTAACGAAACCCGTGTTCGCACCAAAGCGGCTGTAACCGCAGAAGAAGACTTGATGAGCAAGGCAGACCTCGTCGAAGTATCACCTGATGAGGAGGCATGGTGATGGATTTGAAGAAACTTCGAGACGATTTCCCTGCACTATGCGAGGAACACCCAGTTGCTTACCTGGACAATGCCTGTGTCACCTTGCGACCACAATCCGTCATCAACGCCATATCAGATTACTACACAAAAACGCCGGGTTGTGGCGGTCGATCTGTGCATCGCTATGGGACCACAGTTTCCAGAACAATCGTACAATCTCGAAGAACACTTTCTGGATTCTTCAATGCTCCATCTGTCGATGAAATTGTCTTCACACGCAACGCTACACACAGTTTGAACCAAGTGGCAAAGGGTCTTTCTTGGGAAAAAGATGACATTGTTTTGACGACCGATCGAGAACACAATTCGAACTTAGTGCCTTGGTTGCAACTCGAAGAGGAACAAGGTGTTGACCACCGGGTTGTCCCGTCAAATCCAGACAACACGTTCGATTTAGAAGCCTTTGAAAGCATGTGCTCTGAAGCTGGATCAAAACTCCGCATGGTATCAATCAGCCAAGTAGGGAATCTGGATGGTATCCAAAGCCCTATTCGAGAAATCACCAAAATTGCAAAAGATTTTGATGCATTGGTTTGCGTTGACGGTGCCCAATCAGCTCCGCACATGCCGGTAGATGTTCAAGAACTGGGCATCGATTTCTTTGCATTTTCGATTCACAAAATGCTGGGCCCATCTGGGATGGGAGGGTTGTGGGGTAAAGAAGAACTGCTCAACAACATGCGATCAATTCAATCCGGTGGACAGACCGTGAAAACCTCACACTATGACAGCGTTGAATGGGCACAATCCCCCTCAAAATTTGAAGGTGGACTTGGCCATTTCGCTGGAATGATGGCAACTGGGGCTGCAATTGACTACCTCTCACAGTTGGACATGCAACAAGTTCACGAGCATGAGGTCCGATTAAACCGTATTATGTCAAACGGCGTCAAAGACTTGGATGGTATTTCCATTATAGGACCAGAAGACGCATCGCAACGAGGAGGTATCTGTTCGCTGCTTCTTGATGAAAAGCTTCCAGCACATGACATTGCGCTTCTTCTTGACGAGGTATCTGGTGTGATGGTCCGATCTGGGCAGCATTGTGTCCACTCATGGTTTAACAGCAGAGGATACAATGGCTCGCTACGAGCATCCGCCTATTTTTACAACACTGACGAGGATGTTAAGCGATTTGTTGATACCTTCTCCGAAGCCGTAGAAGCATTTCAATGAGGTCTGTTCATGAAGGAAACAAATGGTTCTTCGCAAGAAGTTGCACCATTAAATCCTCAACTGGAGAAAGATCTCCTCATCGTGCGACGAATCGTAAGTGTAGCAATGGCTGCTTTGCTTGTCCTTGTTGCTGGATTTGTTTACAACATCATCGCAGGCGAAGGTCTGACGTTTGTAAGGCCAAGCGATGAATTGGTTGAATCAGAACGAGCTTACAGAAGTCTCATCAACGTACCAAGTGAATACTCCGGGGAAGGAGTCAATGTTTGCATCGTTGACACCGGAATGGAGCTGAATCACCCCGATCTCGAGGGTTTTGATGTTGCAGGATGGATCGATGTTGTCCAAGGTAAATCCAATCCCTACGACGACAACGGACACGGAACCAGCATGGCTGGGATATTGGTCGCAAATGGCTGGATCAATGGTGTTGCCAAGAACGTCAATCTCTACGTCGCAAAGTCGTTGCTCGAAAACGGTTCTGGCTATGAGGAAGATGTCGTCTCTGGAATCGATTGGT
>DAPT01000078.1:0-586 GCA_002502215.1 Euryarchaeota archaeon UBA124
CGGTGAGGGTGTCATCAATGATTAGATCGGGGTTGAATTGCCGCTGTATACCAAGACCTTGGCATTCTGGGCAGGCTCCAAGGGGTGAGTTGAATGAGAACACACGTGGTGATAATTCAGGCATGAAGGCTCCGTGCTCCGGGCAAGCGAAGTCCTCTGACCAAGAGATGGTCGTGTCCTCAGGATGTTCGGGGCGCGTCATGCCCTCTGCATCGAGTGTTTTCTTGGGAATGCGTAAACTTGTCACAGCAAGTGCACCGCCGCCCAATTTCAGGGCATTTTCGACCGCTTCAGTCGTCCGATGGCGACGGTCTTTTGAGAGGAGAAATCTATCGATCCGTACATCGATATCGTGGCGGAAGTTTTTGTCCAATGTTGGAGGTTTTTCAAAATCTGCATCGTGCCCATTTACACGTCCGCTCATGTATCCCTGCTCGACAAATTGCTTGAACAATTCAGCATGCGTTCCTTTTCTTGCACGCACGACTGGGCTCCATATTGCGATGGTGTGTTGCTCAAAGTTCCATAGAACATCGTCAACAATTTCCTGGACTGTTCTGCGTGCAACCTCTTTACCGCACTCCGG
>DAPT01000078.1:973-3320 GCA_002502215.1 Euryarchaeota archaeon UBA124
GTGGCTACAGTTGACCGAGGGTTGTGGGATCCTTGTTTCTGATCAATTGAAATTGCTGGTGAGAGGCCTTCGATTCCATCACAATCGGCTTTTTTCATCTGCCCGATGAATTGTCGGGCATAGGAGGACAAGGATTCAACGTACCTACGCTGTCCTTCTGCATACAATGTGTCAAAGGCCAAGCTCGATTTGCCTGAACCTGAGACACCTGAAATTACAACGAATTGTCCTCGTGGTAATTTGACATCAATGTCCTGGAGATTGTGTGTTCGCGCCCCGCGAACAGATATCCAGTCCTGATTTACTGCCATATGAACGAACTTACCGTGTCGTCAAGGGTTCTTCAATCCGTGCCTCCAAGCAGGATCAAAATCAGACTCAAAACGAATGGGGTCATCTGTAAGTGGATGGAGGAATTCAAGTGCAACCGCATGCAAACAAATCCTTCCATGGAGATTCGTCGTTGCACCATGCATTGTGTCGCCAATAACAGGGGTTCCGTTTTCCGCCATCGCCACGCGGATTTGATGCCTGCGACCGGTTTCGATGACCACACTGAGAAGTGTTGCATCATCGCCTTTCTCGAGAAGGTCCCAAGTGGTAACTGCGTGTTTGCTTGTTTTGGTTTTTTTATCCGAAACAAAGACCCGTAAATTTTTGTCTTCAACAAGATGATGAGCCGCATGCCCAGATTCCGCAACACCTTCGACAAGAGCAACGTAATGGCGATGGACGAGTCGTTGTGCAAATTGTTCCTGTAGATCACGTTTCACATCCTCTGTTTTTGCGAAGACCATGAGGCCCGATGTTGCTTTATCTAAACGATGAACGATGAAGCACCAACCGTTCTTTTTCAATTCCCTGCAGTACTCCACGCATCGATTGTGAAGTGTGTCGACCTCTAGCCGATCTGTGGCTACAGAAAGTAACCCCGCTGGTTTTTCGACGACAAGGATTGCATCATCCTCAAAAATGATGTCCAAGGAATGTGTGTCTGCACTAATTTGTCTTGTTTCTTCAATCGAAATCTTCGGTTTGGGGCGGATTTCTACCGTCTCACCAACGAGAACAATATGCTTCGCTCGGTGGATGATTTTCTCTTCAACGGTGATTCTTCGATTCGTTAGCATTTTTCTGAGAACGTTTGTGCTAGCTTGTGGTTGCATAATTTTCAAAACGTCAAGAAGGGGTGTTTCCTGTTCTACCTTCCTTTTCATGGCATTCCCTCATAAGAGAAGAACTTCAATGAGTTCTCCAGCATCTCCTGACTGTCCTGGTTGGAGAAGCGTTAGGCCATCTGCAGAAGAGAGGCTATCGATGTTTCCTGAACCTTGATGTTTAGGTTGATCTGCAACGAACCCATCGATGGTTGATTTGAGTGTTACTCGTCGTAAAGTGAGACAATCCTTTGTTGATCGGACGCTTGTTTGAAGCCGTGCATGCACAATTTGGTCGACAGGATAGGAGCATCCAACACACTCTCTCAAATACGGAACAACCAGCATACGAAACACCACGTGACTGCTCACTGGATTGCCCGGCAATCCGAACATTGGCGTTCCTTTCCAATGTCCAAACAGTGGTGGTGAACCCGGACGTATCTTTACTCTCCAAAAAACGATGTCGCCTTCCGTTTCCATAAGCTTTCGAACGAAATCCCACTCTCCCATTGAAACGCCCCCTGACGTCAGGAACAAATCGCATTCACTCGCAGCAATATCGAATTGATCCCGTAATGCATCCATCGAATCATGTACCGCTTCATAGCGTACAGGAACATGACCAAGCATTTTCACAAGGCCCGCCAACCCGTAAGAGTTTGATTCATAGATTTCGCCATAAGAGAGAGTTTGCCCTGGTGGTTTGAGCTCATCGCCCGTTGAGATTATTCCGATTCTTAATTTCTGAACGACAGGTACAGTCGCGTGCCCCATTGTAGCACACATGGATATCGACTGTGGAGTTAGAAAGGTGCCTTTTTTGAGTCCAACTGCATTTTTTGCGATGTTTTCACCGCATTTTCGTATGAAATGGGGTTTGGAAGGTTGTTGAAGTGTTACCTTTTCACCTTCTATGGAACATGCCTCAATCGGGATAATTGCATCCGCACCTATAGGGACAGGGGCACCTGTCATAATCCGAACTGCCTGTCCCGATTCTATTGAGAGAGTTTCATCGCCCGCAGCTGCTTGAGAAATGGCGATGATGTCGAGGGTTGATGGGGTTGCTTTCGTGTCTTCGAATCGAACAGCAAACCCATCCATGGCAGAGTTGTCAAATGGGGGATCGTTTACTTTCGAATGGAGATGCTCTGCGAGAATTCGTTGATGTGCATCGTCAAGATCGA
>DAPT01000020.1 GCA_002502215.1 Euryarchaeota archaeon UBA124
CGTAAAACCTGGAGTGTAACGATGTACTTTACGAGCCACTCTTGGAAGTCGGTCCAGTCCACCTTGCATGGCTTCTCTTGCTTTCATCAATGCATCACCCTCAAGGTGCACGGTCACGGCAACGAGGATGGAAACAATGAGAGCTTCTTCCCACATCATGAGGCCACATGCACCAATGACTGCGAGGCTTGTGAGAACCTGGAACCCGAGCTGCAAGGAAATCATGCTGGCCAGTGCCTGTTTGAACATTTGATAGCTGGATGCAAGAATTCCTGGAATGGCAATAAGTGCGGGAATCCAGCCCTCAATACCGAAGATTTCCAGCGCAAAGAGAGTAAAAAGAATCGGTACAGCAAATGCAGCACCGAGAAGACGCATTTGATCGGGGCGAAGACGATTGGAAATCGCCGCAACATATTCCGGCTCAGAACCACAGACAACAGCGATTGCCTCATCGCGTTTCTTGAGCAGTTCCTTGTCAGCACTGCTCACCATCTGAAGAAGAATGCGTCCATCTTTTTCGATTTCAGCATCGAGAATTCCTGGTTGAAGGCAAAACAGGCGCTTCAGGTCTCGAAGTGTTGTGCTGTTCCGTTTTGCTACACTCTCCGCTTTGACGCCTTTGAGGTGGTGGTGTTCAGTATCTGGAGCATGCCCAAGTGATCGCAGCGCACTTGAAACCTGAGACAGCGAGCCTCGTTCTAAATCGAGTTGGAGTTTAACATCACCACGGGTCGCTGAAACATTTGGAGCCCTTACTTGTGGAAACCTTCTAAGAGCAGTCATTGCTTTTCCAGCGCAATCCGGACAATCCATGCCGATAAGTTGCCACTCAACGGTGTAACAGCCAGTAGCTTGTGAAATGATTTCTGTGTCGAGCACAACAACGTCCTCGATAACATCAGTCGATGCAGCAGTACTGGATGGCGCTTCTTCGACGCTGGCCTGAGCTTCGTCGTCCTCAAGCGAGAAAAACGCCTCTTCCCCGTCTTCTCCCATGACGTTGTCGTTTCATTCCTGTTTCATTAAGACTATGCTGCCTCGATTTAACAGTCGGAGAGAATCTTCTTGAAACAGGAGCGTTTGGTTTAGACATGGAATGGCTTCCGCCGGGGTGGTGTCCGCGTGTCGTCGCCTTCGACATTGATGGTACGCTCACCGACGAAAACAAGCGATTGGATATGCATGCAGTAGAAGCATTGCGACGATTGGAGGATGCGGGCATTCCAGTTATTCTCGCAACAGGAAACGTTCGTGCCATCACCTACGGATTGTGGCGCTTCATCGGATTAAGCGGGCCAATGTGTTGCGAGAACGGTGGCGTTATATGGCATCCAGATTGGGATGAACCTCACATTCGCGCTTCTGGAGTTGAAGCAAAGAATGCTGCAATATGGCTTGAATCCCAACACCCTGAAATTGATTCAAATGGGATTCAAACCAATGCCTGGAGGGAAAGTGAATGGTGCCTGTTCAAAGATGAGAACCTTGAACTTATCACGAAGTCGATCGAAGCCAGCGATTGGTCAAATCTCGACGTCGTTCGAACCGGTTTCGCAATCCATTTGATGGAACCCCACCTTTCCAAAGGAAGTGGGCTCGAATTAATTCTGGAACGAATGGGCATGCAGTCCTCCGACTTGTTGTCGGTTGGTGATGCTCCAAACGATTTGTCGATGTTTGCTATGTCAGGTTGGTCAGTCTCGGTTGGCACACCGTTTGCCGATGTTCGTGACGCTGCAGATGTGGTTTCCCCGTATCCAAACAGCGCAACCATCGCACCGCTTGTCGATGCAGTTTTGGCGGTGCATTCTGCTCAACAACTATGACTTACGTTGAATTCGTAGGCATATGGTCACCTATGTTGTCGATTCCAATTGTTTCATCCACATGGGTGGAATGGCCTCAACATCCATTCTCAACGATTTGGAATCGGTCCTGAAAACGATGCACGTTACTAAAGGTGTACACGGTGAAATTCGAAACGTTCGCTACCAACGATGGAAACAAAAGCCGAATTTGTTGAGCCACATCAAACCGTTGTTAACGACCCATGAAGTTTCGGACGACCAGATTCGAGGGCTTGGATCAAAAATCGGTGAGCGAGCATCTCCACAAGACGTTGACCTCTCGCTCATGGTCTTAGCACACGACATGCAGCGAGACGGTCATCATGTTGTCCTCGTAACGGACGATTTCAAAATGGCAAAGGCGACTGAAGAGCATCAACTTGCAAGTGAGGTTTGCCCTCCATCGACCTTCTTTGAACGTCTATCAGCGAAGGCAAAGGGGAAACCTGCATCAGAATTACGGCGACTAGGTCGCCGAATTCGCGCCGCAGAAATGCAGTATGCAATCAGCCGAAGAAACGAATACGACGTACAAGCCAAGATCACCTGGATGGTTGATTCTCTCCTCACGAGTGCCTCAACAAAGCCAGTAAAAGCAAAGGGTCAATCAGGCGGTGAATCAAAGGTAAACCTACTCAGTGAACTTCAGCGAATGCTCAACGGCGAGGATATCAAAACGAGCCTAAGGAAGAAGTTGACACCCTTGCGCGCTAGCTGTGAAACGATGATGCGGTTGGAGGATCATGTAGCGCAATTGAAACTGAAACTTTCGGAGGAATCGCTGGACGAAATCATCCTTGAGACACAGGCATTGATTGCGGATTGCTTGGAGAATGCCGGAATCGATCTTGCACCGTTGAACCGTGAACTCGTCGATGTAGCCCATCGGTTTCACTCACGCATTCTTGTTCGAGCCGAGATGGCACTTGCAATAATGAAGCGAATGAAAGGCGATGCGGTTGGCTCACACCTCCATCTTTCAACTGCACTGTTTCAAGCGACACACGTCGATGAAGATTTAATTGAAGCACGTATTCTTGCTCGGCTTGCTGTTCTCGCCCTCTCAACCAACAAGTTTGAGAAAGCCATCCGGCTATCGGCTTCATCGCTTGGCCTCGGAACGCTGAACTCGTCAATGAAACTCAAGCAACACATCGTTCAGGCAATGGCTCAATACATGGCTGGGGCATCACAAGAGGAGGCAATGAACCATGCGCAATCAATGGTTCATGCAGACCTTGCAATGGCATCACAAGCATTGACCGAACTGGGTGAATCCTTCCTGGCATTAAACCGTCCAGACTTTGCAATCGAATTGTTCGATGAAGCGCTTGAATGCGTTTCCTCCAAAGAAAAGATGAGTGAAGAACTTGGTGAGCTTATCCTTCTCGCACATCGAGCCATGCAAGACAATGACAATGAAATCGACGGGTTGCGTCAGGTTCTTGACCAAATTCATCAACAGACCGATGCCCAAGAAAAGCAAGTTGAAGACGTTGTTGAGGAAATCAGCAAGCGACAGGAAGACGCAATCGAATTGGTTTTCTCAAACGATTGGCAAGATGCCAACCTCGTACTCAACGATGAACGTCCCCTGTACATATCCAGCGTCGTTGGAGATGCCTCAGAGGAACAACTCATCCTCGCTCAACACCCCTCTTTGGGAAGTGTCGGCATATGGCTACCAGCAAAAGCAGATGCTCCGAAACCGGGTGCGAAGATTACCTTGACAAACGGTCGAGTGAAAATAGCCGAACCTCCGAGCGAGGTTGTTGAATCCTATGCTATCCGTGCGCTTATCGCTATTGAATTCCCAGAAAGTCTGGTGTTCCAGTCGTTGACAAGCGATGCACAAGAAGAACTCGAAGATCTGTGAAGGTATGGTGCCGGGGGCAGGATTCGAAC
>DAPT01000032.1 GCA_002502215.1 Euryarchaeota archaeon UBA124
TCACAATGAGTGGGTGAAGGTTGATGGTCGCGTCTGCAAAGACCCCCGCCGAGGAGTCGGCCTCATGGATGTTCTCTCACTTGGTGATGAGCACTTCCGATGCATGCTCGACGCAAACGGTCGTCTTCGATATGTCAAGATTTCAGCTGAAGAAGCAGCGTGGAAAATTGTTCGAATCGAAGGCAAGACCACAATCAAGGGTGGTAAGACCCAGATCAATCTCCACGATGGTCGAAACATGCTTGTTGAGGATGCAAAAGAATACAGCACGGGAGACTCAATCAAAATTTCCCTTCCAGATCAAAGCGTGCTTGAGCACATTCCATTCGCCGAGGGCGTGCGATGTTACCTCATCGGAGGTACCCACGTTGGCGAAATGGCTTCGATGAAGGAGCGCATTGTCAAGCGATCCAGCATGCCCAACGAAGTCGCATTTGACAAATTCGGTACAACCGAAGTCAACGTTTTCGCAGTTGGTGATGCAAGCATCCCAGTCATGGAGGTGAAGGCATGAGTGAGACAGTTAATCCAATGAGCGTACCTCGAATCACAAAGGTTTGCGTCAACATCGGTGTTGGCGAAGGTGGCGATCGACTCGTCAACGCAGAGAACGTTCTCGAGATGGTTACCGGTGTACGTCCTCAACGAACACTCGGAAAAATCCAAAACCGTGACCTGAAAGTTCGTGAAGGTGCCCCAATCGGTTGCCGGTCAACCATGCGAAATCAGGCTTCCATCAAGGAATTCCTGACCAACGCCTTCTGGGTCCGAGACAACACCATTCCAAGCTGGAACTTTGACGCCCAAGGAAATCTTTCCTTTGGAGTCCGTGATTACACAGATTTCCCCGAGCAAAAGTACGATCCAGACATCGGAATTTACGGAATGGACATCAACGTCGTTCTCGAACGACCAGGCCACCGAATAAGCCGCCGAAGAAAGGCAAAGAGCAAGGTGGGCAAGAGCCACGGCGTCTCACGGGATGAGTCGATGGAGTGGTTCAAGTCGAACTTTGGAATTAAAATCATGGAGGAATGAAAATGGCAAGAGATCATGGAGAATACATGGGACGAACAATTGGATGTCGCCGATGCGGACGACGTCGAGGGATGATTCGACGACATGGGCTACGCTTGTGCCGTCAATGCTTCCGAGATGTTGGCCCTGAGATAGGCTTCAAAAAGATGAACTGAGGTGATTATGAATGCAATTTGATCCATTAAACGACGCACTCGTCAAGATTTACAACGCAGAGCAAGCTGGTCGATTCGACGTCCAATTGACGCCTGCATCCAAGTTACTCGGAAACGTTCTCAACATTATGCAGACTTCCGGATACATCGGAGAGTACTCACGTGTGGAAAACGGCCGAGGAGATGCTTTTGTCGTTCAGCTACGCGGAACCATCAACCGATGCGGTACTGTAAAACCACGACACAGTGTTCGCCGACAAGAATTCGAAAAGTGGGAGACACGATATCTCCCTGCACAGGACTTTGGTCTCCTTATTCTGACGACCAATTCCGGCGTCATGAACCACTACGATGCGAAAGACGCCCGCATCGGCGGCAAACTGCTTGCCTACGTGTACTGAGGTGAAAAGCATGGTAAAAATCGACAGAATCGAACACAACGTAACCATCCCTGAAGGCGTTACAGCCACAATCAGCGAAGATGGCGTCGTCACCATTGCTGGACCAAACGGATCACTTTCACGAGAATTCGTGTCTTCAAGGGTCGATATTCTCCAAGACGGAGGAGGTCTCATGGTACGAACCGATTTACCCCGCCGAAAAGACAAGGCAATGGCAGGTACATGGAATGCTCACTTGAACAACATGGTGAAGGGTGTGACCCAAGGTTTCACCTACCACCTCAAGGCATTCTACTCTCACTTTCCAATGACGCTCGCTGTCCAAGGGCAGAACTTTGTTGTGAACAACTATTTCGGTGAGAAAGTTCCACGATCAGCAAACATTCTTCCTGGCGTTGACGTCAAAGTCTCAAACAAAGTTGAGATTACTGTTTCAGGAATCGATAAAGAACTCGTTGGCCAAACTGCAGCAAACATCGAGCGTTGCACGACGGTCAAGAAGCGAGATCGACGTGTCTTCCAAGACGGAATATACCGTCTCAGCAAGGAGTGATGAAGGATGACAGAAGAATATGAAAGTATGACTGTAGCACAACTCAAGGAATTGCTCAAAGAGCAAGGATTACCTGTTTCTGGAAAGAAAGCAGACCTCATCGAGCGCCTCGCAGGTGCTGCAGAGGAAGAAGCGCCCCCCGTTGAAGAAACAGAGGCTGCGTCCGATGACGAAGAAGAAGAGGACGATTTCTTTGAAGACGACGATGACTGGGATGACGATGAAGATGAAGTTCACGTCGCAAAGCAAAAGCCAGTACTCGACGAAGAGACGCAAGAAGCGCTTGCTCTACGTGCAGCTCAAAAGAAGAAGACTCCTTCGTTCCGCCGAACCGAATGGTTCCGCTACAAGCGATTGTCACGATCCGGATGGCGTGCTCCACACGGTATGGACAGCAAGCAACGTCGAAATTACAAGTATCGAGGCTCACTTGTTCGTGTTGGACACGGCAAGGTCGCAGCCGCTCGTGGGCTTCACCCAAGTGGTTTTCAAGAAATCATGGTTCACAACACGAACGATCTCGAATCGATCGATCCCGAGACACAGGCAGCTCGAGTCGGACGTACCGTTGGTGGCCGAAAGCGTGAGAACATCCACGCTCGTGCTGATGAATTAGGGATTCGTATCCTGAACCGAAGGAGGAATGTTTGATGCAACTAACCAACCAAAAGCGTCTCGCTGCGAAAATTCTCAAGTGCGGTGAAAACCGAGTTTGGATCAACCCTGATTACATTGATGAGGTTGCATCATCTGTACAGGCAGATGATATTCGTGAATTCATCGAAGAAGGATTAATTCGTGCAAAGGCCATTAAAGGCACATCCCGAGTACGGGCACGCACTCGACAAGAACAGCGTCGTAAAGGTCGACAAAAAGGCCAGGGTAAGCGAACGGGGACTGCAAACGCTCGCAACCCACGCAAGAATCGTTGGATGCGAACCATTCGTTCGCAACGACGTGCTCTCAAAGACTTGCGAGAAAATGATGAAATCACCTCGTCGCAATATCGACGCTACTACCTCAAAGCAAAGGGTGGCTCATACCGATCCATTGCCCACCTTCGGTCTCAAATGACTCTTGAAGGTATAGAACTCAAGGAAGGTGACAACTGATGCAAGGAAACCGACGACGCTCTGTCCTTCGACGACGCAAAGCTGGACTTACTGATTATCGACGACGTCTACGTCTGCTACGAAGTGAACAACCTCGTGCTGTCGTTCGCATCTCAAACACACGAACTTCGTGCCAGTTGGTGACATGGGCTGCTGGAGGTGACAACGTTGCGCTGAATGTTACAGGCAACGATTTGGTCAAGAAATTCTCATGGCCAGACAACATGTCAAAGAAATCCGTTCCTGCATCCTATCTCGTAGGATACGCTCTCGGCAAAGCAGCAATCGCTGCAGGCCATGAAGATGCAGTTCTCGACATAGGACTTGCTGCAAGCACACCGGGTGGTCGTGTTTTTGCTGCACTTCGTGGAATGGTTGAGGCCGGATTGAACGTTCCGCACAGCGATGAAATTCTTCCAAGCGATGAGCGAATCACTGGAGTCCACATCGACGAAGGTGTTGCAAGCGCAATTGAAACAACCAAAACATCCATTGAGGGGGCTTACTGATGACAGAAGAAGAAACACCAGAAATCAACCAAGCACCGGGTATGATCCTTGCTTACGCTCCACAAGAAGCTGAAGAAACCGGTGGACGTCGAAGACGACGTAATGCCCAATCCGATGCGATTAACAATCTCCGAAACTGGACGCCTCGTACACGTCTAGGAAACATGGTTTACGCCGGAATTATCACAAATTACGAAGACGCACTCGCAAGTGGACTTCCGATTCGTGAAGTCGAAATTGTCGATGCTCTTCTCCCTGAGTTGGAAGACGAAATCATCAACGTCAACATGGTTCAACGAATGACTGACAGTGGTCGACGTGTACGATTCAATGTCATGGCATGTGTCGGAAACCGTAACGGCTATGTCGGTCTTGCAATGGCCAAAGCAAAAGAAGTATCCAATGCGATTCAGAAAGCCATTGTTGCTGCCAAACTCAATCTGATCAGCGTTCAGCGTGGTAACGGTTCTTGGGAATCATCCGCTGGACCCGGAACATCCGTCCCAATCAAAGTGAACGGACGATCTGCATCAACACGAGTAACACTCATGCCTGCTGCGAAAGGAAAAGGTCTGGTTATTGGTGAGACTGGCAAGAAAGTTCTCGAACTCGCAGGGGTAACCGACGTTCTTTCACGAACCAAGGGACAAACCCGAACAACCATCAATTACGCTGCTGCAACCTTCAACGCACTCAAAACGTTAAATTCAACCCGTATCAGCAACGAACAGCGACAACGCTTGCACATCAACACTGGGAGGGTATTGAAGTGAGTTACATCGTAGTAAGAGCACGAAGCAACGTTGGCGTCGAGCGATCCATTCGCGAGACCATGTCGTACCTCAACCTCACCAAAGTAAACCATGCAGTCATCATTCCAGAGAATGATCAATACGTGGGTATGCTTCGTAAGGCCAAGGATTACATCACATGGGGTAAGGCTGACCTTGCTACTGTCGAATCCATGCTCTCCGAGCGTGGAAGAATGAGCGGTGATGCACCCTTGACCGATGCTGTCGTCGCAGAAGCAACCGATTACAAGACCATTGGAGACTTTGCAAAGGCAATCGTCGCCGATGAGGCAACTGTCAAAGATGTTCCAGGCTTGAAGCGCGTCTTCCGTTTGCATCCTCCTCGAGGACCAAAAGGATGGGGCGGAATCAAGCGATCCTACGTCGTTGGTGGCGCACTCGGTTCCCGAGGCGAAGACATCAAGGCACTTGTTGAAAGAATGATTTGAGGTGATATGATGGGTACAAAAGCAAACAAGCACCGTGGTCGAAACCGATACCATGGTCGTGGAAAGAAAGCTGGCCGTGGCGCAGGTAAGCGCGGTGGCCGCGGAAATGCAGGTATGAACAAACATCGTGTAATGACTCGAATCAAGTACATGCCGGGTCACTGGGGTATGCACGGTTTCAATCGTCATCCATCTCTTCGCAATGTGCATGTCACATGCAACGTCAGCCAACTCGAAGGAATGGCAGACGGAAAGGACAGCATCAACCTTGGAGAACTCGGAATCGACAAACTCCTCGGGTCTGGACGAATCAATGCAGCAATGACCATCACAGTCGCTAACGCTAGCGCTACGGCAATCGAAAAGGTTGAGGCAGCCGGTGGCTCCGTCAAACTCGAAGACAGCGAAGACTTTGACGAATGGGAAGAAGAGTGAACAAGGAGGTCTCTAAATGAAACACAAGCCAGTACCAATCGGTGTCGTTCTCACCGGTGTACTCTACTTTGGTCTCCTCTTCTACTGGCAATGGGATGAACTTTCTGGCGCCGGTGCAGCACGGGACGCAGCCATCTTCGGCATCGTATTGGCGATTGCACACGTAGCCTACGTCATGGCTTGTTTCCAAATTGACCTTCCCGCCTCAATGAAGCAACTGCCGATTATTGGCCGCTATGCCAAACTCTACGGATGGCTGATTTTCGTCTTCATCGCCGTTTGGTATTGCCGTCCTGAAAAATGGGGCGGGTACGATGAAGCCGTTGGGTTCCTCCTCGTAGGTGTCCTTTTGCTTGGTTTTGGTGCTGCAGCCATTCTTACGTGTTTCATGTGGAGCGGCGACCAGAGCAGTCGTTTGTACGCTCTCAGCCGATTCGTCGATGTTTACCCTGCCATCACCAAACCTGATCGTCACGTTCGATTCGGAGAAAAGATGTGGACAACAACCTTCGTTCTCATCATCTACTTCGCAATGACCAACGTCATGCTCTACGGACTAAGCGGACAAGCAATGGATTTGTTTAGCGGATTCCGTTCAATCATGGCTGGTGCTTCGGGTACAATCATGCACTTGGGTATCGGTCCGATTGTTACCGGTTCAATTATCATGCAATTGTTTGCTGGTGCCAAAATCATTCGTCTTGACCTTACCAACAGCGATGACAAGGCAATGTACCAAGGTGTTCAGAAACTTCTCGTTCTCATTATGATTCCAATCGAATCCATTCCACAGACCTATGGTTTCCTCGACCCTTCAGAATTCCTCATCGATGAATACGGAATCGGCTGGGCGAACTTCGTTATTGTTGCTCAATTGTTTGCAGGTTCTTATCTGGTCTTCCTTCTCGATGAGCTGGTCAGCAAGTGGGGTATCGGATCCGGTATGTCCCTGTTCATCGCAGCAGGTGTTGCACAATCAACATTCGTTGGTACACTTTCACCTCTTCCAACCACTGCAGGTTTCGCTTACTCCGTAGAAAACCCGCCTGCTGGTACACTTCCAATGATCTTCTACATGTTCAGGACGGCGACGAATGGTGAGATGATATCACTGAACGGGTTCGAGATGATTCTGTTGGGTGATGCGACGCATCCGAATGCTGTGATTGCCTTGGTTTCCAGTATCATCGTCTTCCTCGTGGTGGCCTATGCCGAATCGAGCAAATTGGAATTGCCATTGACGCACGGAAAGGTTCGTGGTCATCGTGGTAAGTATCCTATTCGATTGGTCTACGCTTCGAACATTCCTGTCATTTTGATGGCTGCATTGCTCGCAAACGTCAACATGTTCTCGCTCTTGTTCTGGAGTCATCCAACGATGTCACAGACGCCGATATTAGGTCGGCAGGGTTGGTTCTCCATGTCGGATTACATTGGGACGTATGAGCCGGGTCAGACAGCCGCGTCAGGTGGGTTTGCCTGGTATGCATCCATGCCTGCTGGTGTCAACGATTGGCTGATTCCGTTACTGAATCAGCAATCGGATATGTTTGGCCATAGTTTGGGCCAGATCATGCTTCACGTTGTGTTCTATGTGGTCTTGATGACCGTTGGTTCGATGGTCTTCGCGAAGTTTTGGATCGACACCACCAACATGGGTACCAAGGACGTTGCCAAGCAAATTGAACGAACAGGCATGCAGATTCCAGGTTTCCGTAAGAACCCGAAGGTTTTGGAGAAGATTCTCGAGAATTACATTCCTCCAGTTACCTACTTCTCTGGTGCGTTTGTAGGTTTACTGGCAGCAGGTGCTGACTTGCTTGGTACGGTTGGTAATGCAACCGGTACAGGTCTGTTGCTGGCTGTTGGTATTATCTTGAGAACGTACGAACAAATCCAGAAGGAACAAGCCATGGAAATGCATCCAATGCTGCGACAATTCTTCGGCGCTGAGTAACATTCGAAACAGTGCTTGGCTGCAAACCGAGCCAATTTATTTGTCAGTCATCGCAGCCCAAAAGGACTGGATCACGTTCACCATAACCCGGCCATTCCATCATTTCACTGGTTGAGTTCTCAAACAATCCGTCCCAAGTGCCGTCACACAAAAGATAGTCCGGATAGTCATAATCCCCCTCTGCATCAATTCGCAATGCTGAGAAGCTAACCGATGTATCACCTAACTGATCAGCGTATCCTGTCTCGATCCTAACATGGGTTACATTTTCAGCAGTAGCAGAAAATTGATGTCTGAACCAGCTGTTGGGCATGAAATCTTCAGCATACGTTTCATATGTGGCTCCACGCTCATAGAAGCCATACATCTCTGTTGATTCGTATTGGGAAGTCCATGTCGAACCGTTGTTGGTGCTGGTGTAGATTTCAATTCCTGAATAACCATTGGTAATCATAAACGGATGTTCCATCACGAGAATACTCACTCCATCGATATTGGTTACGTTATCCAGTTTGTAGGTGATTTCGAAACCTGAGGCCGTGCCCACCCTGTACTGATAGTTACACACTCCACCGTTGATGGCTAATTCGGGAATTGAATCTGTGTATGCATTCCGATTGGGGATTCGTTGATGATGGCCCTCAGTTTCCTCGATGACTACCTCGCTTGTTACGCTGATGGGAACTGTGACTGGATAGAGGACAGTCTCATCACACCACAAAGGTGGTAAATCATCATCATAATATGAATAATCACCGTTATACGGATCACCATATCCATCATCCCACGAGAACAGTGGAATTATACCAAATATCCCAGCCACTAACACTACGAACGTTATGACCATTCCCACTGAAACCAGTACCAATATCATTTGTGCTGTTTTAGGGTTCATATCGTGGTTTTTGGCACCTTTTATTGGATATTTGTAAGCAGACTGCTTTATTGTTTTTAATCCAAGTAATGCTATCAGCCGGCCCATGTCTCGTTCATCACCGATTGGATCGGAATGTAATTCTCCGCCATTGGCATCGATTATTCTATAATAATGGCGTTCGTTTGTGGAAGTCCTTCCATCGGAGGTTGATGTGGTAGTTGTTTTAATCCAAGTCAGTAATTTGTCAGTCATATCTTTGACGTAAATGAATTTCACAGAAGTACCTTCATACCAAACATAAGTTTCTTGCTCTTTGAAATGCTTGATGCTTCCACGGTTGAGATACTCCCGAGCTGTTACCAGTACAGCAGCGATGTTCGAGAAGACGATCCATACGCCGTTGTTTAAAATTAGTGAAAAGGGCACTCCGAGTAAAGATATTACAAAATAGGACAACACAAAGTCAAGAAACCTGT
>DAPT01000013.1 GCA_002502215.1 Euryarchaeota archaeon UBA124
GGTCTTGCACCGCCGGAAAAATTGACGACATCGCATATTACGCACGAGTGTGCCAGGCAGCGAAAGAGCAAGGTCTCTCGGTCAGAGAAGGTGTCGATTTTTACATTCAATATGGTTCGGGGATTGTCAAGGATGTCGCCGTTTCAAAAGGTTGGCACCAGCTATTCCTGGATGTTGGGGTTAAACTCATCGATCCTGGTTGCGGAGCTTGCATTGGAGCGGGCCCCGGTGTTTCAATGACGCCTGAACAAGTCACGGTTTCTGCCATCAACAGAAACTTTCAGGGGCGGTCAGGCCCGGGTAAATTGTATCTAGCAAGTCCACTCACTGTAGCGATGAGTGCATTCACTGGTTCGATTCGAGCATGGGATCTGAATGCATTGTAGCCGGTGCATAACAGCATGTGTCGAGAAAATTGACCAATGGCTTTTCTTTCGGATTTGTACCCTTTCTGTTTTGTTTTTGGCCGAAACATCAAGTATCCTCGCCAACCAACTGCTGTTACCTGCTGGCCCGAAGTCATGTACGGAGGAGGACCTGAGGTGGATGTGTCAACATGAGCATTGCAGAAAAGATGGCAGCAAATCAAAAGCAAGTCGCTATTTCAGAGTTTTTCGAGAAGAACAAACATTTTCTTGGTTTTGATACCCTCAATCGGGCTTTAATTACAGCAGTCAAAGAAGCAGTTGATAACGCACTGGACGCCTGTGAAGAAGCCCGAATTCTACCCGATATTATCGTGAAGATTACCAAACTCGATAACAAGAAAGACATTCTACAGCTTGAGGTTGAAGACAACGGACCTGGCATCCCGAGGTCAAGTATTGAGAAAGTGTTTGGACAATTGTTGTTCGGATCTCGGTTTCATGCTATTCGTCAATCCCGAGGTCAGCAGGGAATCGGAATCACCGGCGTTGTGATGTACGCTCAATTGACGACCGGTGATCCGACGCATGTTGAATCAAAAATTGCGAAAGAAGCGACGGCAGTTTCGGTTGATATTGGGTTGGATACGAGAAAGAACAAAGCGATTAAATCGAATCAAGATCGTATTGATTGGGGCGAAAAGGTCCACGGGCTCAAGGTCAAAACAAAGATGAAAGCAAAATATCAACGTGGACGTCAATCGGTTTGGCAGTATCTACGTATGACAAGCATCGTTAATCCTCATGCAGACATTTTATTCATTGATCCTGATGGAGAAAAACACCACTGGCAGCGAGTTACAGAACGTCTTCCTGGACGCGTTGAAGCCATCAAGCCTCATCCAAATGGGATTGAATTGGGACAATTACAACGACTCTGTTCAGAATCTTCCGAGTCGAGAATGACGACGTTTCTACGTCGTACGTTCTCCGGAGTTTCGGGGCGTGCAGCGAAGGAATTGTGCGAAGTTGCAGAACTTGAAGAGAAACTCAAACCGAAATCTCTCTCTCCCCAAAAGGTTCGGGCTTTGCTCGAAGCGTTTCAAGGTGAACGATTGCTGAAGGGTAAGCCTGTTAAATTGCTAAATCCGCCAACATCGTGTCTTTCGCCAATTGAGGAATTGCTAATTAAAAAGGGGCTCTCGAAAACCATTGATTCAAAGTTTGTAACGACCATGACTCGTGTGCCAAGTGTGACACAAGGGAATCCATTCCAAGTTGAAGTCGGTTTGATTTTTGGTGATGGAATGGCTGCAGACAAACCCGTTGAGATTTTGCGCTTTGCTAATCGTGTACCTCTGATGTACCAACAGGGGGGATGCCTATTGACAAAAGCGATTGAAAGCGTCGATTGGCGCCAATATGGTTTGGACCAAGCGGGTGGTAGAGGTGTCCCAAAGGGCCCAGCTGCCATTCTCGTGCATCTAGCGAGCACCAATGTTCAGTTTACTTCAGAGGCGAAGGAAGCTCTGTCGGATAACGAGAACGTTATGGAAGAGGCTCGTAAGGCAATGCTCGAAATGGGTCGTGGGCTTCGTAAGCATCTTGAAAAACAGAAGAAGATGGGGAAAACAAAGGAAAAATTCGAACTCATTAACGACATTATCCCAGCAATTGCTGAGAAATCGGCATCGCTCCTCGATTTACCGATTCCTGACCTCGCAGCTTCGATTACCAAAATTATGTCTGCAGTTATAGCCGAAATAACAACGACGTGGAACAAAGAGACCAAACAAACCGATGTTCACATCATTCTCTACAATTACACATCTCGTGCAAGATCATACACCATGCTTGTCAACTGGCCTGAGCGTCAGGGCGCAACGATGGTTGGAAATGAACTTGGAGGGCGAAAAGAGGCCCTTGGCGTATGGGCATGGAAGCTCGAAACCTTGCAGCCCGGTTCTCAAACGGTGATTACATACAGCCTGGAAGGCCTTGAGAAGGGGGATTGGAACGAAACCGATGTGTTCTATCGAGGCTCTCAGGAAGTTATTGGTGCCACAAAAATGGATGAGAAATTACTTGATGAGATTCGCCGTCAGGAACAAGCCGCCGATGCGCCAACGCCAGAAGAAGACATTGAGGATACGGATGGAGAAGATGAAACTGTAGAGGCTGTTCCTAAATCGGAGGCTGCTCATGCAACAGGGGATACAAAACAAACGACATTGTTTGGAGGTGATTACTGATGGCTGAACGTAAATCGATTGAAGAGACAAAGGTCGCATTGCATGATGTTGTTCGGGAGATGTACGACCGAATCGTCAAAGGGAACCCTCCTACCATGACCCTTCCTGTTCGTACCAAAAACAACATCGGATTTGATCCAAAACTCGGGGTTTACAAATACGGAAAGAAGCAAACGATTCGTGATGCGACAAGCCTTGGTTCTGCCAAGCAATTGCTACGG
>DAPT01000056.1 GCA_002502215.1 Euryarchaeota archaeon UBA124
TGACCCCATCCAGCTTCCACGATATAGTGCTCTACATACGATTCCCAGCTGGTGCGATCAATGATGTAAACCGACTGCTCGCTTCGTAAAAACATAGATGCCGTTGTCTTTATTGTAATCTTCAGAATGCTCTCAAAGGAAACAAATGAATCGATTGTGTGGTGAAACCAGCCTTCTTCTGTTTCCGGCGCGTATGGTAAGCTGGCCGACAAGAATCGTTCAAGTGCCAGTGTTGGAATCAACAACACACGCTCCCCTTCCATTTGTAATTCATTACCGCTGTGACCACGAACCAAGTCAATGGCAATTCCAGATTCTTGGCTTCTTTCATCCGTGGACCATGGGAATGGATTATGCCTTTGAGGCGCAGATAGTGCGGATGTCGGTTCCAATTCAAGTTGTACGATTTGAGAGCGGGGTTCAATCCAACGT
This sequence comes from Euryarchaeota archaeon UBA124, assembly GCA_002502215.1. Taxonomy (GTDB): domain Archaea; phylum Thermoplasmatota; class Poseidoniia; order Poseidoniales; family Poseidoniaceae; genus MGIIa-L2. The sequence continues at coordinate 433 of DAPT01000056.1, forward strand.
ACTTTGTATCGACTTTGGTGATATGTTTCGATTGCATATTGACCCACGGCCACAGAAAGGAGAGGATGAGCACTTTGTACAACGCGTTGTTCATTTATTTCGACTCTTCCCCAGCCTAATTGGGATAAAAGATCGTTCAATTCAGATTTGAACTTTTTCTTCCAGAAAATCCCACGATTGGTTGGTAGATATTGATGAATTTCAAGCGAATCTACAGCAGCATTGATGAGTGTTCTACTCAAAGGATGTTGCATTGATGTTTCAAAAATTTGCCACCATGTATGAAATTCATGCTGACGCCATATGATAATCTCGCCGAGTTTTGAGTGACAAAGGAGACCATGTTTTGGGTACTTTTGCAAGCCCAAACTTGGTGTAATGCAATTCACATCCCTTCGTATGCTGGCATTGATTCCGAATCGAAGCAATATTGAACATACTGGAAATCCGATTTAAGATGCTTCACATCTTCTCGAACGGATTTGGGGTCTTCATCATGAATTAAAATGCGAGCGTACAATGAGGCAACTTCCGCCATTTCATTCACGCCCATGCCGACACGGGTGAGCTCTTGAACGCCTAACCTCAAACCGGAAGGATTCATGGCTTTTGTATCCCCAGGGAGCATGTTCATGTTGGTAATAATTCCAGCCTCCTCTAAACGTTTAGCAGCAACGGCCCCCGCACCTGAATCGATATCGCCATGACGAGTCAGAACTTGATGAGATGCAGTGTATCCGCGCGATTCTGCGAGGACATCAAATCCTTCTGAAGCAAGGGATTCTCCAAATTTCTTTGCGTTCCGAACAATGTCGGTTGCATAGGCTTGACCAAAGGCTTCAAACTCTGCCATTGCGACAACTTTACCAGCAACATGATGCAGATGGTACGATGAACAAACGCCTGGAAACATAGCATTGTTCAAACGTCGATGGAACGCTTCATCCTCGCTCGAAGAGAGCAAGAATCCACCTTGCGGCCCGGGGAAGGTTTTGTGGGACGATCCAGTCATGACATCAGCACCTTCGCGCAGGGGATCTTGGAATACACCTCCAGCAATGAGGCCTAAAACGTGGGCTCCATCGTACATGACGGTTGAACCCACCTCATGTGCTGCATCGGCGAGTTCCTTCAAGGGGGTAGGGAACAAAAAGACGGATTGCCCGACAAGGGTAATCCTTGGTTGAATTTCTCTGATAAGTGCACAGGATGCATCGATGTCTGGTTCCATTCGCTCTTCGTTCCATGGGTAGGTTGAAACATTGAGGTCACGGACCCCTACAGCTCCCATTCGTGCGTGCGAGATGTGGCCTCCATCGGCTGTTGATACTGCGGTAATTGAGTCACCGGGTTTAGCGAGTGCTTTGAGTGCACCGATGTTAGAAACCGTCCCGGAGATTGATTGAATGTTCGCAAAATTTGCCCGAAATACCTTCTTCGCTAAGTTGATTCCAATGTCTTCGATGGTATCAAAATCATCGCATCCTTGGTAATACCGCTTGCCCGGTAATCCTTCCGCGTATCTTCCATGCAAATCTGTATTTATTGCTCGCTTTACGTTCGGCGAGATGATATTCTCCGAAGCGATCATTCCCAACCCATGACCGTACAGGTTTGTGCTTCGAGCGGAGGCTGTGAGAACCGCATCGACGGATTCCCGGGGAGAAAGACTGGTCATCAGACCAACCACATCCATGAGGTTCATGAAGTATGTGAAGAACGCTGCTCATTTTCGCCGTTGACCCGGTCGACGAGGTCCAGAGTAGGTCGAACGCTCGCTAGCGATTGTATGCGTTGGTACATTACGTCTCGAGAGATTTAATTCCGAGACCGGAGTTTTGCTTGGCCCAATACTTGTTGACTTGTTCAAGGTGGTTGTTTTCTTCTGAACCATTGTCTGTCTACCTCTGTAAGCCACTGGTCCAATCAAGCGTTCCAGTGCTGGCATGTCGCCATCCTCTTCTTTTGGACGTTTAAGCCACCATCCCGATGAAAGGATGGAAAGCTTTCCAGGCCGATTTTTTGAGATGGATAATGCGTTTCGCTTGAGCCTTGAGCGAATGGTTTTGTCCGAGTCCTTTGGTAAGCGTTCAGTCATCCATCCCGGAAGACCGATGTCGAGGACAACACCGTTCACGGTTACAAGGAAACCTGATAAGAGAAGATGTGTCCCCACCGGTATGTTTTCTCTGTTTGGTTTAACTTTGAAGCGTTTCATCATTTTTGCATATTCCACCAAGGAACGTTGATCACGGTGTTGGATTTGCTTGCGCTGTTGTCGATTGAATCGGTGGAGCCCGAATTGCAAAACAAACAACGTCAAAGCAGCAACTGCACCTTCTGCAGGCCCATAGATTGAGTCCAAACCAATGCCAATGACTACAAAAATCATCGGCAGTAGAATAAACTGGACGATTCTCATAAACAAGGAGGGAGAATACCTCGGTGTCATGCCCCGACGGACCGCCTCGTGAGATACAATCATGACGTTGGCGTTGATGGCCTCATCGATTCCACCTTTCGTGGCCAAACCAGCGACTGGGTTGACAGGTGCGTCATCCAGCCATCGGCGAAGCGATTTACCCTTCTCGAGAACGAGAGAAACCTCAATATCTTCGGTATCTGCTTCATGCCCTAATATTACTGAGAGTGCCTTTACACGCGGATCATTGACATCGCTCTCCCGAAGTTCTCTGTAAATAGAGAGCGCTTGATGCCAATCGCCACGATCGAGCAAACACAATGCTGCTGCGATGCGAGGTCTCACACCAAGAGGGTCTTGTTTAACCGCTTCAAGGGCGAGTTCCAACGCTTCCTCGTGTCGACGCTGCATTCGTAACGTTGCGATGTTGGAGATGGAAGAAACAAGGGATATTTTGTCAGTATGCTGTGGAGCCTCTTTCGAGTATGAGGGAGACCAATACCTCAACATCCGCATTTTTTCATTAAGGTGATCGATGGTCGAGTTGTTTTCCCAATCCCACAAGTCATCCTCATCAACACTTCCATGCCACGGATCGAGCCATTCGCAAATGAACGCAAGAAGTTCGGGTTCATCGTATCCTTCAGGTTGTTGCAAACCACGAAGGGCCCCTCGCGCAGCATCAAGTCTTCGAGTGGCAATGTAACCTGTTGCGATGAGCATCCTTGCTTCATCGTCGTCACCACCGGATTGTGCCAGCACTTTCTTGGCTTCTTCAATTGATTTCGGCCATAGACCTCGAATTGCAGATTCCCACATCTTCGCACGAGCTTTTTCATGACGAACGAGTGATTGGTCTCCTTCAATTGATTGTTTTTGAAAGCGAATCAATCCATCCAAATCTTCCTGAAGTGCTGCGTTGTCAATGTACTCCCGCATCCAATCGCCGCCTGCAAGCATAACTGCACCCTCACGGCGTTCCTCAGGATCCAAGTCAAACCGAATTTGACGCAGAGGTGAAAGGCGAGCGATCGACAAAAGCCATGTGAACAAGAAAATTGAATTTCCTACCGCAATGAACATCCACGTTGACAGTAACCGCATTTCCTCGTTGAATCCTTGACTCTCAAGGTTGGATGTGAATGGCATCAAATCTCCAAATTCTTTGTAGCAGACGAGAATGAGGAGCAGGACCGTGTAGCCAGAGAAGCCAGCGAAGGCGAAGGCGATTTGTCTGCCCTGCGCAGATTCCTCTGTGCGAATTTCACGGGGTGTATCCAGTGTAACTCCAAACATGCCTCCGAACGTTTGACCTCCAAGAATCAAGTTTCGTGTTAGTTCAAAAATAAACGCTAATCCAACGATTGCAATGTTCAATGAAAGATAGAGCGACAAGAATTGTGGCATGGATTTAATGAATTCCCAATGAAACAAGATCTCCGAAATAAGGTCAATACGCTCATAGATTGAATGACCAATTATCCCTCCATAGTTGAGAATTTCTTCCGCATTATCAGGACTGTTGTAGAGGACATGGAAGACCGTTACAATGCCGTTTAGAGCGGTAATTGGCATCGTGATGAGAAACAGTACCAAGAGAAGAGAGAACAATCGATTGACAAACGATGGCTTGTCTGGATCGATCGGATTTCGACGACCGTTCGCCGTTCTCCATTTGTTGAGAAGCAACATGTTCCAAGATGCGCCCATGATTCGCCCGTAAGCGAGAATGGTTGGCGCCATGAAAACCAGCATGGTAATCGCAAGCCACACCGGTGTGATTCTTCCGTTGTTTTGATTAATACCGTAAATAAGGGTAATAATCGTTGCAGACACGAGAATGCTCAGTGTCATAATACGACGGATTCCTGTTCCAATCCTTGTTGCTCCAATTCTTGTGTCTCCCTTACCAGCGAGTTGCGCATTCATTGTTTCCCATGGAGAAATCAAAATTGGAAGCAAGACAAACAAACCAATAATCCACAGATTTGGCTCGAAATATATGTCAGGTTGGAAAATAAGTTCGGAAATAAGCAGCAATACTCCGAGCATTCCCATCATGTACAATCCGACACCAAACGCTACACGTCCCTGTTGCAGAATATCTCGGGCATCGTCAACTGTTCGTGTCAATCGATGAACCTCGTACAAGTTATCATCGATTTCAAACGCAACTTGAAGGGCTGAAAGTTGACGAGGGACAAAGAATTTCCAAAGCATAGCTCCGATGAGAAAAGCAAGAAAGAGTGGGTAGAGATACATTACATCAAAATCCGTCGGCTTAGCCACCGTTGATGCTGATGCTAATGGAAAGAGCGTCGTGGCTGCGAGAAGCAACGCAACAACCGACTTCCGCATGAAACAAAGGCCGAGATTACTCATGATGAATACTTCGCCGCCACACTTCAGGTATGCCGGTGTCGTAGGAGGAATGAATCTATTCGGTCAAATGCTGTATGCAAGGTTTGAACATCGGGTAGGAAAACAAGGCGCACGTGACCTTTGCCTTTGTCCTTGCTAAAGCCAGAACCATGGACAAGCAGGACATGTTCCTCATGAAGCAATTGCAAAACAAATTCC
>DAPT01000045.1:0-5120 GCA_002502215.1 Euryarchaeota archaeon UBA124
CTGGGAGCTACGTAGGCCAAACGGCGACCTGGGATTGGGAGCAAATCGGCATCAATCATATGTCTGGAAGAATTCTTCGAAAAGAAGAAGATACATACATTCAGCATATGATTGTGAAAGAATCAGAGCCAACATCCGACTCTCTTCTTATGCATGATTTACTTGGCCGGGGGTTGCTGTTGCGTCCTGGATTCAAGTATGGATGTCGGTGGAGGGTCTATGACGGCGATTTGAACGATTCGCATGCACCATGGTTGATCCAGCCCAAGCATGAAGCTGCTGCAACATGGGAGGGCGTGTGCCTCAGCGTTCGTCTCGCTGAGGGCGTTCACAAACAATGGGTCTGTGCAATCTCTGACGATTCGGAATGGAATTACCTTCGAATTCAAAGATGGTTACCCGGCAAGAACGCATCGTCGGAATAATCAAATTGCTCAACATGAGTGACTCTCTTCTTTCCAAACAGAGAGGAAGCAAACCATCCAGCGAAGAGCAGGAAGAAGACACTGAAAACAAGTGATTGATTTCCAATGAATGCTGGACGATCGTTGTTGGTTGCTTTCAATTCAACATCGATAACCCACTGTTCACCGTTGAACGATTCGAGATGAATCGTGCCTAGAACATACATGTTTTCTTGCAACAACCCTCGTGGCTCGATTTGCATGGAGATTGTACCATTGCCATCATCAACCTCTACGCTAGGGTTGGTTGTCGCAACTCTGGACAATGGTCCATCTACATCAAGCGTGAATTCTCCTGATCCCTCTCCCTCACCAACGTAAGGGATCTGCAAATACGTTGGTTCATTGACATTAATATCCGCACGCAATTGCATCTCTTCGCCAAGTGGAATTGTACCAACGGTTGTAACGGTAGTTTTGATATCAAACACATCGTATCCGCATTGAATTTGACCAGAGAATGTGGCTGTTGAATCAATCATTCCAATCGATGAGAATGCACCAACTTGTTTTGATTCTGAGTTCGTATTGTTGGTAAATGCAATGCTTCGACCATCTGTACCGTTGAGTGTGCCCCAACACGAGTCTCCGTTTCGGTTCTCAAGTACCTCCAATTCAAAGAACTCTTCTTGCAACAGCGTGTAGCCAAAATTATCCAACTCGATGTCAAGGGTCGGTGAACAATTCATAGAATGGAATTCAATTACCCACTGACCTTGATTCTCGACAATACGTGCGTGCCATGGCACAAGTACACCGTCATGGTCTCGAATCAGGATGCCTTGCTCTCCGAATTCATCACCCGGTTGAAACAAATCTCTGGCAACACCATCATTGATGCCTTTGAGTTGTTCTTGGTTCCCATCAGCCTCGATTGTTTGAAGATAGGGCCTGCGTTGATCGATGTTCATAGCGTTGTGTGCAGAATCACCTGCAGCCCAATCCTCGAGAAGTACGAGGATTCCCTCACCTGGCAGGGATTCATCGTAACCTGATTGTGTCCGTTTTTCAATCCAGACATTTTCGGTCGGTGAAATTTGTATTCGGATACGATCGCCACCTTGGGCTCGGGAGTCGATGCTGATCGTCGGACCAATGCACGGACTGGCTGCATTTTCTGGCCAGGCAAGAACCACTTCTCGTGTAGCATCATGGCCAACAGCAGCCATTGTTGGTCCCGTTGGTAGAGAGGGTGAATCACCACCTCCATTCCAATTCCCACTGGCCATAATGTCCCATACACCTATGCCTTTCCATGAGCCAGAATAACCAGAATCATGAACGGGATAGAGATCGAATGCTCCGAATTGATGCATCATTTCATGCACTATTGTACCAAAGCCATTTTCTCCATGTCGCATTGAAGACATCGTGTAATGTTCAAATGTGGAATCACCCTTGTCCAGAGGCTCGGAAAAAGAAGTGAAATGCGACCATATTCGATTCGATGAGCCCGAACCTTGTTCTTGTGCGAGTGTTGAATGGAGAATCAAAAAACGATCGACGACACCATCGTCATTCAAATCGTAATCGACAAATGATTCCACATTCAGAGAGGATACCACAAACTCAGCAAGTTGCGAAGGCAAAAACACCGTTCCATCGCCATAATCACGTCCATTTTCTCCGTCCGCACCGTAAGCAGAGAGTGGTTTAGGTGCTCTTAAAATCTCTGAATGCACAACGATCGATAAGTCAATTGGACTACCTATTGCTTGGGATAAGTAGTCTTCCGTGTATTGATTCAGTTCATTGACCGCATTGTCTTTTGCACTTTCAGTAAGAGGGTTTGATTCAAAATCTACCAAAACGACCAACCAAGACTCATTATTCTGAAGACCAACAAGCGGTGCTGCAGTGCTCTCTGGACTTGAAACGTCAATTTCGAAGAAGCTGTTGATTTCCTCCGAATAGAATTGAGATATTATCGCTAAGAGGATACAAAGGACCATTCCAATTGCATGCCCCCTTTTGCCCATAGTTACCTCACAACCCTGATTCGTTTCAATTGTTGGGTCGAATGCTAGAGTTTGGCATCCACGCTTTGAAACGACCGTAATTCATCATCGCTCCAATTCTCCATTGATATTCGCACTGAACCTTGCTCTATTTCTGGCCAACTTGAGGACGAAACAAGCCGATAGTTGTCAGCGTTCGATTCAAACAACCGATTTTGGCAAGACTTGATTCGTTGTGTGGATGTCCATGGATCAACGAGATTTTCCAACTGGATTTCGACTTCACTGTGCAATAGTGGATTCTTTTGTGGCGTGGCGCCCTGCAAATCGAGAAGATTTAGTCCTCGCAATTGACAATTTGCTGATTCAGTTGTCTTCTGAAAGCTCTGTGGTAATGGAGAGGAATCACATCCTCCAATGATGATATCTGTTAACCGGTAACGTGAAACTGTGTCGATCAAGTGCTCCCGCTCGTCGATGTTATCGCACAATGCCTGATAACGCAGCAGTCCCGTGTTTTCTGGGGAAGTATCGATCGGAAATGCGACACCGTGACATGAACAATCGACGTATGCAACATATCTTCGTCGACCTTCACAATCAAACATTGCCTGCGGGCCAATGATCTCTTTGGATGTTCGTATGCTCTTTTGAATCGACATTTCAAGAAAAAAGATCATTAGGCTAAGGAGCAGAATGTTCGTACCGTTCCAACGACCGGGTAACGACAACAAGAGAACGACACCACCAATTCCAAGAATTCTAACTCTCCACCAATCCTGATTGTTGTCTGTTATCAAGCCAAGAGAACCGGCAGTAATTGTTCCAAAGGCAATGATGTATGTGATGAGGATTGCCCAAAAGGTTGAGAGTGCAAATGTAAACAAAGAAACAGCATCGTATTGTGAGGTTAAACCAGTTGTTTGGTGAATGCCATCACCAAATTCATAGAGCGATGGGATAAGAAAATAAAACAGAACAAACAGTGATGCGTAGCCGGTTATTGACGATACCAACATCCAACGCTTTAGCATTACATTCTCGCTTTGTGTTAAACCAGGGCGAGCGAAAGAGTACATTGAGTGGAGAGCAAATGGGAGGATCAACATGACCGACAAAAACACAGCAGTGAGCCACCGCACAACGCTCCAAGATGCTGGCTCATACAATGCTAAGCACGACGTTTTCTCGCAAGGATTTAGATGATGCATGATTGATTCCAAAACGAGATCAATCTTCGAAATAAATGCAAATGTGAGAATTCCGATGAGGAAAAATCCGAGTGTTGCCTTTTGAGTTAACAAATCGAAATGGGTTTGAACTGGCAGAGACGAGTCGTGTTCAAGATGCAACCCTTTTCCTGTTGACAAGAGACTCCCTCACACCAAATCATGGTGTTCAGGTTCTGCACGGGCTTGTACGATGGTCCGGTAAACACCAAACATACCCCAGAGGGTAAGCATTCCAAGAACGAGTGCATACCCCCATGGTTGTCCATCGTCGACGGCCCATCCAAACACGAGGAATACACTGAGTGTCAGGAGGCCACGACGGATGCCCTGAGGGACAGCTAAACGCATATCGAGATGTTTTGGCCCTCCACCAAATCGACGTTCGTAGAACTCCCCTTGTACCACAGCTCCAACAAGGATGATGGAAAGCGTTACCCAGTAAAACAGGTTCCCGTTTGAGAAGAAATCATGAGCAATTTCTTCTTGTCGTTGTGCTTCGAGAGCCTCAGGATCTTCCACAGCAACGAACAGTGAGTCAAAATCACCGACACTGATTGTACGGAGAACCAGATTCTCCTCATCATCGTTGGTCATTGTTTCTGGTGAGGAAATGAAGAACGACAAAAGATTCCAGTTATCGCCTTCATTTGCACCGTTTAATCCATCGACAGCATTTCCTGCTAGGGAGAAGGAAATGTCACCAACGTCAGATGCAGGGGCGGTCCAGGTCACAACCCAATCGTTACCTGGAACAGATTGTGACACGGCCCCTGGTTCTGAACCATCGGTGTCTTGGACAATCTGTGAACCTTCACCTGGTGTGAAAACACCAACACCGTAATCGGTGAGAAGGAAGCCTCCGTTGGGGTAGGAAGCGTGTTGAAGATTTACTGTGAACTCGTAGGATTCTCCGATGGAATACGCTCGAGGGACGCCGGAGATTGAAACGACGACATCGCTTGATGGAGCACCATCCCCGTGACATGTACAACCGGTTTCAACTGTGAGCCCTCCATTGATGGGGTTGACCCAAGGTGGACCGTTTGGATTGGCCACAACGGGTGCAAGAAGGCAGATTGAGAGGAACAGAATGAGAAGCGTTCTTGATTTCATCATGTCCCCTCTGCTTTGTCCACTTCGGCTCCTATTTTCAACGTTGCTTCAAGCCCATGGATTTATGACTCTTTTATGGCGTTGTTTAGGCCTGTCATCATTGCTTTTCCATCGCCGAAAAGCATCATCGTTTTGTCCATGTAGAAGAGATCATTGTCAACACCGGCGTAACCCACAGATAGCGAGCGCTTGATGATAACCACGGTCCTTGCCGCATCAGCATCGATAATTGGCATGCCTGCAAGAGGTCCCTCGCCACTTCGAGCAGCCGGGTTGGTGGTGTCATTCGCACCGATGACCAAAGCGACATCGCAATCAGGGAACTCCGGATTGATTTCATCCATTTCGATGAG
>DAPT01000045.1:5505-11900 GCA_002502215.1 Euryarchaeota archaeon UBA124
GCAACTGGATGAATAGCGTACTTCACCTCAGTATCGTATTTCTCAGCAATTAGGTCAGCGAATTCCTTGACTTGATGTTGGCATTGTGAAACAGCCATTCCGTAACCTGGAACGATGATGACCTTCTGAGCGCCGTCAATCATCATGGCAACTTCATCAGGATCTGAACCGATCTTGGTTCGTGTGAGCGATTCTTTCTCCCCAGAACCTCCAAACGACTTGAACAAAACATCTGGTAAGGTTCTGTTCATCGCTTTGCACATGATGAATGTAAGGATGAGGCCGGATGCTCCGACCAATGATCCTGCCACGATGAGCACTGAATTTCCGATAATAAATCCTGTAAATGCTGCTGCAATGCCCGATAACGAATTGAGCAGAGAAACGACGACAGGCATGTCAGCACCACCGATTGGTAGGACCAAAACAATACCAAGAATCGAGGAAATCGCGATAATTCCCCAGAGGTAATTTTGATCCGTTGGGGCATCGATGCTCAAGTAAATTAAGACAGCGACTCCAATGACCATCAGGACCTTGAGTGGATTAAGCCAAACAGGACCCCATGTTGGTGTTTTGATCCATTTTCCGAAAACACTGACACCTCCCTTGAGTTTGAACATAGCGAGAATGGACCCTGTCAGAGTCATCCAACCAACGAGAGCAGAAAGTCCAGCAGCGATCATGATGACTGTAAGTTCCAGCTGTTCAATTGCGCCTGAATCCGAGGTCCCTTCGATGAATCTCCAAATTTCAGAAAGTGCGACAAGTGCCGATGCAGCACCGCCAAATCCGTTGAACAATGCTACAAGTTCTGGCATACCGGTCATTTCAACTCGTATTGCCATCCACAAACCGATCAAAGATCCGATAACGAGACCAGAGCCAATCAAGACCCATTCGATTCCATCTCCAAGTCCCATTTGCAGTATGGTCGTTACAACTGCGACAAGCATACCTAAAGCACCGATTTGATTGCCAAAAGGAGCGGTACGCGGATGTCCAAGTTTCTTCAATCCGAAGATGAACAATGCTGCAGAGAGAAGGTAACCCAACGAAATCCATTCTTCCACGTCAGGCACCTCCGCGTTTCTTACCTGCAATCATGTTCAGCATTCGATTTGTAACTGTAAACCCACCAACAACGTTGATCATTGCAAGGACGACGGCAATGAATGCAAGGATGCCTGAAACAGCTGTGGCGCCGCCGTCGTATGCAACATTAGCACCAAGCAAAGCCCCGATAATTGAAATTCCAGATATTGCATTCGCACCGCTCATCAATGGCGTATGCAATGTTGCAGGAACCTTCGTAATCAACTCAAAACCAAGGAAGATAGCGAGTACAAAAAGCGTAATGTTTCCAATTAAAAATTCTGGCGTCATTCTAATGCACCTCCGAGTCGTGTTTGCTTTGGATGCATCTCCCCATTTTTGCAGATGAGGACACCCCCCATTCCATTAACATAGAAGTCACTACCTTCTGGAGCCCCTACGAGAATATCATCATCTTCTGAAATGACAATTTCTCCTTCTTGCACCAATGAAGTAATGAAAGTGGTTAGATTGTTGGAATAGAGCATACTAGCAGTGGTTGCGATCGTTCCTGGTAGGTTTGATGTACCTACGACAATGACTCCATTGTCTGTTGTAATTACTTCGCCAGCAACAGTATCCTCGCAGTTCCCTCCAACATCTGCATTCATATCGACAACAACTGCCCCAGATTTGAATTCCTTCACGGCGCTTGAGGGAACCGTGATAGGGGCAGGTCGACCAAAGATTCGAGCTGTGGTTACGACGATGTCAGCATCAGAGGCTACGCCACACACTGTATCGTTGACTTTCTGAATGAATTCAGGTGTTAACGGCTTGGCATATCCCGCCTCGTCTTCAAAGTCATCCATACCGTCGACTTCAATGAATCGACCACCAACCGATTCAATCTGTTCAGCTGCTGATTTACGGACGTCGGATGCATAAACGACTGCGCCGAGACGCTTCGCAGTGGCGATGGCTTGCAGTCCTGCGACTCCAGAGCCCATAATCACCACTTTTGCAGGTCGAACTGTACCAGCTGACGTTGTCATCATGGGAATTCCCTTGGGAACATGTGCAGCTCCAAGCAGCACCGCCTTGTACCCTGCAAGGTTGTCTTGACTCGAATTAACATCCATGGATTGTGCCCGACTCAATCGACGAGGAATCATGTCCATGGATAGTAATGTGATGTTTGCTGCAAGGCAGTCCTTGACGTATTGTGGATTGCGAAATGGATCAGATACACAAGCAAGATTCGTGCCTTCTTTGATGTCTTGAACCCCCGGAAATCGGATGGTGATAATGTTGTCACAAGCCAGAGCATCAACACGGGTACCAACCGTAGCTCCTGCTGCTTCGTAATCGGAGTCGTGGTAATTTGCTGCGGTTCCTGCACCGGCCTCAACAACAACCTCAAATCCAGCTTTTAGCAACTTTTTGAGGCTGGTAGGAACGATCGCAACACGCGTCTCTCCTTTTGGTTCTTTGAGCACACCTAACTTCATCTGAACACCGTTGTTTTTTCCGACTGTTAGGAGGTTCTTCAATACCACCCTTGGACCATATGGAACAGGACATCAACATACCATCTTGATTAAAAGCATCCGACCTTGACAGACAACTGGTGAGAAATCATGACCAGAGGGAGTAGAAAGATTGCTGTAATCGGGGCAGGGAACGTTGGTGCAACATGTGCATTTGTATTAGCGAATATGAAAATTGCAGATATTGTATTGTTGGATATTTACGAGGGTTTTGCCAAAGGAAAGGCGCTCGATATGAGCCAAAATGCCAACGTCCTGAATTACGATGGCAAGATTACAGGAACGTCTTCGTATGAAGACATCGCTGGTGCGGATGTTGTTGTTGTTACAAGCGGATTTCCCCGACAACCGGGCATGACTCGAGAAGATTTAATCGGTAAGAATGCAGAAATTGTGGCCCAAGTGGGCACTGGAATTCGAGAACATGCTCCAGATTCTGTGGTAATTGTTGTTACGAATCCTCTTGATTTGATGACGTACCACATGCAAAAAGATACTAGATTTCCAGCCAACAGAGTCATTGGTCAAGCGGGCGTCTTGGACAGCGCGCGAATGGCACACTTCATTGCTCTTGAATTGGATTGTGCCGAAGAAGACGTGAGTCCAATGGTTCTCGGTGGTCACGGTGACACAATGGTTCCTTTGCCAAGGTACACAACCGTGGGAGGAATCCCCATCACTCAACTCATGAGCCAAGACCGCATTGAGGCTATTTCAGCGAGAACTGCAAGTGGTGGTGGTGAGATTGTCAAATTACTTGAACGTGGATCCGCGTTTTACGCACCCGGCTCAGCAGCAGCTGTCATGGCGGAATCGGTTCTGAACAATCGTCGCCGTCTCCTGCCTGCATCTTGCTTACTCACCGGTCAATACGGTCTCGATGATGTCTACATTGGTGTTCCTTGCATCATCGGCGCCAACGGTGTTGAGAATATATTCGAACTGGAGCTAACCAATGATGAACTCGATTCCTTGCAAACATCAGGTAATTTTTACAAATCGCAACTGGCAGATGTTTTGAATTACGATTGAAAATAAATACGTTCATTGTTTAGGTTTTGGACGACGTATTGCAAGTGCAAACTCAGTACCAATGCTGAGTGCATCATCTGAATCAATTGGAACTTGCACAAGTTGTTTACCCATTTTCCCTCGACTCCGCATCCTTGTGAGGACTTCTTGACCGATGTAGCAGCCTTTTGCTTCATGAACTAGATGAGCAAGTCCGCAATTAAACGGGTGAACATTTGGTGTAATTTCATGTCCCTGATAGGGGATGGCATTTTTTGTACGATAATCGACGAACTCGTTTTCCGTCATGGTTTCGACAAGTGGCGATTTAATTGAAGTTACAACAATCCATCCAAGAAACGACTTACTAATCGTCAAGCCATCGGCTTGGTCGACGGGATCAGTGCTGAGATAGACGTTGTTGATTGCCGAAATATCACGAAGTGTAACGTCTTGCTGCAGAATGCGTGGTTGGAGATGGTTCAGAACGTTGGTTTTGTATGGCCCATAACCGACAATCGCTATGTTTTCTCCGACCTCAATCACGTCAACAACATCGACAATTTTGGCAGAGGTTGTCGTCAGAACCGTGCTGCATGATTGTTCGACCTTGTTGGTTGATAGACCATCAAGGAACGTGTAGCGGTCGTTTCCGGAAAGGAAAAGGACGTATGCATCAAGTTCAATGATGCCCATGTTCGTGCCTCAGGCAAACGATTCGCCGCATCCACATGAACTCGAAGCATTTGGGTTGTTTATTCGAAAACCGCCACCCATGAGCCGGTCGACGTAATCAACTTCTATTCCATTGAGCAAATGCGACGATGCTTTTGGCACGAGGACTCGGAATCCCGATATTTCTAATTCTTGGCAGTCAATGTCTGTGTTTTCAACGATTTGAAGATCGTACATGTAGCCTGAGCAGCCACCCGACAGGACACCAACCAACAAGGCGTGACTTCGATCGCCACCGAAAGCATCGGTTAGCATATCGATGGCCTTTTCGGTCATGGTAAGTGAGACGTTCACAATCTCCGGTTGGATGATTTCAACAGCCGGGGCAGTTTCGCAAGTTCCGCAGTCCATGGTTACTCCACCAACTCGCCCATTATGAATCTGACTTATATTCAACGACGAGCAAGTTTCTTTTTCCGCTCTTTTTCAAGAATTGTGCAACGTCGAATTTGTTCTTTTGCTCTTTTTGCTTCTTCCTCAGATAACCCACGTGGAATGGACTGCTCGTAGCATTTAATTGCATCAGGGAATCGTTCCATCTCAGCGTATGCGGTTCCCATGTTGTACAACGTCTGTCCCCGAACATTCGAAGGATCAATCATCATTGCTTTGTGGTAGGATTCAACACATGCCGGATAATCTTCCATGAAGTAGAATGCATTACCTCGGCCATTCAAAATTCGGATGACCATTTGGCTATCGTTCGCAAACGAAGGCAAGGCTCTGTCAAACGATGATAGTGCTTCTCTGTATTTTCCATCCTCGATCAATTGAATGCCCTGGTTGTACCAAGAGATGTCTTGATTTGCAACGGAACTCGAATCAGAGGAAACGATCGGATTCACTTGAACCATTGCTGTTGCATCAAGTGCAGCTTTCGCTAGATCGACTTCTACATTGGCCTCGGAAGCTGGTTTGCTTGCAGGCTCAATTGGGGTTAACAACAAGTCATTCGCTGAAGTTGTGGCCTGTTGCATTTGTTCTTTTGCTTGTTCTACAGGCTGAGCGGGTTGGAGGCTCATCAATGGTGTTTCATCCATTGACGATGGTTCGGGAGCAAAGGGTGGCGGTGTGGATGTCGGTGGTGGTGGAGGCGTTTCGAACTGTTCTTCTGAAACGATCGGAGATTCCAAGTCGTTGGCTTTGCTATGACAGCGCTGGGCAGTATCAAAATCACCGGCTGCTTCCAAAGACTTAGCAAGACCCCTCCAGAGAACTGGATTTTGTTTATCGCCTTGTATGAGTTCTCTCCAAACAGTTACTGCTTCAACATTTTCGCCCTTGAGTGTCAAGGCACGTGCACGTTCAATTGACGATCCGGGACTTAGCAAGTCCAAAGCATACTGTGCTAATTGTGGTGCTTCTGGCATTGTCGGTGGTATGCCTGTAATGTATTCGAGGACCTCAACTTCTGTTTCCGCACATTGCAAAAGCATTTGGACAATTTCATCCCGCAGATCTTGGTCATCATGATTCTCAAGAAGGATTATGCCGTGGGACAAGAGGGCGCCAACATCGCCTTCTGCTTTCGCCATTTCCACCAACTTTCGCCGTGCTTTCGCATGTCGCTTGTCGAGCTCTATGGTCGTTTCAAAAGCAGTCTTTGCTCCTGACTCATTGTTGTTACGTGCATACAAACTTCCAAGATTGTACCATCCAGATGCCACCGTTTCATCGAGTTTTGTAGCATGTTCGAGTGCGGCTATGGCATGTTCATCAAGTTCCATTCGAGCCATTGCACCACCAGCGATTCTCCAAGCGCCAGCATGCTGTGCTCCGATTGTTTTCAGATGCGGCTTCAATAATGCGAGCGCTTTTTTTGCCTCGCCTTGACGAATGAGTTCAGTTGCTTCATCGGTTAATCGATCGAGGTTTACCTCATCAACAGATGATCGCTCTTCAATTTCAATTTCAATCGATTCCTCAATTTTCTCTTCGACGATTTGTGTCGCAGCGACAATGTTGGCAGCACTTTTCAACTCCTCCTTATCGAGGTGTCCGTCCCCGTCCATATCGTGGTGAGCAGCTTCCGCAAGAATCGCTTCTGAATCTTCGACACCGGTT
>DAPT01000132.1:0-440 GCA_002502215.1 Euryarchaeota archaeon UBA124
CCGTCGTCATACGCAAGAGCCAGCTCTTGCAAGAAGGTGTTGAGAGGGAGGAAGGTCCTACTCTCGACGAAATTCATGCAGAAGAAGCCCGCAAGGAAGCCGAAATCAAGGCCAAGAAGGCTGCAGCACTTGCTGAAGCCATGGCTGAGGAACTTGTGGATGAAGACGACGAAATCGACGTACCTGTCGACGAACTTCCAAGCAACATCAAAGATGCTGTCGAAGAAGCAGTACCAGGTGCGACCATTACGGAAGCAGAAATTGAATCTGAAGATGGACAAGCCGTGTTTGAGGTTACCGTTGAGAAGGACGGGAAGGAATACGAAGTTGAAGTTACACCTCAAGGCGAAGTACTTGAAGTTGAAGAAGAGGACGATGATGAAGATGAACAGGACGTCGACTATGCCTCGATGACCGTTGCAGAACTCAAAGAACTTCTC
>DAPT01000132.1:668-10671 GCA_002502215.1 Euryarchaeota archaeon UBA124
CCTGCAGAAGAAGTCGCAGAAGAAGAGGCTCCTGCCGAAGAAGCATCTTCCGATGATGTTGACTACACTTCAATGACTGTTGCAGAACTCAAAGAACTTCTCAAGGCAGCAGGAAAACCTGTCTCTGGAAAGAAGGCTGAACTTATTGAGCGCTTGCAAGAGTAATCAGCGAACATTTGACAACCCTTGACAGAGAGTGTGGCTCATGCAGCGACTTGCCATCATCGGTGGTACGGGTCTCCTCAACATGGCAACAGGGCAACCGTTTGCCGATGCCGGCCTCGAAGTTCTTGCAACGGATTCTTTTGAAGTCGAGACACCATATGGCAATGTGCCACTCAAGTCGTTCCAACTTCAACATGGCTCAGCAGAGAAGACACTCGTCTTCCTTCAGCGCCATCACAACGAAGGCAAGCCAAACAAGCCGCCGCACAACATCAATCACCACGCCAACATCTGGGCGTTGAAGAATGCTAATGTGGATGCAGTACTCTCTGTTTGTTCGGTTGGTTGCCTTGTCCAAGATTTCCCACCTGGACGAGTTGGACTTGCAGATCAATACATCGATTTTACTGGCCAAACGACGACGTTTCATGACGATGAGGCGGAATTTACTTCGGTCACTGTTCCTTTCGATCGAGCCATGAATGCTTCTCTGGAATCGGTTTTACGTCAAGGTCAAGGATTGACCGACGAACGTCTCTACTTCACGTACTGGTTGGCACAAGGCCCCCAGTTTGAGACCGCTGCTGAGGTTCGGGCTATCGAGAAACTTGGAGCACATGTCGTCGGCATGACGATGCCAAGAGAAGCCAAACTCTGTCGAGAAATTGCGTTGCCATATGCAGCACTCCTCATTGGATCCAACTGGGCCGCTGGAAAAGAACCAGGCGATGAGAATGCCGATTTGAGTCATGAAGCTGTATCAGCAGAAGCCAACAGAAGACTTGGACCTGTCTGGAATTGCATTACATCCCTGTTGACACAATGATTTAGAGCGTTCAACACAACCACGAGCCATGGAACCTTTCTCGGTCGAATCGTGGCTCGCATCAAAAGATGAAGACGTCTGGACTGGAATGATGAAACGTGTGGCCGCTTTTCATCACAAGCATGACTTTGCGGGAAACAACGGTCACGATATGGGATATCGAATCGCCTTAACTGTAGAAGAGTTGGGTGAATTGGCTGCAGCAATCACCAAGAACAAGCCGATTGAAGAAGTCGCTGAAGAAATGGCTGATGTTCTCATTTTGCTGATGGGGCATTCGCTTGCAATGAACATCGATTTGAAGGCATCTTTTGAAGCCAAAGTGGATAAAATCATGCAACGCCCTGCTCGCCAAGGGCGTCTCGGTATTCGAGTCACAGAATACACGGATTCATGATTTTCTCAAGACCATGTAGGTGGTTGGATGTTCATTGTCGCTGCTTTCTGGTGTGGATTCGATGATTTCTCGACTCCATTCATCACCGAACATACCAACTTTGATGTCTCCTGAGTTTGATGTTTCGACCGAGGTCAAGTGAATCTCATCAACCATCTCTCGACACTGCTCGTAGACATCTGCACCACCAATGATCCAACATTCATCGCAGTTGTTGTTGCTTGCATGTTCAATTCCGCTCTCTATAGAATAAGTGACATGGGCATCTGCAAGAGCATAATCTCGGTTTCTCGTAACCACGATGTTGATTCGGTCGACGAGCGGTCGAAACCTCTCTGGGATTGTTTCCCACGTTGTTCGCCCCATCAAGACAGCACTGTTCCCTTGTCCTATTGTGAGGCGTTTGAATCGAAGCATATCGGACTGTAGGCGCCAAGGGAGGCCGTTCTCTTTTCCAATGCATCCATCCAAATCCATGGCAAGAATCATCTTGAGCATCATGAAAATCAAACCGAGATAGGAGCGGAGATGTGAGGGTGATGCTCGTAACCGATGATTTCGATGTGTTCAAAGGTAAACGCATCGATGTCTGTGATTGATTGATCCAGTTCTAACAACGGAAGAGGGAGAGGTTCACGACTGACTTGTTCTCTAGCCTGGTCAAGATGGTTCATGTAAAGGTGAGCATCACCGAGTGTGTGAACGAACGTACCTGCCTCGAGCCCGCAAACTTGAGCCATCATGTGGGTCAGTAACGCATACGAGGCTATGTTGAAAGGAACGCCGAGAAAGACATCGGCACTTCGTTGATAGAGTTGGCAATTCAGTTTTCCATCTGCCACATGGAATTGGAAAAAGGCATGACAGGGCATCAACGCCATCTCATCAAGCTCGCCAACGTTCCAAGCTGAAACGATAATGCGACGGCTGTTTGGATTGTTTTTGATTTGCTCAATGGCCTGTTCGACTTGGTCGATTATTCGGCCATCTTTTGCTTCCCATTTTCTCCATTGTTTTCCGTAGACTGGACCTAGGTCCCCGTTCTCATCCGCCCATTCATTCCAAATTCGCACGCCGTTTTCTTGTAGGTATTTTACGTTGGTATCGCCCTTGAGAAACCACAACAATTCGTGAACAATCGAGCGTAGGTGAAGTTTCTTTGTCGTCACCATTGGAAAGCCTTCAGAGAGATCAAAACGCATCTGATAACCAAACACAGAAAGTGTACCTGTGCCTGTTCTGTCACCCTTTTCGACACCGTTGTCGAGGATATGTCTCATGAGGTTGAGATACTCTTGCATAGGCTCACCAAAAGGCCCTCATCGATGGAAGCCCTTGAGGGTTACCGAGCATCAAGGAGCGCCAAGGGCGAGGATGCTTCCCATCAACTGGTCAGTAAATCGTCTGTAAAAGGCCGCAAGTTCGCTTCGAATCTCATGCTCCTCCTTTTCGGCAAGAAGCTTCAGTGATTCTGCGGATTGATTCCCTCCATTGACATCGGTCAACCACTGATACCATGTGATTCCCTCTCCAGATTGGATGGTGACCTGCTTGTGCAAACGAGGAAATTTGTGTTTCTGTGCCTCCATCATGTTTCGCGTACCTATGAGTGCAATTGGAACGACAACACACTCTGGATAGGATGCTGCTAAACGGGCGACTCCAGTCTTTCCGGGCAAGAGAAACGGGGCTTCGGTTCGCTTCGAACGAGTACCTTCTGGGAAGATCCCCAATGCACGTCCTTGGTCGAGGACGTCGGCAGCACTGGAGAGCGCATCGAGTCCACCACTCTCTCTTCGTGTCTCAATTTGTCCTGTGGATTTCATGACAAACCGGGTTCCCAACTTCTCAAAATGTCCATCCTTTGCGAGATAATGCGTTGTTCTTCTTGAGGCAAGAATAACCATGATTGGATCGACATGCGATAGATGATTTGCTGCAAGAATAACGCCACCTTTGCGAGGTATGTGGTGTTCTCCTCGTATTCTTAGTCGCAAAAGAAACCGGAACGTAGGTCCAAGGGTTAACCGCAAGAAATTGTAAAACAGGAAACGGGAAGGTCTGTTTCCCGTCGTTGGAATCAGCCAATGGTCACGCAACGCCTCCCACGCAGCAAGGACCTCTTGGTCTGCCTCCATACCAGTTGCTTTGCCTCAAAGGCTTTCATCCTTGTGAGCGGAAGAAGGCCAAAACTTGGTTTTCATTCTTCTTCAGACCAAGTCCGGCGCATGACTTTGCCAGCCAATTCACCTGCATCGAACGCCTCCATGTCGTGCTCAACAATGAGGTGCATGACCAATTCATGTTGAGCAACCATTTCCTTACATGTAGGACATTCAAGCATACGAGCCTGTTTCATGCCCATAAATTTCATTCGGCCTTGTGTGGTGGACAACATTCTGCCTGTTCGCATTAACACGGAAACAAACACCAGTGTGAACAAGACGATGAAGCAACCAAATCCAAAGAAGACTCCAGACGGTGGGGGATTCTGCTCAAGTTGAATGTCCTGAGTCATTTGATTGTTGGTAGAATCTCGATGTGCCTGGATGTCAATGGTGTGGGTGAAGTTCTCGCCACGGAGGTTGAGAAGAATGTCAAGTTCATCTTCCTCTTCCGTTACATCAATCATAATTGAGTAGTAGCCATATGTATCAGTAATGGATTGTGTTCCGCGGAATTGGTAGCAGGCAAAATCACCCGGTATGCATTGGACGTAGACATAGTCAAGCATGACAGGGGATTGGTCTGCAAACGTCGCCTTTCCAGTGATGCGGTATGTTTCAGCTTGTGCCGATGGAGAAAACAAGAGGATGAGAAGAAGCGGGATCAAGAGTCTTCTCATACTATCTGCTTTATTCGCTGTCTTATAGTATCTTGATTCGTCCCTATGCCAGGGCTTCGGGATTGTTTTCATGCTTGGCAAGACCATCCACGAGAATCATGTGCGGTACTGTTAGCGCAGCAAGTCCAATGAAAACCACTTGCAGAAGTGCAGGTTCGAGACCGACGGAGGTCGATTGATAGGCGAGAACCACCAATCCGACAGCCCATGTCATCAGCGAAAAGAGCACAGTTGAACGAGTGATCTGGAATTGCTGAATCGTTGTTTTGAGCATCTTTCCCATGTGAGAGAAATGGCGGAAGGAATGGATGCAACAGAAGTAAATCGCAAATCCGAGGAGTGGAGGGGTGATTGCGAAGAGAAGGAGCATTGCTGTGATTTCGATGGCTGCAGAACGACGTTCATTATGCGATTTCGATAGTACAACCATCGGAATCAAGACGAGCGTTGCTAAACCGACGGCCTGCATGAACAGCCAAACGGTTGCGGTGTCACTGCCGATAAGGATCTCAAATATCGCATCAACCTCTGCACGATGGAACAAACTGATTCCTCCTAACACGACACCACCCCGCATCAGGACTTCTGTCACTTGGTGTTCTTTGGTTCGTGGAACAATGTCTCCTCGGCCGAAATGGAACAAGCTGATTCCAAGGAAAATGAGGAATGCAATGGTTGGTGCAAGCAACCACAAACCAACAACAACCGCAGCAAGTCCAACATAAGCAATCAGAAACATGGCCGCTTTAGCTGGACGATTCATCCAGCCCATATGAATCGCTAATGCCCCATCCATCGCACCGTGAGGCAAGCCAATGAACACGACAGAAAGAAGGGCGATGAGATTGAGGATATCAACCGTCATCAGTTCGGCCAAGAGGCTCATGCGACCACCTTTTCAGATCGTCGGAAGATGTGCTTTGAAACACCCCTGATGAAAGGAAGCTTTGGCATTGCCATGATTACTTTGAACCGCAGCCGCCAGTTGGATTGACCGCTCATGAATCGAACGAATTCATCACCAGAGAGCGATGAGGCCATCCTTCCAAACAACTTCGGTCCTTGTTGGGGCCAGTTTTTCAAGACGGTAAGCAACACGGCATCCATCCAAACATCGACCGCTTTGTGCGGTCGCTTGAATCGAAGTGGCTTTCCTTGTTTTGAAGCCTCAATAGCTCGTTGAATTTGTTGATGAATAAACACGAATGTGTACCCACTCGCTGGACGAATTGCACCAGCATTGGCTCCTATTCCTGGTATGGTTTCGTCGTGTGGAGACAAGGTTCC
Source organism: Euryarchaeota archaeon UBA124 (assembly GCA_002502215.1). Lineage (GTDB taxonomy): Archaea > Thermoplasmatota > Poseidoniia > Poseidoniales > Poseidoniaceae > MGIIa-L2. The sequence goes on from DAPT01000132.1 coordinate 6,189, forward strand.
CATTGGGATAACGCCTTGTTCTTCATGAATGATGTTCGTGATTGATGCTCCGTAGTGATCCCGAAGATGTTCATTGATGGCATCTACGTAGAATTGGCGTTCCAAAACTGTCGTGGTGAAGAGCGTGGATTCAACGAGCGCTTGTGTTGGTGAATAGGGTAAGAGGTAGATGAAGTGCATTCCTTTGCTTTGGTCGACTCGAAAATCCATTAGTATTGCTGTTGAAGGGTCGAACACTGGCTTGTCGACTTCAACCTCTTGTCCAAGAAAATGCTGCAGCATGGCGTTCTTGCTCGCACGAGGTGGCCGTGAATCGAAGGTCTGAGCTGCTTCGGAAGTCATCATTTTGGATTGTTCGATGAATTTTACACCGTGCTGTTCTGCCTTCTCTCGGCAGTTGTTCAGATAATTCGCTTTGTGCATGATGTGGTAAGCGTGCCTATCGGAATGCATTACACTCTTGTTCGCCTCGGTGATGATGGCCCACTTTGACCATGATGTTCTTGAGCTTTCGACAGCCATTTCGAGGCCATCCATCTTCCAAAAGCCGAGCATGTGGTCTCGTGTTATTGGTGCTCCAGATGGATGAACGATGGAAATTTCATGGTTTGACAATTCATCTGCATGCGATGCAAGCATCATTGCTGCGACACCGTCGCCAAGGATCTGGGTTTTCATCCCCATGTCCCACCTTGATTCTTGTAGGATGCAAGAGGTTCGTGGAGGTTTGTATTGTGAGACTTTCGTGGGTGTGGAAACCGACGAAACAAACTCATGCTCGCTCGAATGGTGCAGAATACCTTGCTCGCCTTCGATGTCACTTGTCTTGGGCCATGCCAAGAGTTCTTTGACCTGAGAAGTTGAATCCCAATTTGTCTATAGACCTTTGCAGCAACACCGATCGAGAAGTGAGCTCGAGCCGGAAGGTACGCTAGTCCACAGCGCCCACTTGAGTAGTATTTCTCTGCAAGTGCGAGCAATCGGTGAACAGCCTCCGTGATGAGGAGTGCTTCGTGTGAGAAGGGTTTTTTCGATGCCTCAATGATTTGCTTTGGAGTCATGTTGTCAACCCATGATCCAGGAAGGTATCGCCGTCCCATTTTCGCATCCTCAAGCACGTCACGTGCAATGTTGGTCAGTTGCATTCCAATCCCAAGATCGACAGCATGCGGTTTTGCTTGTGGCTCATCTGTGTTGAGAACGTCGCACATGAGCAGTCCAACCGTTCCAGCGACTTTGTAGGCGTATTGAATCAAATCGGCTTCGTCTTTGATGAGAACTTCATCGGCTTGGTCATCGAGGAGGCCTTCCACGAGCGATGAGACGACCGTGGTTGATAGTCCGTATTCTTCGACCATGTCGGAGAATTGGTTGAGAAGTGAATGGTTGCCCCATTGACCTTGTTTCAGCTTTTCTTGAATCTGGGCAAGGTGCTCTGGGCCATCTTGGATGTCACCATCAGCCATGTCATCGAGCACACGACAGAACGAATACAATCGTGCAGCATCGTGGCCCATTTTGTTGCCAAGGAATCGACGTGCCCAGTGAAAACTCTCTCCACTGGTGGCGAGAATGAGTTCAGGGTTGTCAATGTTTATTGATTGAACCATAACCTCCACCACGATGTAATACTCTTGTTTGGGTTATAAGCGGTTGTTTATCTTTGCGATATTTCTGACAGGAAAAAGCGAACATTATCAAGGTATGACACGGACGGGAGACTATGGCTGCTTCTCGAAAATCCAACAAGAAGGCAGCTGTCATAGGAAGCGGTTTTGGTGGCCTTGGAGCGGCTATCCGACTTCAGAGTGCTGGAATCGAAACCGTGCTCTATGAGGCAAGAGATCTGCCCGGTGGAAGAGCATACGTCTACCATGACGATGGATTTACTTTCGATGCTGGCCCAACTGTCATTACAGCACCTCATGTCCTCACTGATTTGTTTGACCTAACAGACCGAAAACTGGAAGATTACATCAAACTCATGGAAGTTCAACCCATGTACCGATTGATTTGGAGCGATGGTGATCGATTTGACTATGTTCGGGATGAAGCGACCATGGTCCAGCAAATTGCTGAGCGTAGCCAATCCGATGCTGAAGGTTATCAGAAGTTCTTCGAATATGCGAAGAAAGTGTTTCACAAAGGGTACACTGAACTTGCGGATCGACCGTTTCTCAAATTCTCTGACATGATGGCAGTTTCACCAGCACTGATCAAACTACGGGCCGATCGTTCCGTCTACAAGACCATCTCAAAATACGTCAAAGACGACCACCTTAGGCAAGCCCTCAGTTTCCATTCTCTGCTGGTTGGAGGCAATCCGTTCCAAACCTCATCCATTTACACGCTGATTCACTATCTTGAACGTGAATGGGGTGTGTTCTTCCCTGAGGGCGGAACGCATGCATTGGTACGAACACTGGTCAAATTGTTTGAAGAATTGGGAGGAGAAATACGACTCTCAACGCCGGTCAAGTCCGTTGATGTTCTCAAAAACGGAAAGGGGAACGTCCATAGAATCACGGATGGAAACGGTGCACAACAGGACTACGACATGGTTATTTCCAATGCAGATGTTCATCATACGTACAAGAAACTCTACTCGAATTCCAAAGTTGCTCAAAAGCGTGCCAAGAAACTTGAGAAGATGGACTGGTCAATGTCCTTGTTTGTTCTCTACTTTGGAACGGACATTGAGTACAACGATGTTGCTCACCACACAATCCTGTTTGGACCGCGTTACAAGGAATTGCTTGATGAGATCTTCAAAGGAAGCAAACTTCCGGATGACTTCAGCTTGTATCTTCACGTTCCAACTGTGACCGACAAGAGCCTCGCTCCAGAAGGCTGCAGTGCTGCGTACGTTCTCGCTCCAGTTCCACACCTTGGTCGAGCCGATGTTGATTGGGATTCCATCGCTGAGGAGTACGGTGACCGCATCATTGAAGCCCTGGAAGTCGAAATGCCAGAACTAAGTAAACACATTGTTACACGACGACACATCACACCAAAGACCTTCGAAAATGAACTCGCAGCCTACAAAGGATCTGCTTTCTCGGTCGCTCCAAAACTCACACAAAGCGCTTACTTCCGTCCGTCGAACAAGGACTCAGGAATTGATGGACTCTACATTGTCGGGGCTGGAACCCATCCTGGTGCAGGCTTACCGGGTGTTCTTAATTCAGCAAAGGCCACAGTCGATCTTATCCTTTCGGAACTTGAGAACTGAGTCAAGAGAACCACGAATGGCGGCCAAAGTGATTCCTTGGAACAGCTTTGCCTGTTCGAGCAACATAATCAAACCCAGAAACGACAGAACGAAGGTAGCGACGCATTTTCGGCTTAATCCAGAATTGATACGGTAAGAAGGAAACGACCTTTGGATACCCTGCTAGAAGATACGGATGAACCGTAATCGTCAATTGAGACTTGTTCTCAGAAATTGCATCAATTTCCCATTGAACAAACGATTGCAAACCGTTCTCCTCACCGATACGCAATGTGTACCCTTCACCCTCATCCCATGTCAAGAACTGACGGATGTAGGTTCGACCGTTGAGGTAAACCAACCGATCGATATGCCCCTCTTCGTCCCACTGAATGGCTTCATTTGATTTGCAAAAAGGATGGCTGTCATTGAGATTACCAGGAGCGCTGACCAGTTCCCAAAGAGCATCGCTCGAAACATCAAACGACTGTTTGACCGAAATCGGTGAGTTCGTCTTGATGCTCTTCATGAGCCTCGTTCCAGATTTCTGCAATTGAATCTTTGTCTCAAAATGGATGACACTCTACAGAGAAAACATTGACAATGAGGACTCTTACGCAACATGGATTTCCTCACGCACGCGCTGGTCGGTGCGCTTCTCGGTGAGTTAAGTCCAGAACGAATCAAAAATAGACAAGCAAAAGGGGCGTTGGCGGCGATGTCTCCTGACATTGCCAACCTTGTTGCTTACCCTTATCTGGGCATAAAATCAGGCAACATCATTCCGTATGCTTACCCTCGAGATTTTTATGCAAATCCCTGGATTGTAGATCACTGGACCTGGGTTCCTTGGGAGATTACACATTCCTTCCTGTTCTGGGGACTTATCGTTATGCCACTGCTGTTGTATTTCAAAAAACCACTTCTGTTTGGCGTTGCTTATGCCTCTCACCTGCTCTTAGACATGCCATCGCATTCTGGAATTTGGAGCACTGTACCGTTTTATCCCTTTGAATATCGATTTGATGGATGGTTCGATGCCTGGGCTTGGGGTGCGCAAGAGATCTTCATCTCTGCAATGACCGTGTTTTTGTTATGGCGCTGTGCTGCTGCATTGAAACTTTCAGGTCCTGATGTGCTCGCATGGCCCCTTGAAGCTGAGTCTTGAGCGTCGCTGCTGGATTTGGTACATACCGTGGAGTATGGCCGACCATATAGCAACCCGAAAATCCACTTTTACTTCTGCTTCTACAAGCAGAATGACAAGGACAC
>DAPT01000030.1:0-3281 GCA_002502215.1 Euryarchaeota archaeon UBA124
GATACAAGGGATTGTTGAGATTGGATCAAAACCCGTCGTTGAACGAAAAGCCACGGCAACTGGATTGCTTCATCTCCAGCGAGAAACCAAGCAAGCCATCGTCGAGAAAAACGTGAAAAAAGGAGATGTGCTTGAGGCATCGACCATTGCAGCCATTCAAGCCGTGAAAGAAACACCTCGAATCATACCGCATTGTCATCCAATACCTCTCGAGGGTTGCAAAGTTGACTGGGCGTGGGAGGGAACGTCTCTTCGCTGTACTGTTCATGTTTCTGCTCATTACAAAACCGGTATCGAAATGGAAGCATTAACCGGTGTCAGTGCAGGCCTGCTCTGCGTCCTTGATATGGTCAAATCCTATGAAAAAGACGAGCATGGGCAATATCCTGATGCTTCAATGACCGACTTGAAAATCCTTGAGAAACGAAAAGGATGATGTCAACAAGCAAACCGATGCATTTGCCTTGCAGGATAGGACGCACTTAAACCATCGATGCCAGCAGGAACAACTGCTGGGCACGCCTAGCGGTGTCCAGGATGTCCGAATCGACCACTTTTGAAAGCCTTGAACTTGAGGCTCACCTTCTCGACCGATTGGATGCCCTTGGCTATGAGTTTGCAACGCCTGTACAAGCGTTGGCAATTCCACCAGCAATTGCCGGCAAGGACGTCCTTGCAACAGCGCGTACAGGTACGGGAAAGACTGCAGCATTCGTTCTGCCGATTTTACAAACGCACAAAGCAGGTGTCATCATTTGTCCAACTCGAGAACTTGCACTCCAGGTTGTCAACGAGATTGAACGCTTGAGTGGCCTTGACAACGTAGCAACGGCCTTGATTGGTGGGGCGTCGATGAAAAAGCAGATTCAACAACTCAATGAATGGCCTGAGGCCATACTCGTCGCAACGCCTGGACGTATCTGCGACCACATGGAACGAGGCAATGTTGATCTCAATCAATACGATGTACTCGTACTTGACGAAGCCGACGAAATGTTAAGCATGGGATTTGCGGAGGATTTGGATTACATCGTTGACCAAATGAATCCAGATCACCAAACCCTGCTGTTCTCAGCGACCATGCCAAAACATGTCCAGAAATTAGCGAATAAAATCCTTGATGAACCGGAGCAGATCCGTGCCTCAGGAAAAGAGGAACGGCCTCCGAGCCTCGTCAAACAATTCGTTATGATTTGTACCCTACGCCAACGCGTCGAGGCCATCGAGAAACTCCTCCTTGCGTGGCAACCAAACGCTGCAATCATCTTCTGCAAAACCCGCAACAGAGTCGAGACCGTTGCCGACATTCTCCGACCAAAAGGAGCTGAAGCACTTCACGGTGGGATGTCGCAGGCCGAGCGCACACGGGTGATGAATCGTTTCCGTGAGGGGCGAACCAATGTACTGGTTGCAACCGATGTTGCTTCTCGAGGAATCGATGTCGATCGCGTCGACTTGATTTTGCAGGACGATTTACCAACGGACGATGACACATACATCCATCGCGTCGGCCGCACAGGCCGAGCTGGACGAACGGGCAGAAGCGTCCTCATGGTTGGAAACCGAGCCGTTCGTCACATCAAACGAATCGAAAAGAAAGCCGGCAGTCTTGAGCAAATCGATGTACCAACCCAACAAGACATCGATGACATACAACGGGCACAACTGGTGCAACAATTCAATGAAATCGAGCCACAACAGACCGCTTTTGATGCCTTCAATGCAGCAAGAGAGTCCGGCATGAGTGCAGAGAAAATCGCCATTGCAGCTCTGTCGAAACTACTGGGTTCATCCCCAGAACAAGAAGCTACGAGTACGCCTCAAGTCAACAAAAGCGACAATGGCCCCAAGGCCGCTTTGGTGCTTGGCTTGGGTGCCATGGATGGCATCGATCGAGGAGCAATCACTGGAATGGTCTATCGTGTTGGTAATCTGCCCGATGCATCGGTTGGACGCATCGAAATGCTCGACAAAATAACTGCGGTTGAACTTCCTGAAGAATTCATTGACCAACTTGTGCGAGATTTGGATCAAGAACGCGTTGGTCGGCGATATGTTCGTCCACGTCGTAGCGATGATTGGACCTTCCAGCCAGAGGGGCGCCATCCGAGTCAACGTCGCCATGGCGGCGGAGGGCGACAAGGCGGTGGCCGAAAAGGCCCAGGTGGACGTCACAATTCTCGTGGAAAGGGACGCTCAGGACGGCCAAACCGTCGTCGCTAAGCAACAAACCAAGCGAAAAGGCATATGTTCGCTCTCGGATTGGAGAGAACATGAGCAGCACGGCTGACCTTACAAAGCACTTTCTGGAAGCTGTCGACCAAGCTGCTATTGCGAGTGCTGCATGGCGTGGCAAAGGCGACAAGAATGCCGCCGACGATGCCGCAGTCGAAGCCATGCGTCGCACCTTTGATGCTGTTCCATTCGATGGTCGTGTGGCCATTGGAGAGGGTGAACGAGATGAGGCTCCAATGTTGTTCATTGGTGAAGAGTTGGGAAGCGCTGTTGGTGTTGAGGGCGTTCCTTGCATTGACATCGCCGTCGACCCACTTGAATGTACCAACAATTGTGCAGATGACAAACCCAACTCAATTGCAGTTCTGGCAGCAGCACCTCGTGGCACACTTCTGCATGCTCCTGATTGTTACATGAACAAAATCGCAGCAGGGCCACAACTCGCAGGACATGTTTCTCTTGAAGGAACGGTGACCTACAATCTCGAACAAACGGCGCATGTCTTGGACAAACCCATCAGCGATGTGAAGGTCGTGGCGCTTGATCGTGACCGACATGCTGACTTGTTCAAAGAAATCCGTGCCTCGGGGGCACAACTTGAACTGCTTGGAGATGGCGACGTATCAGGTGCAATTTGGGCTGCGAAGGATGATGGCCCATTCGACCTGCTCATGGGCATCGGTGCTGCGCCTGAAGGCGTGATATCCGCTGCAGCCATCCGTGGACTTGGAGGCGTTTTTGAGGGAACGCTCGTTTTCCGTTCTCCGGAAGAAGAAGCCCGAGCGGGCGAAATGATTGACGATGACCTCACTCGATTGTGGAAAGCACACGATCTCTGCCGTTCAGAGGATGCTATCTTTGCAGCCTCTGGTGTCTGTGATGGATATCTACCTGCGGCAGAACTCGGCGAAGATTATTCCATTGCCCACAGCGAAATCATTGATGTTCAAGCAAAAACCGTTGAACGAATCTCAACACGAAGACCATTGTGATTGCATGTCTCAACACGTCCGCATCCAAGTACGCCTCCCTGAGGGACACTGGTC
>DAPT01000030.1:3591-26139 GCA_002502215.1 Euryarchaeota archaeon UBA124
AAGGACACTGGTCGGGTGACGTTTCACGCTCACTCCCGTCTCTCGTTTTGCGAATTGAGGAAACGATGCCTCTCGGAAAGGGCAGAGGGACTGCAACGCTCTCAGCAAGCGATGATGTTGAACTTGCACTCGAGGCTCATCCAGGAATTGATGAGGTTCGCTCACTCGGAAATCAACGCTTTGCTGTCGACATTGCAAGCGGTGGAGGTGGATTCATTCGACCGTTGCGCGTGGTCGGCGTTGTCCCACGATCTCCGTTTGAAGTCCATGATGGGTGGGTTGACTGGACCTTTGTTTGTACTCCTGAGCAAGCACGACAACTGCTTTCGGAAATGACAAACGAAAGCATTCCGTACCGGTTGACATCAACACGGAACATTGGCGCTACGCTGCTTACATCCCGGCAGCGCCAAATTTTTGATGCAGCGTTAAGAGAAGGCTACTACGATGTTCCACGAAGGACTTCGCTGAGCAAGTTAGCAGCAGCCATGGACATGGCAAAATCCACGCTTTCCGCCATGCTTCAACGCATTGAAAGCCGAATCATGAACGATATGGCCGAGGAAATTCGGCGAAAATCTCCGTAAGCGCACATGTTCGTACGAACATGTTCGCAATGTATTCAAGGTAGACCCACTCGTGTGCATGTCATGGACAACCTACCAAAGACATGGGACGACTGGATTGCAAACTTCAGCGATTGGCAAGATCGCGTTGGATTTGACCGAGAATGGCTCGGTGACTTTGACCTCTCGATTCAATTCGACTGGGACCGTGCTGGTGACCAAATCGAATTCGGAGATTACGAAGGCCGAAAGAAGTGGGAACGCTCACTGCAAGTCCCTCACCAAAGTATGCGTGACGCTCTCGTCACCATGATCACCGTTCAAGGCGACACAGAATTCGCTTCCGTCGAGCAACAACGCCATCTCCTCGCAACCGCACCAACCGACTACGACCGCTACGCCGCTGCTCGTATCATGGCTGAAGAACAACGCCATGGATGGCAAATGGCTTACCTCCTCATGACGTACTTTGGCCAGCAAGGACGACGTGAGGCACAGAAGCTTCTCGAGCGAAACGCACAAGACGGGGACCGATTGCTCGGCGCCTTCAATCGCCCAATGCCACACTGGTTGGATTTCTTCAACTACACCATGTTCGTTGACCGAGACGGTAAGTTCCAACTTGGAATGCTCTCAACAAGTGCATTCAAGCCCCTCGCTGCAAGCATGGGCCCAATGCTCAAGGAAGAGTCCTTCCACTTGGGGACAGGATCCAACGGTCTACGTCGCATCATCAAGGCCGGAGTCATTCCACAAGACATGCTCCAGCGCTACATGAACAAGTGGGTCTCCACTGCACACGATCTGTTCGGTGTAGACTCCTCCTCCTCTGCTCACTGGGCATACGTCTGGGGAATCAAGGGACGCTGGGACGAGCGAAAGAAGCAAGATGCTGAGATAGAGGTCGACAAGGAGATCCTCAATCAAGAAGCTCGCGGCCATTATCACGACGAAATCGTTCGAGAAGTCAACAAACTCAACGGCTACCAAGAAGAAGGTGCAACACCGTTCTACGTCGCTCACGAGAACTTCAACCGAGACATCGGCGACTGCAAAGGAATGCGCTACACCGTTCACGGTGAGAAATTCGAAGGCAGTGACGATGAATGGAACGAATACATCCGCAACATTCTCCCAACCCCAGAAGACGAAGAAGCTCTCAAAGAGTACTTCAAACTGGAATGGATTGCAAACAAGCCATTGACGGCTCGTCAACTCGAGTCTGGAATTGGCGCAACTGCTTGAGTGGGATCGATATGATTCCAGTCGAGTTGTTCGGCATCCATGCCGATATGGTCGAGCGTTTCTACGACGAGTTACCTGGACTCGTTGAAGACGCTTACGAAGACAAACCCTACGTCGATGCTCTGTTTGCGATTGAATCAGATCGTTCCCTCGAGCACCTGAACATCGCAGATGGATGGGCTTTGAACACGCCCTTGGTTTGGAACGAGGATCTTGAAAATGAAGTCTTGATGGCTCTACGGACCATTGCTTACCCGAAAGTCAACCTGCTTGAGCACATTCTCTCGCTCGACAACATTGACACGGTACGACTTTCGCAATGGATGCACTTTTCGACCAACGTCTATCCAATCTACTCAGAAAAAGCATGCGAGACCCTCACAAAAATGGGTGTACCAACTCCGTTCGATCGAAACGATATCGCATCCTATGGATTGTACGTCCAGCGCTTAGAAGGACTCAAACAGTATGCACCTGCCCACGGCCTGCCGGAGATCGGTCTTCCACGAGCCCGAATCCTCCAGCTTGGCTTGGAGCGATTTGAATGAACCTGTTTTGGTTGCATACACGATTGCTCATTGTTGCTATCATTTGGGGACTTGGCTGGACAGCTGGACGAGTCGTTGCAACTGATTTTCCTCCAATAACAGCAGCATGGATACGCTATATCATCGCAGTAGCCATGTTCCTTGTTTGGCTCAAGATGACGGGTAAATTCCAGATACCAACCAAGGAAGAATGGAAGCGATTGTTCTACATCGGCTTCTTCTCGACCTTCCTGTATCAGGCCTTTTTCATGTATGGAATGCGTTACACTGCCGCAGGTGATGCATCACTCATGATTACCTTCAATCCCATCATTACAGCCCTTCTTGCCATTCCATTCCTTGGTGAAAAGATGACGAAGCGGCTCGGAGCAGGACTCATCATCGCCCTTTCTGGTGTTGCCATTCTCTTCGTTTACTCACCCAATGTCGACATCCCTGTCGATGAACGCATTCTTGGAAACATCCTCATCATTCTCTCAGCAGGAGCCTGGGCATCTTCAACCATTTTCATGAAGAAAGCCATGACGACCACTACATCAGATTCAGACGAACCCCTTTCACCGTTGGAGCTCACAGTTTGGGCTTCTGTCGTAGGTCTCTTCATCCTCACACCATGGGCAGGCTACGAAATTGTCGATGAAGGATGGCCGCAATTCAATTGGGAAGTCATCACTGGAATCGTCTTCCTTGCCGTCTTCTCAACCGTGATTGCCTATGTCTGGTTTGCAGAAGGTATCCGAACCATTGGAGCAGCCAAATCAGCCCTCTATGTCTACCTCGTTCCACCGTTCGGAATCCTCGGTGGCGTTATTCTCATCGGTGAGAAATTGGGGCTCTCACTGCTCGTCGCCTTCGCACTCATCGTCGGTGGTGTCGCCATCGCCCAGAGCGATAAGCATGATGAAGCCCAAGCATCTGGGACAATCCATGGCGATTGAACGTGTAGCGGTCATCGGTGCAGGAACTATGGGGGCAGGAATTGCCCAAGTCTGTGCTCAAGCAGGTTGGATAACAGCCCTCTACGATGCATTTCCTGAGGGACTTGAACGAGGTTTGCAGCGTATTGACGCATTCTGGGACAAAGGCATCGCTCGTGGAAAAACCACTGCCGAGCAAAAAGAAGCATGGGCGAAAAATCTCCGAGCAGAAGCAGACATGAAGACTGCAGTCCATGGTGTCGATCTGGTGATCGAAGCTGTCCCTGAAATTCCTGAACTCAAAGCGAAGGTCTTTGCTCAACTTGATGAAATGGCTCCAGAGCATGCCATTCTCGGGACCAACACATCCTCCCTATCCATTGCAAGCATTGCAGCAGCAACCAACCGACCGGACAAGGTCATCGGCATGCATTTTTTCAATCCAGTTCCGATCATGGAACTGCTCGAATTGGTACGCCATGATGCATGCAGTGAGGAAACCATCGCTCTTGCGCAAGCTGCTGGTGAAGCGATGAAAAAGACAACGATTCTTGTCAAGGACGTCCCTGGCTTTGCAACAAGCCGTCTTGGTGTCGTTCTTGGCAATGAAGCCATTCGCATGCTCGCAGACGGTGTAGCAAGCGCAGAAGACATCGACAAGGCGATGGTTCTCGGTTACAAGCACCCAATGGGTCCACTACGATTGACCGATCTTGTTGGATTGGATGTTCGAAGAGATATCCTCCTTAATCTTCAACAATCCTTCAATGATGACCGATATGCACCTCATCCTCTTCTCGAAGAAATGGTCGAGAAGGGACACCTCGGAAAGAAGTCAAGTCAAGGTTTCTTTGATTGGGATCTTGTAAGATGAATTTATTCAGTTATCTTATATCCATCTAAAATGAAATTATCTTGCCCCTTAACCGTCAGCATTTCCCATCGACCATCAACATTTTTGATATTAATGTGCCAGTATGTATTGTCTCTGGGTGGCTCAAGATAACGACTGCTTAGGCTACCTTGTAGGTCTCTGATAAGTCAATCAAAAAACCTAGCAACGCCATCTTTGAATTCCATCGTCGTCCCAGCGGCTTCAATCAATGTCTGCTCATGCTTGAGATGGGTTTCGAAATCGTTGAGGGTTTGAACATGAAGAAGATGTTTGGTTGCTTCTCGGAAGTGGTTGCCCCATTGACTCCAATTGGTTGCAATTTCGATGCATCGGTTGATGAGTTCGTCCTCATTGACGACTTCATCGATGGCTCCTGCATTTGCTGATTCTTCCGCATTCCAGATTTGGTTCTCAAAGAAGAATTGACGACTTCGTTGCTCACCTACAAGTCGAGGCAGGAGCCATGTTGTCCCTCCATCGGGTGAAAGGCCGATGCTTGCATAGGATGCTGCAAGTTTGGCTTTTGGTGAGGCAATACGAGCATCGCATGCTAATGCAAGGCCAAGTCCTCCACCAGCTGCTGCTCCATTGATGGCTGCGACAACGATGGTTGATGATTCTCGAATTCGCATGAGCAATGGATGGAGGATGTTGGTGAGATCTCGAATGAGTTGTGGAGCTTCGTTAACTTCAATGGATTCTTGGAAGGCATTGATATCTGCACCTGCTGAGAAGAATTTTCCTTCTCCAGTGATGACCATGCCTTTGATTTCAGGATTCTTCAGTCCCTTATCGATTGCATCAGCGATGATTGGGAGCGATTCTCTTGAGAACGATTTGCTAGCAGAAGCACCCGTTAATCGAACGATTTGGATTCCATTGTCACGGTTTTCGATTTGAACCGTCATCTGTTCACCTCAAAGTTTGACGTTGACGTTCTTGACGCGAGTGTAGAAGCGGAGTGCATCTTGGCTCTGTTCAATGCCAATTCCTGATTGCTTCCAGCCAGTGAAGGCTGTCTGTGGGAAGGTGATTGGGAACTCGTTGATGGAGACCATTCCAGATTGAACATCTCGTGCAAGACGATGTGCTCGGCTCAGGTCGTTGGTCCAAATGCCGTTGAGGAGACCGAACGGTGTATCGTTAGCAAGAGCGAGTGCTTCGGCTTCTTCTGCAAACTTGGTGACTGTAAGAACTGGTCCGAACAGTTCCTCTTGGAAAAGAAGATTGCTTGCATCAACGTCAGTAACGATGGTTGGTTGCATGAATGCTCCCTCGCCTTCAATGGCTGCTCCACCGGTAACGACGGTTCCACCCTGCTTGAGTCCTTCTTCGAGCATGCGGAGGATATCAGCACGGTGATCAGTGTGAACGAGGCTTCCAATTCGGACGCCTTCGCTCATTCCAGGTCCAATCTTCCACTTGCCAACTTCTTCAACGACAGCATTGACCAATTCGTCATGGACATCCTCGTGAACGATGAGTCGAGAACCAGCCCAGCACATCTGTCCTGCATTCATGAAGATTCCAAAGCAGATGGCTTTGGCACAATACTTGAGGTTTGCATCAGGGAAGACAACGTTGGCTCCCTTTCCACCGAGTTCAAGTGTGACTGGTGTGAGTTGTTCGCTGGCTTTTGCCATGACAGCTTGTCCTGTAGGGACGCCACCAGTGAGAACGATTCCACCGATGTCTGGATGGCCTGCGAGGGCATCTCCGATGAGTCCTCCTGAACCTGTGATGACTTGAACGACGTTCTCTGGGAGTCCGACTTCCGCTTCATGCATGGCCTCGAGCCATGCGATGAGCGAGAGTGGAGTCCACGATGCTGGCTTGGCGATGACGGTGCATCCTGCTGCAAGGGCAGGTGCAATCGAGCGAAGAGCGAGTTGAAGTGGGAAGTTCCATGGAATGATATGGGCTGTTACGCCGATAGGTTGCCGGAGCGTGTAGTTGAGTCGATTGCCAGGAACTGGAATGGTTGATCCTTCGATCTTGTCGGTCAAACCTGCGAAATATTCGAAGGTCCATGCTCCATAACGAATCTCTGACAATGCTTCACGGAAGGTCTTGCCGTTGTTGCTGCTTTCAATGGCTGCGAGCGCCTTTGCGTTTGCATAGGTTGCTTGAGCGATACGATTGAGAACACGGCCACGTTCTGCTGGGTCCATAGCGCTCCAACTTCTGTCTGCGAAGGCTGCTTTTGATGCAGCAACACAGCGGTGAACATCGTCAAGTGTTGCTTTCGGTGTTGTCGCCATTGTTTCGCCCGTTGCTGGGTTTAGAACATCATGTGTGTTGTTATCCGATGATGCGCACCACTGGCCATCAATGTACATCTGCTTCTCGTCCATGTTCTTTCCACATCGATGCGCCTCATGAGCGATTCGGTGGATTCTTTTGGTGGAAAGAACCGACCAATCATTGGTCAGGACCCAATAGACTCATGAGGTGCATGCTTCAACTAGCGTCATGGTCGAGCGTGTTGGTCTTGCAGCAGAATCTGCAAAGGCCATGAGTCAAGTCGCACCTCGTCTTCTGATTCTTGCTGGTGCGACGGGTGTTGGTAAGTCAACAGCTGCTCGTGAGATTGCTGCTGCATCTGGCTTTTCTCGCATCATCTCAACCGATGCCATCCGAGAAATCATGCGTACATGCATCGACATTGATGAGGATGCAGCCTTGCATCGCTCGTCCTTCTCTCGTGGAGAAAATGGAGAACCTGTCATCGATTGGCAACGTACGTGTGAATCGGTTGAGCCGGGTATTACGGCAACCATCGAGCGGGCACGTCGCGAAGGAATTGATTTGTTGATCGAAGGCGTTCACATCGTACCAAGTGATCGATTGCTCCGGACTTGGCGAGAGGGTGGAGGCATTGCTGTTGGTTTGTTGATGCAGGTTGAAACTGAGGAAAAGCATCGAGCGATGCTCAAATCACGGGATGCACATTCCTACCGTCGTGCGGATCGATACCTCGCAGGTTTCTCTCGGATTCGTCGCATTCAAGAAGGACTCCAAGAGCGTGCAAAGATTGCTTCATGGCCTGTTGTCGATCCAACATGGGGTAGTGATACTGACCGTATCAAGCACTTCCTCAATCTTGCTTGGAATGAGCACAATGCATGATCACAATTCGATCATAAATTGAATCGGTTTCATCAACATTGCATCGCTGTCTGAAACACCGATCTCTGCATCGATTTGAATCTGATTCGATCCTAAATCGGTGATTGAGACGTTGATCAATTTCACCTCAATACCACTAATTTCACCATGATGGAGTAAATCTTCGTGCGAGGAATCCATTGCTTGTGTGACGGATTCGAGGGCGGACACACCGTTCTCGTACCATACCTCGGCTCTCGCTTCCACTAGCCCCGGCAATACGGATTCAACGTCTTGTGAAGTCTGTATGACGGCATCGCTGGCAACTTCGTGCGGCACGGACATGCCTGCAAGTTTGATGGAAAAGATGGCCATGGAAAGAAGGGACATCATCAGAACAACCCCCGTTGCAAGAAGCATCTGCGCTTTGTCGTCTTTCTGTGAGGGTCGCATCAGGACGCACCTCCTCGAGACCAGACATCAAGACTGATGGTCCACACGTCTGTATCAACGACGACCAATTGATGCACAGCAATGGTTGCCCCATTTGGCGTTCCTACTTCCCCATAAGGTGTTGCAGGCATCGCATTCTGCGCTAACCAGCAATTTGCCTCCTTGCCGATTGGAAGCATGTCTTGCAACAGTGTGCAAGCCTCATCATAGGCGTCCTCAGAAAGAAGTTCATGCAGGCGGCTTTCTCCCGTAAGTTCGGGAGGAAGAGCCATGGAAGCTGTAATCGCATCTTCGCCCGCTGCTTCCAAGGAAGCATCAATGGCAACAGAACGTGCATCAGGAACATTCACGCGTATCAGGAAGGTCGCTGACATAAAGAACAGCCAAAAAAGCGTCAACATCTCAAGAATGTGGACTTGTGCGTCTTCGTCCTTACGCACTACGTCACCCTCCTAAATTAATGGGGGCGGGCATGAAGGTTCCGACAGAAGGATTGACCCCAGGCGGTGCTGTAATGCCGATAAGGTTGGGTGAAAACGCAATGAAGTTGAACACGACAAGAGCAACGAGAATCATCATCCCCGAATGTTTGAAACCGGCAGAAAACCGACCCGTCGCCATCAGACCAGCCATGCAGCCGTTTCCAATTGCTTGCATTGTAACACCGTAATAGAAGATTGTCAGGAAAAACAGAGGATCAACATTCCGAATCTTCATGTTTCCAATGTTTTGACCGCCACCGCCATCGTCCGAGGAGTTTGAATTCGCAATTGCAGGAATAAAGACCGTTGAAAGAACGACGATAACGCCGAGGAAAACGAAGTAAGAGGTCCAAATAACCGCAATGTAGGACCCAATCGCCCGTTTCCGTTCGCCTTCTAGGAACTTAATCTCTCGAGAGTCGTTGGCCGCTGTAACCAAGATGTCGGAAATCTTTCCACCAGCACGATCAGCTTCTGAAATCAAGGAAATCGCACGTTTGACAAGCGGTGTTCCAACACGCTCAGCAAATTGTAGGATGACATCGCTGAATTTGATCCCCCATGATAGTTGGTCGCTCATCTTCTTGACTTCATCGTTGAGAGCTCCGTATTCTGACGTCGCCAAGGTTTGGACCGCCACAGTCATCGAAAGACCACCCTTCCAGTATTCAGCAAGATCACGGAGGAAGTCTGGGAATTTCTCTTCAATCTCGTTTTTCCTGCTCTCGACTCTTTCCCAGTAAAACGAAGCAGGCCAGAGGAAGAAGAAGAACATCAATCCAAAGAAGTTGAGGAAAATTGTTGGGTGGATGCCAAGCGGTCCAATGCTGACCTCTGGTCCAATCCAAAGCGACTTGTTGTTCATGTTTGCTGGAGTACCATCATAGTACTCGATTTCCATGCTAAACGTAAATTGGTCCAATGGTACATTCTCAGTGTTTGATTGGACAACGAGTTCATAGCGCGTTCCTGGATCTATGCTCTCGATCTCAATGAGGCATTCATCCGAAGTCAAACCTGTATTCCCGGTGAAACTGGGATTGACGATGTCACCGTATCGGTCTCGAATTGCAACCGTGTAACTTACAGGACCGCTTGCTTCTGCTTCACATGTCAAGGTCAAGGGCTGGACAACCACTTCTCCCCCTGTGGCTTGTGGGTCAACGCCCGGTACATCGAAATTTTTTCCTGTAAGCAAGACATCTTCCCAGGGTTCATCGTTCCACGAGACAACATCGGGACTGTCTTCCAGGAGTGAGCATGATTGGTTTTGAGCGTACGTTGGCTTTGAATTACCGTTGAATGCCTCGTTATCACCCGTAATAATACCGCAAGCAACGTTGGTGAACATCGGTTCACCGTTTGATGTCGGAATGAAACCGGAGTTTGTTGCCCAAACCACAGCTGTCGACATTCCGAGAAGGATTGAAACGAACAAAATACCGTACAACTTTGTCATCGTCGAATCGTCTTTCGGCAAGTCGAGGTTGACGACAATCTTGTTCTTCTTTTTCCGAGCCAAGTATTGTCACCCCCTACATTTCTTGCTCCTTGCTTGCCGTGTAAACGAGAACGGCATAAGCAACGTGAATCATTGGTATGAAGCCAAGGACGATGCCGTAAAGCATTCCTTCTGACATCTCAGCACCCGAACCGGATACCCAGAACATGATGACCAGCATGACGATCAGGAACAGCGGCATTGCAACTGCAACAACGATGTACGACTCAGCAAGAAGTGCAATGGACTCAAGGAATTGGCCGAGACGAGTTCGGTTCTCACGCATGTAATGTTCGGCACGGTTGAGGAAGTAAAGTTTCAATTGACCACCAGCAGTAAGTGTACCAACCATTCCTTGGAAAAATTCAGTGAGCCACACAGAAGCAGCACGATCGACGCTCAATTTCATGGCCGTAATCAGATCGTAGCCAAGAAGAGTAACGTCGCGGTAGACCATCGCAGCATCGTCTGCAACGTCGCCGTAAATGTCCTTATTCATGGCCAATGAACGGAAAATCTTCGCAGGTGTTGCGTTCGCTGCAGACATTGCCGCAGTGTAGGATGCGGCGTAGGGAAGATATTTCTCAATCATGTCACCTCGACGTTTCGCTTCACGTTTTGCACCGCCCTTGTTGAATTTCCAAGCAGCAAACGGTACGATGAAACCACCAATAACAACCAAGATTACTTTGAGGAATGATGGGAAGACTTGGGTTCTGTAATCAGGGCAGCCGTTCCCCGGCTTCGATTCATCGATTCGGTCCGGGAACCAATATTCCCATTCGAAACAAGGTGCTTCAGTTGCGGGGTCTTGTTGGCTTTCCCACAAATCGATAACACCAATTTCGGGAACGAAAAACAAAGCAACAAAGCCAACTCCAAGGGCAGTAATGACAATTGTTGTGACAAATACTGTCGCCATGTAAACCTCTGGCATCATTGGCATCGATGCTTTGACAAGGTTGTCTGAGAGTTGTTTGTCTGCTCGCGCACGCCTCTTGAACACACCGCCCAAAAGACGGTGACAGATGCGTTGCCAAGCGGTTAAATCCATGGTTTCACCTCAACGTAGACCGTCAACACGGGCAAGAACTTCCTGCGGACGTACGTAGTATTCAGTAACGATTTGCGATACTTGGTCCGCCTTTCGAATATCGTTGAGTACAAGCCATTCGAGGATTCGCTTACGGGTTCTTAGCTCGCGTCGCATCTCATCTTGCGAGAAGTTGATTTTCACCATGATCTTCTCAAGAACGTAGGACTTACCACTGAAGATGAAATCATCCGAGGAGACATCCCATCGGAACACTTCGTTCGTGATGACTTCCATCGAGTTCGGATCGATTCCAACAATTTCTACAATCTGCTTGGTTCGTCGTACACGGCGGCCATTGATACGTGTTTGAATTTGAATCGCACATGCCTCAAGAGCAGGGAGCAATACTCGAGGAATGTCGATCGGTTTGTTCTCCAATCGGTGAACGAGCGATGGTACCGAGTCAGCGTGAACAGTGGAGTATGCACAGTGACCTGTCGCCATTGCTTGGAACAGAACATATGCTTCTGCACCACGAATTTCGCCCACAATGATGTACTCGGGCCGTTCACGCAGCGCTGCTTTGAGCAACTCGAACTCTCCGATCTCACCCTCGCTCGATTCACCTCCGAATCCCTGTCTTGTTAGACCTGGAACCCAATTCGGTTGGGGAATGTTAACTTCACGTGTGGATTCGATTGAAACAATCTTCATTTGCCATGGGATGAAAATGCACATTGCGTTGAGTGTGGTGGTTTTCCCAGAGGCCGTACCTCCGACGAAGAGCATTGGGACTTCATTTTGGAAGGAAATCCAGAGGTATGCAACCATCAACGATGACATTGTGCGGAATGCGACAATGTCTGCTGGTGAAAACGGGTCATCCTTGAATCGTCGAATACAGAATGCAGAACCTCGGGTGGAGACTTCTCTTCCCAACTTCATGACAATACGGGAACCGTCCATGAGCGTAGCGTCGAGCAGCGGGTCTGCAACAGAAATGTGCTTACCACAGCGTTGTGCGAGTTTAATGACGTAGGATTCGAGTGCTTCGTCCGTGTTCCACACACAAGTCGTTTCGACCGATTCGAACTTGCGATGGTATGCGAAAATCGGGACACCGGTTCCATCGAGGGAAATATCCTCAACGTTGGCATCGTTCATGAGAACGTCCATTTGACCGTACCCAATGAGATCACGTCTAATGTAATAGAACAACTTGGACTTGGACTTCTTGGTGATTTTCATACCATAGGATTTGATGACTTTGTCCATTGCAGTTCGCAAGTATGCCTCTGGATTGCCGTCAATTTCTTCGATGTTTGCTGTAAGCGAGCGGATGAAGATGTCCATGATTTCCTCGCGTTGCTCCTGTTCTTTCTTTGTCATCGGAGGCTCGATGATCTGGTAAATGATGTTCAGTGTTCGCTTGTCACGAACGATGCGCGCAAAGGCATGTGGAGGCATGACAGGGTACTTGTCGAGCTCATCGTACTGGGCACGTTGTTGTGCTCTTTGTCGGCCACGTCCGCCCCCACCTTTCTTTCTAGCCATAACAAATCACCGCCGAGACATTCCATGACAGGTCGCGCCCGACTATAACCTTTGGTTGCCAAACGGTGCCAAGAGGCTCAGATGAGTGTGGCTAGCCATGTTCGAATTTGATTCTGAAATTGAACCAAATCGTCGTTGTTATCAACAAGAAAATCCGCCGAGTCAATGAGTTCTTCCAAACCCCATCCCTTCTCTCGCTCATCTCTGGCCTCAAATGTAGCAGTTCCTCCGTCCTCGCTGCGGCCACGTGCTTGCATTCGCTCGAATCGGATCTTCTTGTCCGTATGGATTGCAACCGACTGGAATTTATCGTTCCATGTTGATGCGAAAACGGCATATTCCGCTGTCCCTCGCAAACCGTCAATCAAGACCAACGGGTGGGTTTTGAGCAGTTCGTCAACTGCTTCAGTGAGTCGAACTGCAAGAACGTCTTCACCGAATTCCCTTCGAAGATCGGATGCTACTTGTCCAAAGACTTCTGGAACGACTTCGAGTTCCCGTCGTGCAACCTCTTCACGGACCATGTCGCCCATTGATCGAACCGGAATTCCAGCTTCCATGAAGACTTGAGCGAACTCACCCTTACCCGAGCCAGGCATTCCGCATACGGCAAGAACACGACTCATGCTTGAAACCTCGTGGCGAGACCTCATCAATGTTGTTAGTTATCGAAGGGGGATTTGCCCCAACGTCGGTCCATTAATCTCCACAACAAGCCACTTGCACCGATAAGTGCAAGAGAAACGCCCAACATGCCCCAGAATCCTTGTTGCATTTGCTCACTGTCAAACGTCACAGATTCAGCGTCAAGGCCGTTTTCACGAACCTGGCTAAACCAGTTTTGATAGAATTCCGTGTCGCCTTGTGTAAACGAAAGAAGGAACAGCATCAGGAGTGGGAAGACGGTTCCAATCCAAAAATACGTCATGATTTTTCCGTCGAAGATGGCTTTGTTGGGTCTTAATCCCATTAGAAACGCAGTGAGTGCGACGATGTAAATGGAATTCGCAAACATGATGATCAACCCGATAGGAAGCGCCCCCCATTCATCCAAACGCCAGGCCATGATGACGAGGAAGATGAACGAAATCCAAGACGTTGCCAAGAAGTACACCACCACCTTCGCCCGAATAAGTTGAGGGACGCTCATCGGCAGACCGTTCATGAAATCAGGAGAATCAAGGGCAGTAAGCCATGAATAGAAATTGAATCCAAAGAAGCCCAAGAACGGAGCATATGAAAGCAAATTGATTGGAATCGGTGCTTCTGCGAAATCGACCAACCATGCCATTCCAAGAAGAACCAGCAGTGGAATCGAATACGAGACAGTCATTTTTTTCAATGCCCCTGAGCGTCGGAGGTCTACGAATTCTTTAGCTACCAAAAGACGTACTTCGCCCTTACCAAGAAAATTCAATCGGCGATAGAACGGTTCAAACAAATCCGCATGCTCAATCACCTTCGCTTCAAAATCATCGAGAATGAGTACGGCTGAAATCAGACCGATAAGAGCACAGCCAATGAGAGAAGCAGCAACAATCCACAGGGCTTGCTCTCTCTGAATCGCCAACCCCCACAGACCGAGATCAAAATCGATGAGTCCGATTCCGACAGCGATTCCAAGGAAAACAATCAGAATCGGCCCCACAACGGTGAATGGACGACCACGCATCCACAAGGAAGAGGCAAGGAACGAAATCGCAAGCCCTTGAGCAATGGTTGTGAACATTGCCAACCATGTCCACGGCAGCGAAGACCACTCAAGCGGCGTCGTAATCGCTCCGATTTCTCCAAGAAGGATACCAAAGGACATTCCCAAGACGATTGGCGTCAGAATGAGCAACGCGTAGTAAACCAATTCCTTGGCAAAAAATGCATAGTGTGCCATTGAATTTGGCAGTGGTTGAATCGCTGGTGCTGCAATCAGGTGGTTCTTGTTGCCGTCACGTTGGGATATTGCCTCACTTCCACGGAAAGCAAAGGTTCCCATTCCTAGGCTGAAAAAGAGAAGAGGAAGATGGAGGCCAAATCGAAGTTGGTCCCAAGTAAACGATTTTGTTTCCATGTTCGACGATTGCGCTGCTGAATCGCCAACGAGAAATTGCAGACCGATGGTTGTAACCATTGTGACGAGTGTGAGCAAGAGCGGGAACAAAACAATTTGTCGTTTTTTTGCGAAATCGATGTTTTCTCTCCACTCTTCACGAAACATGTATCGGAACGTGGTCGAGAAAGCCGCAAAACCACGCTGAGGCTCCAGCATTTGGGCGCCGCCGGGAGAGGTTCCCAGCGATGCGCTGTTGCTGTGATCATAAGTAACGATAACATCATCCCAATCTCGAGAGATGATGCTAGAGGTGGGCATCATCATTCCTCCTCGGTGTTGATTCCTTCCTCAGTGTGGCGCTCGACCTCTTCTATGGAGTGGCCAACGAGTCGAATAAAGACGTCCTCCAAGGTTTCCTTTTCGGACTCTTTCATTCCTGATACCGTTCCTGCTGCCAGAACTCGTCCATGATTGATAATGGCCATGCGGTTGCACATGCGCTCCGCCATCTCAAGAACGTGTGAACAGAGGAAGATTGTCCCGCCATCATCGACGTGATCGAGCAACCATTCCCTGCATTTTCGTTGATAAATAGGGTCAAGATTTGCAAACGGTTCATCCAAAAAGAGAAGTTTAGGTTTGTGAATAAATGCGGATGCGAGCATGACTTTTTGCCGCTGACCTTTTGACAAATCCTTGCACATCGTGTCCCTTTTTTCCTGCAATCCGAACCAATCCAGCCAGTGCTCGACTTGCGCCTCAAGATCCTCAAGGCCGCGCAATCGAGCAACAAACTGAAGGAACTCGGTTGGTGTCAAAAACGATGGCGGCGATTCCGATTCGGGAACAATTCCAATGTTGGCTTTGAGTTTTTGAGGAGATTTTCGAGCATCGACGCCCAACACCTCGATCTGTCCAATCGATGGTTGCAATTGACCTGTTAGGAGTTTTATGAACGTCGATTTACCCGCACCGTTTGGCCCAAACACACCAAAAAATTCACCGGAATGAACCTCAACATTGAGTGGGTGAAGGGCAACGAATTCGCCGTATCGCTTTCCCATGTCGACTGCACGCACGAGGGGTTGAGAGTCATCGCCCATACATCAACGAACCAACTTTAGGTTTTCATTGCTTGCTTAAACCGCCTAAGCGGTCCATCGGTGAACTCTTGAACTCCCGTTGTTTGCGAAATTCATGACGCCCCCGGAACATGACGTTCTTCGCATTGAAACAATCCCTGTCGAAGCATGCAACGATGGTACAGTTGTTGCCATGGTCACAATCAATCGCCCAAACAAACTGAATGCGTTGAATGCTGATGTGACATCGGCCATGAAGGAAATGGTCGCTTGGGTAGAATCCGAGGATTTGGTTCGTTGCGTTATCATAACCGGCGCTCAGCCGCTTGAGCCTGATGAAGGAAAGCGTGCAAAACCAAATGCGTTCGTTGCAGGCGCAGACATCACTGAATTCCTCGGAGCTGAAAGCGAAGAGATTGCAACCAAATTTACCAACAATGCGATTGAAGCATTGTGGAATGTAACCAAACCGACCATTGCAATGGTTGATGGTTTCGCGCTAGGCGGTGGCCTCGAGGTTGCTTGTTCTTGCGATATACGCATCGCAAGTTCACGGTCAAAGTTTGGAACTCCTGAAATCAATCTTGGACTCATTCCTGGTTACGGTGGTACTCAACGACTTGTCTCTTTGCTCGGTTACGGAAAAGCACTCGAGATGGTTTACACGGGCGAGATGATCAACGCCGAGGAAGCCTTCCGAATTGGTCTTGTGAACCACGTCGTCGAATCCAATGAGTTGGAGCAGAAAGCGTTGTACATGGCCTGTTTGATCGCTACCAAATCCAGCAGCACACTTCGGGTCGCCAAAGAAACACTTCGGTCAGCACTCGATGAAGGGTTAACAGAAGGCGTCGCAACAGAAGCTAGAGCGTTTGCAGGATTGTTCGACACGGAAGACAAGGAAATCGGAGTTCAGGCTTTCCTTAATCGAGAGAACGCACAGTGGAAACACAAGTAATCAAAATCCGACAATCAACTGCCAAGCGATGGCAAAGATTGCAACGTCGGCCAATGCATGGGCAACCCAAGCCACCCAAATGCTTCGGTATTGCACGTAGATCCACGAGAAGATGACCCCGCCGATGAAGACACCCAGAGAGGCAAGTGCATTGCCAAGTGGGTCGATGAAGAAAGCCAATGCAATCGTGTGATGCAACGTAAAGATGCCTGCTGACAGTAAAATTGGTCGCCATTTCCCGCCAAGAATTTGTTCGAGTTTCGACGTAATGAACCATCGAAAAACGTACTCTTCAAGCACGGAATTGATGAAGATCCAAAACAGAATTCCGATAGCAAGCTTCCACGGAACTGTAAGTCCAAACGGCTCAAGAATTTCGTGCAAATCCTCGCTGCGTAGGACAAGGTCACCGAGTAAAAAATAGGCAATTGCTATGACGAAGATCATTCCAATTCCGAGCAGTGCTGAAATCGTCCAACCTCCCTCTTTTGGCATCGAGTAGGACCGCTCACCTCCATCGACCTTCAGATACCAGAAAGCAGGTAATCCAAACATCCACAGTTTGGTGAACACGAAAACAAAAGCAGCAATGATTCCTGCCTTCAGAGCAAAGCCGGTAATGACGGAGACGGTTGGTGCTATTGCAACGAGAACAAGTCCGAGCAATGCGAGTTGTTTCTGCTTCGACGATGCTTGGGGGATTGTTTCCATCAACAAGCCTCAATCTTCATCCATTTCCATTTTCAAAGCTGCGAGTGCACCTGATGGGCTCGGTAGGTCCGGTAGCGGGAGTAGGTTTCCATCCGGTCCAATAAGAGGAGGGAGTTCGGGAAGTGTCGATTCAATCGGGGCTTTGGTCGAAATAACCGCTTCAAATCCAGCATCAAGTTGGGAGCGATACTTGAGGATGCGTTGGTCATCGATTCGAATGAAGGTAGCCCCATAGATGTGACCTGGGTCGGGATTGAGGGGTTGATCAAGAACGGAGAGGCCATGTCCTTCGTTTTGCAAAACTGCTACCAAATCTTCTCGAACAACGTTTTCTTCCCACATGCGCGATGTCGATGCGCGAATGTCGGCCATTTGTGAGCGGCGACGTGCCTCGATGCGCGCACGGATTTCGCTGTGAAGGGATGCACGCTCTTTGACCGTTGCTTGAATGTCTGCCTCTTCAACGGACTCTGGGCTAACCTCGACGACATATTCATCGGCAACATGAACTGTTTCGACCTCAACAAAAGGCAGTTCATCCATTGGCTCGTCATCGCCTTCAACGGTTGCCGCCATAGCAGCGCGTTGTGCCTCCTGCGCAGCAAGTATCTTTGCTGCCTTACGTTCTTTGAGCGACATTGTCTTCTCTGGTTCAGCCGAAGGACTCGTTTCCGCTTCTTCAACCTCATCGATTTGCGCAGCAGCGGCTGAGGCAGCTGCAACCGGTGCATCAGGAGAAAGAGGTTGAGCTGGAAGTTCAAAGGAAGGCGATCCGGAAAGGATGAAGATCAGTCCGAGAACAATCATTATGCCAATGGTAATCCATTGTTGATTCTCATCCATTTGACCAACTGAGACGAAATAAAACAGCAACGTAGCAACAAACGCCAATGCGATTGTGTTGCGGAAGAATCCCATGCCTATCGCTCCATCCAAGAACTCCCTGCTTATGACGATGATGCCGTTTCGGATGATGAAAGCGATTTGATAAGTCCGTCAAGAGCCTTACGTCGGTGACTGAACTGTTCCTTCAAGGATAGATCCACATCTGCGAACGTTCGCCCGTTGGTCGTGTGAACACTTCCTTCTCTTTCGATGTCATTTGGAACAAAAACCGGATCGAATCCAAAACCGTCACTTCCGCTTGCTTCTGCAGCAATGACGCCTTGACAAATGCCTCGTGAGACATGCACTTCATCATCAAGAAGTAGTGCAGCAACGGCCTGAAACTCAGCGTTTCTGTTCGCTTTATCCTCTATCAGCTTGAGTATTCCAGCGCAACCAAGCGTCTTCAGAACGTAGGCTGAGTAGACACCGGGAAACTCATCCAAAGCATCCACAAACAAGCCAGCATCTTCCACCATAAGAGCATCGTTTGGGTGCGGAAGATGCGCTTGAGCTTGTTGAAGTTTTGAGCGAGCGACGATTTCCAAATCATCGCACTGCGGTTCAACAATTTCGAAGCCATCGACGGTTAATTGACGTACATCGTAACCGAGTGGTTCAAGGGCATGTTTGGCTTCACGGACTTTACCTTCGTTTCCGGTCATGAACCAAAGAGTGCGCATGCTCTTGTCCTAACACCGATGATTGATGGCTTTTCGGATTCAATCGAGGACGAACTTCAAGTTCCTGTTTGAAGAGGAATCACCATGCTCCAACAAGTGTTGATGGTCGCATTCGGTGGAGGAATCGGGGCTGCAGTTCGCTACCTGACCTCTGAATGGATTTCCAATGAAGGCTTTCCTTATGCAACACTCGCCGTCAATTTGGTTGGGTCTTTCCTGATGGGGGCGCTAGCGATTGCTCTTGCTGAGCAGGTCATTTCCAGAGATCTTGCGTTGTTGTTTGGGACAGGTTTACTCGGTGGATTGACGACAATGTCCGCCTTCTCCGTCGAAACAATTCGGCTCATTGAAGAACAGCAAACTGGCATTGCGGCCAGTTATGTGGGCCTCACAATGGTTCTTTGCCCGTTGCTTGCCTTGCTTGGATGGAGACTTTCGGAAACAATCCTAGCCTCAACCTGAGGTTTAAGTGGAAGAGGGTTGAGGCACTTACAATGTCAAACGACCACTTGATTATGAAGCTAAACGAGGCCCTCGGTTGGGAATTGAGAGCCATCAATATGTATGCACATTATGCAGCGTACATCCGCGGAATTCATCGTATGCAACTCGAACCCCACTTTACCTCGGAAGCAAATGAATCGATGGTTCACTCAAACATCGTTCGATCAGCCATTGTTAAACTCGGTGGCGTGGCTGTAACGGAGAGAAACCCAATGCCGATTGAACACGTTTCCTCCTACACCGACATGCTCGCTCAGTCGCTGATAACGGAGACGAAGGCTGCTGAAGTCTACGGTGAACTCATGCCGATGATTGAAGATGCAGGCGATGCAGATCTTTACGATGCAATTGAGCAAATCTATCTCGCAGAAGTTCGCAGCGTCGAGGAACTCGGGCGACTCGTCGAGTAATTAGACACGTATACTGAGCATGCGCTCAAGTGCGAGAAGTGATCCTTCTTGCACTTCTTTTGGTACCTTGATTTGGTTGTGCGTGTTGCCCTCTGAAAGCTTCTCAAGAAGGTCCATGAGGTACGCTGGATGAATCATGTACATCGTTGAGCATGGACAGATTTCAGGATCGAGACATTCGATGTGTTTGTCGGGATGCTCGTCTGCAAGACGTGCAACCATGTTGATTTCCGTTCCGATTGCGACCGTTGTTCCTTTTGGCAGATCATTGACGAAATTTATGATGTACTGCGTCGATCCATTTGCGTCCGCCACCTCAACCGTCTCTTTGGGGCATTCCGGATGAACGACGACCACACCATCTGGATGACGTTGACGGAAATCGGCAATTTGGCTGGGTTTGAATCGCTTATGGACCGAACAGAATCCATGCCAGAGAATAATACGCGCATCGGATAGAGCGGAACTTGCACCAATACCAGGTGTCCATGTGGGCATTTGGTCTTCGGTAATGCCCATCCTCAATCCAGTATTTCTTCCAAGGTGTTGGTCTGGGAAAAACAACACAGCACCATTTGGTCCCGCTCGGTCGAAGGCCCATTGCAGGACACCCTCGGCGTTGGAAGAGGTGCAGACGATTCCACCGTGACGACCGACGAAGTCTTTGAGATCTGCACTGCTGTTCATGTACGTCACAGGGACAAGATAGGACTCTCCTTCCATATCAAGATCGGCTGGATTCTGTTTGTCGATTGGATCCATCAGCTCCGTTGACGCTAGCATTTCCTTCCAAGCAACTTCAACATCTTCGAGGGTCGCCATATCGGCCATTGAACATCCTGCTCGCAGATTTGGAAGCATGACTATCTGTTCATCGGAAGTGAGTATATCGGCAGATTCTGCCATAAAATGTACACCACAAAAGACGATGTATTTGGCGTCCGAATCAGCGGCTTTTTGACTCAGCATGAAGGAGTCGCCAAGAAAATCTGCATGCATAACAATGCTATCCCTCTGATAATGATGACCAAGGATCAACAACGCGTCACCGAGTTCTTGTTTCAACTCTGCAATACGCTCGGCGATGGCCACATCTTCAGGCGACATTGAGGTCGAGGAAAAGTCGACAGCGCACATAGCAAGCGAGATGGACATGCGTATCATTCAATCCAATCCGCCTTCTAATTTCAACCCATTGCTATCGCTGAACTTATGAAAAGAAGGCAATTCGCTTGATTCGATGGCATTCATCGCAGACGAGCGACTGTACCTCGGTGCAGAGGCTGAGGTTTGGCGTGGAACGTGGATGGGTCAAGCGGCTGTCCGCAAGCAACGGCGACTTCGCTCGTGGCGCC
This sequence comes from Euryarchaeota archaeon UBA124, assembly GCA_002502215.1. Taxonomy (GTDB): domain Archaea; phylum Thermoplasmatota; class Poseidoniia; order Poseidoniales; family Poseidoniaceae; genus MGIIa-L2. The sequence continues at coordinate 24,532 of DAPT01000030.1, forward strand.
ATCCCGACTTGGATGACCGTTTAGGACGACGTCGAATGCTTGCTGAAGCACGGCTTATGGTTCGGCTCTACAAAAGTGGACTCAACATCCCTGTTCTCTACGACTGCGACATCAAGGAACAGCAATTGGTAATGAGCAATGTCCCGGGCAAGCCATTGATTGAACTTCTGAACGACGATTCAATCGACGACGTGACCATGATGAAGCATCTCCAATCCTCTGGTTACAGTATTCGAATGCTACATCGTCAAGCAATTGTCCACGGAGACCTATCGACAAACAACATCATGATCACACCGAGCGGAGAGGCTGTCCTCATCGACTTCGGTCTCGCAAAAATCGAATTTGAGACCGAATTATATGGAATCGATCTGCATGTGCTTTTCGAAATTTTAGGAGCTTCGCATCCGCATCGAGAAGGTGCGATGGAAGCTGTTCTCCAAGGTTACAAGCAGTGCGAACAAGACCTTGGTACAGCCGCAAAAACGCCTGGCGGCGACCCTGTTTGCATGGAAGACGTAATCGAACGATTCGATCTCATTCGGACTCGAGTACGCTATCACGGATGAGTTCTTTTGACCGTGCTTCGTCTTGACGTTGCAAGATGTAGATGAACGTAAGAACGATCAACAGCATCACTGACCACTGCAGGACATTGCTCGAATAGGTCGCAAGCTCCGCACCTCGATTGAGAACGTTGATGGTCACCTCTCCATCGTCTTCGACTTCGATGTAAGCAATTCCCTCTTCAAGAGCAATCGGATTGACTTGGTCGATGGTGTCTGAAGTAAGTTGTTCAGAATAATTTGTTGGAAGATGCAATTGATGAATTTCCCAATCGCCGTATTTATCTGAAAAACTCAGTGGATTGAAGTGATCTTTGGCCTCCCAAACAACGTAATCGTAGGCAAAAGAGATGTTTCCAACGGGGAAGATTGGATCAAATCCAAGCCTTTGTTCACCGGTTGAACGATCGTAAATCACCAATCGGTCAAGCGCTGTAACGTTTATTCGAACGGCAATGTGTTGGGAGTCAAAAGCCACTTGCACGATGGTTGCATTCTCTTCATCAACGGTTTGCCCCCACTCTTCCAACACGAGGTTTTGCTCAAGTGTCGTGGATGCATTGAGGAAGATAATCTGCGACCCAATTCCACCAATGGTGCCAATGTGTACTCTCGAAGGTTGTTCACTCGAAACCATGAGAACTTCAATCCCAGAAACGGACATCAATTCCATTGTCTCATCCTCAGGAAGTGATGGCACCTGAACCAATTCTCCTTCTGCATTCATTCCTTGCAGAGAATTGTTTGCGATGTACAGTACAACCGGTTCACCTTGCAGGGAAGTTAATTGCAATGATTCGATTCCAGAAACCTCTTGTTGAAGGATAACCTCACTCGGCTTCTCAACATCGATGAGACGCAGTTCAGTACTGTTTGCAACGACAAGGTAATGTTCGTTTAGAGCGTAAGGAGAATCAAATTCCATGATGGGTTGAGCAACCACCTTTGGATCAATCAATGGATCTGAAACGTCGTGTATCAGTAAAATTGCGTCACCGGATTGATTGTCCATTGTCGCCATCCAACCCTCGGATGCTACCGC
>DAPT01000065.1 GCA_002502215.1 Euryarchaeota archaeon UBA124
GACGAGAGTTGCGGAGATTCTCAAGCAACATCGTTCCTAATCACTCATCCTCAAATGGAAGAGTGGATTGAACCAGGCCATCTTCGCCCACTTCTTTGAGTGCTTCAGACTCCATTCCATCGAACATACCAGCTTCGGTGACTTGCTCCCTAAACCATTTTCGCACTTTTCGCAAATCCGTATGCGGACAGCCAAAGGCTTCAGAGAACCGTCGAGTTGTCGTTAAACGCCTGGTATTGCCGTCGCGCCGGCGCAAGATCATGCCATGTTGAGAAAGTTCTCGAACGTAGTCGTACGCTTTTTGTCCGAGTAATTCAACCAATCGGGATTGCGGCATTGGCTGATGATAAGCAATCAACGCTGCGGCTTTGAGGAGCTTCTTTGGCATCTCTGTCTTTGTTTCTTTTGGCAGATGTTCAGCAACATTCGAACGAACCTCCATGGCCCATTTCCCACCGATTTCAACGATTCGAAGGGCTCCACCCCTGCGTCGTTTAATCGTTCCTTGCAAGGAGGTAAGTGCTTCAGAAATCTCATCTCCCTCATAGCCAAGGGATTCGGAGAGATCCTTTACAGAAAGGGACTTGCCAGAACCAAAAAGTGTGGCTTCAAGAAGGGTTTCTAATGCGAGTTCTGACACTGTATCACCTACTCTACCAACCATTCGTGCTCATCGAAATCAGAGGTTACGGTTTGCTGCTCTTCTTCGATCTTCTGTCTTGCTTTTTCCTCAGCACGGCGGGCTTTCTCTGCACGTTCTTGCAAACGCTCAGCATGCAAGACTGAGCCTGTCTTCGCCTCACTCCTCGCAACTTGGGCTTCTTGGTCTGCTTCGAGAGTTGCATCGAGAACATCTGCAAAGTTTGTCAGTTGTGGCCAGAGATCTTCAATCATGATGACATCGTTGAGTTGATTTCCTTGAGTAATGGAAGCCATGCCTTTGTGCGTAAGGAAGAGACCCGCAATGAATGAACTAACTCGAGCGTCTTCATCATATCCTTCAGGAATACTTCCAAAAGCAGATTCGAGGATTGGGACCAGTGTTTTGATGACCGATTTGAGAGGGACATTGCTGGAACCCATATCCACCGTTGTTTGACGTAAAGCAGTCCAACATCGCTCAATGTCGCCGTCAAGATCCTCATTGTGCATACGACCTCCAACATTGGAAATCATGTCCTCAAGTTCAATTGCATGCGCAATACGATTCTTCTCACGAAGTTTCTGAGCATCCGCATCATCGGCAGCATCTTTGAGCGCTGAGAGCAATTCTCCGAGCGTTACTGGGCGACCTTCGTCCCGACGGACTCGTTCATCGAACAGGTTCTCAAGGACTTCGTCTGCATTTCCTTGCAAAACCGTATTCGTAAAATGGAATTCATGATCATCGTATTCTGTTTCCCATCCAAAATCAAATCCTGTATCCCAATCATCTTCATTGTCTTGATACTGAATACGTTCGAAAAGGTGAGCCGCCTGGTGGTTTAGAACCTCCCATGCCATTCGGATTAAACGGCCACAGGCAGGTAAATCCAAGCTGTTTGCTTGCGACTTGACCCGTTTCATGAATTGCCGCAGAAACGACGTGAGATCAATGTTCCAAGCGTCCAATCCCTCACTGTTCACAAGGGAAAGAACAAGAGCAACACTTCGGTCAAACGGATCTTCAAGGGTCTGATGTTCTGCTTCTTCGGTCTGAGCAATCATCAGGATTCTGTCAGCATAAGCATTGATGCCTTCGAGATCATCATCTCCACTTTGCAACAGTTGATCGATGACATCTTGTCGCAAAAACCACTGATCGAGTCCTTGCTGAATCATCTTTACCACCTCATTCATCCACTTCTGGCGTCTCTTCTTCTCGTACTGCCTCAGAATCTATTTCAGAAAGGGCTTCAACGAGTGCAGAACGCTCGTCAATGTCTTCGTTGGTTTCGGCAGTCCGTTCAGCAAGTGAACTGATGCTTTCGTCTTCTTGCATGTGCTTCAGCAACCCTCCCAAACTTTGCGGTGGTGGAAGTGCTTCGGGAACTAAAGGCATTTCAGCAAGGGTTTCTTCTTCTTCCTTCGCTCGTTGTACATTCTTTGCGACTGCGGATTCTGCTTCTTTGAGTGCTTGTTCACCCAATGCGATGGCTTGTTCTTGGTCGAAATCAATAATTCTGCGGCTGCATCCATCCCCGCCATGCGTAATTCCAATGTGATGGTCAGCGAGTTGCAGAGATACCTTTCGTAGAGTAACCATAATGAATTGAGCCGCCTTGCTTCGCTCGCGGCACATCTTTGCAATGCATTCCGCGTTAACGCTGTCGAGATTTTGGTCTACCTCATCAAAGTAGTAAAATGGGCTTGGATCGTAATCTTGAATTGCAAAGATCAATGCAAGTGCAGCAACGGACTGCTCTCCTCCTGAAAGCTGATGTCGAGTCACGTTGGATGACTTGCCTTTCGGCTGTGCCCAAAGTTCAAGGCCACCTTTGAATGGCTCGTCCTTGTTCTCAAGGTACAATTCGCCCCGACCACCGTTGCTGAGCGATTTGTAGACCTTTTTGAAATTCTCATTGACCTTTTCTAAAACAGCGATAAGACGCACCTTTCGTTGTTCCTCAAGACGTTCTGCAACGTCGATGAGGTGTTTCTTTCGATCTTGAAGTTTCTTGAAATCACCTTCCATTTCTTCAAGTCGTTCCTCGACTGCATCGTACTGTTCAATGGCTCGCATATTCACGGCTCCAAACTCTTCCAGACGACGCTCGAGACGACGGATTCGGCGATCAATATCAACAACAGAATCGAGAACGGCCCCGTCCTCCGCAGCTTGAATTCCGATGGTCTGCATCTCGGTTTCAACGTCGAATAATTCCTTCCGCTTTGCCTGAACGGTTCGCTCAAGTTCAGTGGAAAGCGTGCGATGACTCCGGGCTTGGTTCGATTTTTGAACCAAGGTCGAATTAAGACTTGCGCGCTCCTCTACGAGTTCAATCCGCTCGTCCTCAAGCCCCTTGTTCTCTTCAAGGAATTGGGCACGTTCTGCTTCCTTCTCTGCAAGAATTTCTGCATTTGACTCCACGCCTTGTTTGAGAAGAGCAAGGTTTTGTGAGCGTTCTTCGACTGCCTGATCAATTTGAGAAAGACGCTCTTTTTCACCAGACACCGTTGAAGTGAGCAAGTTCTTACGTTCAGAAATTGAACGCAGAGATACCTCTGCATTGGAACGTATTCCTTCCGCCTGCGTTCGCTTTACGGTGCATTCATGCAATCGGTCTTTGAGATGTTGTGGACTTGCATCCTCAAGAGCAGTTTGAGCACTCATGCGTAGTTTCTCTGAATCGGCCACCTTTGATTCGGCCTCATCGAGTGACTCGAGTTGTGTACTGGCCAATCCCTCCAGGCGACGAAGATCGCCTTTCAATCGCTCGACCTCACCGATGTTCTTGGAATGTGATTTCTTGAATGTTGCAACTTCTGCGCGCAGTGTTTCTCGACGGATTGCTCCATCTTCATTTGCGAGTTCATTGATTTGTTGGCGCAGAGACTGCTGTTCCTTACGTAGGTCTGCTAAAGCTGCTGAGACCGTGTCGGACATCAAACGGAGACGTTCGAGTTCGGAACTGAGGCGTTCAACTTCCTTTGCTCCAGCAATCCCTCCACCAAAACTAACCGACATGCGTTGTCTTGAACCACCAACCATAGCACCTCCTGCTTCCGTAATATCCCCCCGCATCGTCACCAGGCGTACACCGCCCATGTTTTGGCGAGCAATCTCCATGTTTTGGACGATCAGCGTGTTTCGCAAGGCGAACTTGATTGCAGCATCAATTCGGGGATCATATTCAAGCAATTCGTAAGCAAATCCGATCACGCCTGGCTTACGGGCAACCATCATTGCCTTACCACCGGCACGACTTGTCGAGAGTTTGTTGAGAGGCAGGAATGTTGCTCGCCCGGCTTTGCGTTGGGCAAGCCACCGTATTGCCTCAGCAGCAACCTCATCCGAGTCAACCACAACCGATGTCATTGCTCCGCCAAAGGCAGTTGCAAGTGCAGTTTCATGTTCGGATTCTACTGGAGCACATAATTCAGCAATTGTACCGATGATGCCTTTGATTTCACCTCGATCTCGTGCACCAAGAATTGCGGCAGCTCCTCCAGCCATGCCCTTTGAATTTGATTTGTTCTCCAATTCCGCTCGAGCAGAGCGAAGTTGTCGCTCCGTCTCGGTCATCTTCCGTTCGACTGCGCCTGCCTCCTCGAGAAGACGGGATTCTGCTCGCTCAGCGTCCAGAACGTCCTTCGTCAGCGAAGAACGATCGATCTTCTTCCCTCCTGAGAGTTCTTTGAATTCCGCTTCCTTTTCCTCAAGTTCTAATCTCGATTCTTCAGCAGTTTCCTGCGCTTTTGCAAGATTTGCTTCGACAAGTTCTGCTTGAGCAGCAGTACGATCAACATCGGATTGTGCTGCTGAAACTGTTTTTTTTGCATTCTCAAGGTTGGTAATGGCATCACTCAAAGCTCGATTGAGTTCAGCGTGATTCTTTCCGGAGCCTTCGAGAAGTTTCCGAACTTTGTCCTCTTCGGATTGAGCTTCACTCAGCATCTGCTGGGCTTCATCCATCTGACGTTGGCTGGTTTCCGCCTCCTCAAGCAAGGCCTTCAATGCCGCTTCTGCTTCGTGATAGCGTTCGAGAACTTGTTCACGCTCTTCCGCATCGTCGACGTTCGCTTGCAGGGAATCCTCAATTCGGTCTTTGTCGCGGTCTATTTGCACCCGCAAGTCATGGATTGCTTTCGACAACCCATCACCTTCGTCACCGAGCAATGCATCGATTTGCTTTTGAATTTCACCAATTCTGTCATCCAACTCGACCAATTTCTTACTGCCTAATTTGACCTGTCCTTCAAGCGCTGAGGCCTCTTCGATGAACCGCAGTTGCTCTGCAATTTGGTGCTCCAATTCCATCCCGAGACTTGCATACATTGCTTGGTATCGTTGAGAACGTGAGGATGTCAATTCGTCTGTGATGGATTGTGCTTTTATCGCGACTTTGCGTTCTTGTTCAAGTTCCTTAAGCCGGGTTTGCTGCTCTTCTTGGAGCATGCCAATCCTTTCGATGTATGAATCGACGCTGTCTCTTTGCTTCTTTGCTTTACGAATCTCATCATCGTATGAGGTTACACCTGCAACACCATCCAGAACCTTGCGACGTTCGATTGGTGTCATTCGTGCAAGCCCTGTAACGTCACCTTGAAGCACAATGTTGTAACCATCAGGGCGGGCATTTGCAGCGTTTAGAAGACGATGAAACGATTTCTGAGAAGAATCTTCACCATCAAGCAGGTAGGTCGATACGACGTTATCAGAGGCAGTTAGTCGTATTAATCGAGTCATGCGGACCTCGTCGTTTTCGATTGGCAATCGGCGTCGACCGTTTGAAAGCACTGGATTGCCAAAAACCAGTGTTACTGTGCAGCCTCGTGCTGGTTTGTAACCCTCAGCCCCGTTGAAAATGAGTTGCTTCGTGTTTTGTGCCCGGATTGTCCTGGTTGATTTTGGTCCGAGAACGAATTGAATCGCATCACCACAATTGGACTTCCCTGACCCGTTTGGTCCAGTAATTGCAGAAAAACCACGATCGAGAGGGATGACGACTTCTCCGCGGAATGACTTGAAGTTCTCCATCTCCAACGCTTTTAGAAACATCCCAATCCCTTAACGGTCGAAACTGACCTTAGGTCGAACACCGTATGTCGAGGACATTTAAACAATCGGTTGATTATGCGTCGGAGCATATCGTTTTTGATGTCCAGAAAAAGTGCCGTTTTCGTCAAACGACGCCCGTCCACCTGCATTCTTTGCAACCGGCTCCTTTGCAGAATGGACATGTTGCACGAACTTTCGGAGAATTTCGTGTACGGAAAGGAACCAAGTGAGCATCACGATCAATGAGACGACTTCTGCGAGCAACTCCTTTTCGTGAGGCTGACATTGAACGAGCTTTTTCGTTGAAGACTTGTTGTACGCGATGCTCTTTTTCTCGCTCATGCTCAAGCCGTTGGTAATTCCCTTCAAATTCGGATACTTCGTATTTCGGACCACGCATAAGCAACGCGCCGATGATTGCAAAGAGAATCTGAACCACCCAGGGCGGGAGCGGTATTGGGATAATGTCAGCCATGCTTTCCGAATTTGCTGATGTTGGCAGCCATTGAAATCGGTCCAGGATTGCTAAACCAAACAGAACTGCTCCTGAAGTGAACATAACTCGGCGAATACGCTTCGCTAAACGAGGGTCTGAGGGCATACGGAAACGCCCGGCAGTTATGATAAGAATGCCCCAGAACAACAGGAGAATGTCTGCTGTCCCCCAAGTCCCCTTCTCGCCTAAGCAGAATGCGGTACCGGTTTCCCGAATTTCTTTCTCCATTTCGGGTATCGTACACCCTGGGTCCGCTAATCGCAATACATCGAGGCGTGCTGTTCCGGCTCCATCGACAACATTTTCCGCAACCATGCCAAAATGAGCGTTTGCAATAACAAAGAGAATTGTTGCAAGGCCGAGCAAGGCGATGACCTTTCGCAACATGCTCTTTGCAAGAATCCACAACACATAGCCCTATCGCTGGACGAACCGATGTCATCAAGAACGAACAATTACTGGCACGACTATGCCTCGTGTCCTCATCATTGGTACTGGCATTGCGGGACTGTTTGCAGCCCTACGGCTTGCGAACGAGGGCTTTGATGTTGAAATCATCACAAAGCAGCGACCGAAGGACTCCTCCACAAATTGGGCACAAGGAGGTATTGCCGCCATCCTCGACAAAACGAATCTCGAGGAAATCGACGGCCACATCAAAGATACACTTGATGCCGGTGACGGTTTGTGTGACGAAAAGATTGTCCGCATGGTTGTTGAAGAGGCAGGTGAACGAATTCAAGATCTGCTCTCGATCGGCGTTGAGTTTGAAAGAGGCAAAGACGGGGATTTTCAACTCGCAAAAGAGGGCGGACATTCATCAAGACGTATTCTCCATGCCAAGGATGCGACCGGGAAGGAAATCGAACGCGCTCTTACAACTGCTGCAGGAGCGCACGACCGAATCAAACTCCGCCCAAATACACTAGCGATTGATCTCATACAACGGGAACACAAGGTGCCTGAGAAGGGCGTATGTGGGGTTTGGGCACTCGATCAGGAAACCAGCGAAGTTCTCACCATTCGAGGAGATGCTGTGATTCTTGCTACTGGGGGTGCGGGGCAGTTGTGGGAAAAGACAACCAATCCATCTGTATCAACAGGTGACGGGATTGCAATGGCCTATAGAACGGGTGCCTCAATAACAAATATGGCGTTTGTTCAATTTCATCCGACAGCGCTTGTTGTCGAGGGTGAACGTCCTTTTTTGATTACAGAAGCATTGCGAGGAGAGGGAGCGGTCCTACTCGATCACGAGGGATACCATGAGTGGAAAGCCAGCGGCGAAGAGGACCCTCGTTCGTTTTCTTTTACGCTTCAAGCATCTCCCCTCGGCTCAATGGCAACGCGCGATGTCGTTGCACGTGCCATCGATCAGCGTTGTGCAGAATCTGGGGCATCGCACGTCTATCTTGTAACTGAGCACCTGGACAAACAACATTTGGATGAACGGTTTCCGATGATTTCCAAACGATTGCAAAGGGATGGCATCGAACTTGGAATCGATCCACTGCCAGTCGCTCCTGCAGCACATTACATCGTTGGGGGCATTGAAGTCGATGCTGTTGGTTCAGCAATTCTGAATGGGACTGGGAAAGCCATCCCAGGCCTGTTCGCAATAGGCGAGGTGGCTTGCACTGGAATGCACGGAGCGAATCGTTTGGCATCAAACAGTCTACTTGAGGCAGTTGTCTTTGCACATCGCTGCTCATCCCATCTAATCGACAAGGGAATACATTCAATCGATGTTTCACCACCAAACTGGCGCTCAGATGGATTGTATAAACTCAGAGAGCACGGTCCTGTAACACATGATCGTACTGCGTTGAATCAAACAATGCGTTACGAGGTTGGTGTATCCAGACGCTTCTCTCGATTGGAGCGTGCCATTCGACGACTTCGCTTGTTGGAAAAAGAAATTGACGCCATCTGGAAATCAAGCCTTCCATCACGCGAAATTGTGGAATTACGAAACATGATTCTTGTTGGAATTCTTGTGGCTGAGGATGCAATTATGCGGCAGGAAAACAGAGGACTGCATTTCAACAAAGATCTCATCGAAGATCTTGAATGACCGACGAGAGCAATTGGTTAAGCGGTGTTGCAAGACCAAGAATCTCTCCACGTCGACAAATTTCAAGATTTAGAGAATTAATTTCAGTTTCTCGTCCAGCTCGTACGTCTTGCAGCATTGAACAGTAGTTGTTGCTCGTCTTCACAAGCACGTTACGTAATCGGTCAACGAGTTCCTCGTCTTCTTGGAGTGGAACTCCTTCAGCACGAGCAATTCGGGCCCCTTCAAGCATCACCGAAACGGAGGATTCAAACAAGTGAGGTTCGAGGAGGGCTCCGTTTTCTTTTCCTAGAAGCCCAGCAATTGGATTGATGGCGATGTTCAACAGCATCTTATTCCAAAGCATGACTCGCCCATTCTCCTGCCATTGGGGATTCAATCCCCCATCCGAGAGCAGTTTCAACAAGGGATCGACCGATTCTTTGTCATGTGGATGCATGAAGGGTCCAATGCTCAACTCCCCGCTCCCTGCCCAGTGGACATGGCCTGGTTCCGGCCGGTATGCTCCATGCGTTGTCGTTGATGCAAGAACACGTTGAGGTCCAAACGCATGCATCAAGCGCTCCTCATGTCCAAGCCCGTTCGCGAGCGTGCAGACAAGACCATCTTGGCGCAGGAGGTGTTTTGTAACCTCGAGGTGACGATCAAATGCAGAAGATTTCCCAGTCATTAAGACAACATCGCAGGATGAACGCACTGAATCGGGGATGGGTTGCTCCTCAAGAAGCACCTCCCATCGGTCTGATGAAATCTTCCGTTTATCCACCCCATCAACACAGAGTCCTGCAACGGTTAAGTGTGCAGCGTGGAGACCGCGGCTGTGCAACAGAAGATCGCATGAAGTCTGGGACAAACATCCAGCAATGAGGGAGCCGATTGAGCCAGCCCCTACAATGCCAACTCTCAAGATTCAGCCTCCAAATAACCGCCAAATGTGATGAGAATTGCTCCATCTTGGTGCGTCAGTTGGTAGGTGTTGATTATCGATGATGGAACCCCCAGCGTGAGATTGTTCCAGCCGGGGGAGAGCGAATCGGTTAGATTCTGAAGGTCCCATTCTACATCTCCAAATGTTGAATGTCGAAGCACAACGTCGGATGTACCGCTGTTGAACAATTCGATGGTAAGTTCCGTAGAGGTTGCAGTCCGAGGAGCGTCCCATAGCCGGATTGTTTCGTTGCCATCGTTAAGAATCAGGTTTGGACCCTCTTGGATTGAGAACTTCGTTGCAATTCCCTCATCTTGATAGCAATGGATGTAAGTATTCGGTGGCAATTCGAGAATGAGTGCTTCGCCTGGACCAATGGAAGGAATTTTGTGTGCAGGACGCAATGAAATATCCCAATTCCGAATTGCACTACCGTTGTGGGGAGGTGTGACCAAGTTTTCATTGTCTGGGCACGAAGATTTGTTCTCTTGATACAATGTACCTTCTTGGTTGAACGGTGTTCCTATGGGGTGTTGTTCATCGATAAACCATCCGTCCTCCGACGCTGAAACGATGTGTGGCCAAGTGGAGTCAAATCCGACAACGAACGTCGCATTGCCGAGTGCAACATTGTGCAAATACGATTGTGCATTGTATGGAAGTGCCTGATCGGCTCCATCCAAACACACAATGTTGTCAGTTGTTTCAAGCGTTTGGTTGAGCCCAACCTGGCCTTCAAGCCACAAGAACGGCATCCAATCGGAGCTTAAGTCCGGGAATGAGATATTAGCAGATTCTTCGAGATAGATATCGAGACAAGTCAGGACTTCTTCACCGCTACGTAGATGATACCATTCTGCTCCGACTGAACCTGTCATGTTGGGGTGGATCGTGCCAATTTCTTGATGCTCGGTTTTATCGAAGGTTACATCGATTTGATAGTCAAGGAACGTTGGTTGTTGACTGGTATTTTCATGCGTGAACAAAAGCTCAATTGTGGTCGATTCACCGGGCTCCAACTGACCATTGCAAATCTCCTCGCCACAGGATAGTTCCGCTGTCCAAAAAGTGGTGCCAAGAATGAACCCAGATACAGTGTAATTTCTATTTTCCATCGAGGGGTTTTCCAATGAAATCATCGCTGATGCGTTCCAAGCATCACCGAGTTCAGCATAAACATCAACATCGAGCGAGTAGGTGGCTTCGGCATCCCAACGCTCAACGGGTTCGACCGGGAACTGTGAAGGAATCGCAAAGAGGATGGCAATGAAAAGGACAAGACCCAAACGACGATGGTTTTCCTCATTCAGCGGCCTGTCACCATCAATCAAAACAGGAATTCGGGAATCTCCGCCCATGAATAGAAGAAGCGGAATGGCGACCGACAACACTGGAATCCATATGGTAAATCCGTTGAATGCATCGAAGATAAAGAGCGCAGCAGTAACGAGAAGCATGAACATCAGAATTTGCGTGCCTGAACTGCGTGCCTCTTGTATTCCCATTCGTGCAACGAGTAATCGGCCTCCAGGGAACGTCGGGATTGGTAACATCAGCAACCAACCAACGAGGGTCAAGAAACCTGCTGCAAAGAAGAAAGGATGGCCCCAGTCAAGGGTTGTTTGGAACGAGGTATCGAAAGCCGTGCTGAGCAATTCAATCAAAAACGGTGGATTCGCACGGTAAGGTTCACCGGTCAAAAGATAGGCGTCTGGTGCAAGGATTAATCCAAGTGTCCAAAAGACAAAACCACTCACAAGCAACACAATTGGTACCGATACAGATGTCCATGCCAAAGACTTGCGGTCAGGCCATGGCCGGGCGTCCATTCTCGGTAAGGTTGGAATAAAGAAGATGCCAAAAGGCCATATGAAAAAGGAGGTTGAAAGACCTGAAAAGAGCCACAGCAGGACAGATGGATCTGGAATTGGGAGTATGTGTCCGGTTCGGACGCCGAGTTTGGCTGAAATTCGAGTTTGAATGTACGAGGCGAGGAAGAGCGTAAAGAGAACAGGGAATACAAAACCAATCAATGCATCAAGAAACTCGGATTCTACAAACCAGCCCCCGCTTGGCCTTCCATTCTCCATCCATCGAAGAGCGGAAAGGAGCAGCGTAATGAGAGACGCAGTCCACATGTAAATGTGAATTCTTGAGCCTGGAAATTGGTCGTGTGGAAGAGGGATTGTCGCTAATTGATCGACATCGCCGCGTTGAAGCCTTGCCATCCAGCCGAGGCGTTCGAGATAGGAATTCAGTTCGGGTAACTTTTCATCCGCCTGATCTGCTTCTATTTCCCACGTCGGCCACAAGCCTCCAACATGAGAGCGTATGGGAATGTAACGCTGGATTATGCCTTCAAGTAGGTCTTTTTGAGTCCAAGCATCCTTGTGTACTGCGAGTTGAGAGGGTTGTTTTTCATTCACGCTCGTCATGAAACTTGGCCCCCCTTAATGAGAACTGCACACCACTCCCACATCAATCATGCCCTTTTTTCAGAGCGATGGATGAACTCACTTGTTCTTGAATCGCTTAAGTCGGAAAGTCTCTTCACGTTCCATCTCTTCAAGTCTTAATTGAATGAAGACCTTTGCTTCTTCCAACTCAGGAATGACTTTGAATTCGAGTGCGTTTACACGACGTTTCGTTGCTTCGATTTCTTCAAGAAGGCGCTTGAGAGTGGCTTCCATCTCAGCTGCCGTTACCATTTTTTCGATCAATTCACTAAAACTGTCGCTCGCTTCATCGATGTACGGTGATGAGCCAATAAAACCGACTCCACGTTCAGCGAAGGTTGACTTGAGATTGGTACCGCTTACGCTGGGGACAACAACACCCATGATGTTGCGTCGTTCAACTTCAACCTCTGGATGAGCACTGTTTGCAATGGCAGCTGCCCGCACAGCCAAACCCCCTTCGATGGCATTCGCAAGATCGATTCTTTGTTTAGCAAGGCGAAATGCTTCGGTAATTTCACGCTTCGCTTCGATCATCTCAGCAAG